>NZ_JBSFDD010000020.1:0-148940 GCF_053593715.1 Streptomyces sp. NPDC002125 | reverse complement strand
TACACCCTGCCGGGCGGGGCGGCGTTCGCGGACGCCTTCCACACCTTCGCGGTGGACTGGGCGCCCGACTCGATCACCTGGTCGGTGGACGGGACGGTGTACCAGCGCCGCACGCCCGCCGACCTCAACGGCAACCGGTGGGTCTTCGACAAGCCGTTCTTCCTCATCCTGAACCTCGCGGTCGGCGGCTACTGGCCGGGAGACCCGGACGGCAGCACCACCTTCCCGCAGCAACTGGTCGTCGACTACGTCCGCGTGACCACCGGCGAACAGTCGGGCGGCGGACCCATCACCGGCCTCGCGGGCAAGTGCGCGGACGTCGCGGCCGGCGCGACGGCGAACGGCACGGCGGTGCAGTTGTACGACTGCAACGGAACAGCCGCACAGAAGTGGACGGTCGGTTCCGACGGCACCATCCGTGCGCTGGGCAAGTGCCTGGACGTCGCTTCGGGCGGTACGGCGGACGGGACCCCGGTGCAGTTGTACGACTGCAACGGGACGGCGGCACAGCAGTGGGCGACGCCCGCGGCCCGCGACATCGTGAACCCGCAGGCCAACAAGTGCCTGGACGTGAGCGGAGGCAACAGCGCCAACGGCACACGGCTGCAGATCTGGACCTGCACCGGAAGCGCCAACCAGAAATGGACGGTGACCAGGTGACGCCGGGCCGCCGGTGACCCCGTGACGCCGGGCGGCCCGTAGGACTGCCCCACGGGTCACACCCGGGCCGGTGTACCGGGACGAAGGCTCCGCGTCCCGGTACACCGGCCGCCCCGCTCCTTGTCAGAGCGGGTACTGCGCGGGCTCGCGGCGGAGCGTGATCCAGCGGGTCTCGGTGAACGCCTCGACATTCGCGTCGGCGCCGCCGTGGCGCGATCCGGTCCCCGACGTCCTGACCCCGCCGAACGGCGCGTTCGCCTCGTCGTTCACGGTCTGGTCGTTGATGTGCACGATGCCGGTCGGGATGCGCTGGGCGAGTTCCAGACCGGCCAGCCCGTCGGCCGTCACCACGCCGAGCGAGAGGCCGTACCCGGTGTCGGCGGCGAGCGCCACGGCCTCTTCGTCGGTCGAGTACGACACGACCGACACGACCGGGCCGAACACCTCCTCGCGGTACACCGTGGCGTCCGTGGGCGGAGAGGCGACCACCGTCGGGCGGTAGAAGAGCTCGTCGTAGGTGCCGCCGGCCGCGAGGGTCGCGCCCTGCTCCACCGCCTCCTCCACCCATGTGTGGATGCGGTCGCGCTGCGTCGCGTCGATCACGGGCCCCATGTGCACCTGTGCGGTGGCGGGGTTTCCGACCACCATCGAATCGGCCTTGGCGGCGAGCCCCGCGACGTAGTCGTCGAAGAGCGACTCGTGCACGATGTGCCGGCCGATCGACATGCAGATCTGGCCCTGGTTGAGGTAGTTGCCCCAGGTGGCGAGGTTGACGGCCTTGTCGACGTCGGCGTCGTGGCGCACGATGAACGCCGAGTTGCCGCCCAGTTCGAGGTGGGCACGCTTGAGATGGCGCCCGGCCAGCTCACCGACCGCCTGGCCAGCCCGGGTGGAGCCGGTGAACGCGATCACGCGGACCCGCGGGTCCTCGACGATCGCCGCGCCCACCTCCGCGCCGCCCGGCAGCAGTTGCAGCAGGCCCTTCGGGAGGCCCGCCTCCTCGAAGATCCGCACCATCGTGATTCCGCCCGTGATGACCGTACGGGGGTCGGGCTTGAGCAGTACGGCGTTGCCGAGCGCGAGAGCGGGAGCGACGGCGCGGATGCCGAGGATCAGCGGCACGTTGAACGGCGAGATCACGCCGACGACACCGGCGGGAACCCGCTGGGCGAACGACAGACGAGGCTCCTCGCTGGACAGCAGCTGCCCCAGCGGGTGGGACGGCAGGGCAGCGGCCTCGTAGCACTCCGACGCGGTCACCTTGACGGCGAATCCGGCGAACGGCGGGACCGATCCCACCTCGCGCACGTTCCAGTCGACGATCTCCTCGGCGTGCTGCTCCCACAGCCGGCCTGCCCGGCGGAGCACGGCGGCGCGCTGCGGATGCGGGAGAGCGGCCCACTCCTTCTGCGCGCGCTCGGCGCTCTCCGCGGCGCGGGCGACGTCCGACGCGTCGGCGAGGCCGATGGTGGCGAGAACCTCGCCCGTGGCCGGTTCGACCGAGTCGGTCGTCCCGCCCGCACCCTTGGCCCACTCGCCGTCGATGTGGATTCGGCCGGCGAACACCTGCGGGTCGATCAGCCGATCGGTTGTCTCCAGCACTGCGGTCATCAGAAGATCCTCTTCTCAGTGGTCGCCGGTGTTGCACTCCCAGGCTGTCATGGCCGGAACTGCTCTGCCGATGGCGGGGATGCAGCGATTCCGCTGACAGCCCGGTGGGCGTGGTTCTCCGCCCGGGTGTTCCGACCTGGCCCACAGCGCCAATTCCGTGGCGCGGGTGTGTGTTCCTCCCGACCGAGGGCATCGGCGTTTCGGCCAACCACCTTCACCGCGGATTCCTTGCGGGACAAGGGTCCGTGCACGTGGCACCCTCCGGCATCCGCTCAAGACCGGGGTTCTCGGAGCGACCGAAAAACATGTGTTCGAAATCGGGGCCGGCTCGTTGATCACCACGACGCAGCCGACACCAGCGGAGGAGACACATTGGAAAGCGCGACGACGGCGGGCGGCGGTCGGGCGGGGGTGCCCGGTGTGCCGGTGGTGCGCCGGGCCACGCCCGCCGACGCCGAGGGCATCGTCCGGCTGCGGTCCGACGTCGGCCTCTCCGGGCGTCCCGACGAGGAGTGGATCACCCGGAGCAGTACCCAGATGACGGCCAGGCTGGCCCCCGGCGGGGACGCCAGGGCGTTCGTCGTCGACGCCCCGGACGGCACGCCCGTCTCCTGCGCCCTCGGCCTGATCCAACCGGTGCTCCCGGAACCGTCCTGTCCCGGGGGACTCGCGGCGCGCGTGCACACCGTCGCCACCCGGCCCGGCCACCGGCGCCGAGGGCTCGCCAGGGCGGTTCTGACCGCACTGGTCGACCGGCTGCACGCGGAGGGCGTCACCCTGTTCGAGTCGCACGCCGGCGACGAGGCGGCAGCGCTCCACCGCCGGCTGGGTTTCGCGGCAGGCCCCGCGCCGATGCGGATGACGCGGCTCGATGAGCCGGTGAGACGGATCGACGGGCCGGAGACCGAGCGGACCTGGCTGCCCCCGGAGCAGTACGCCGAGACCCTCATGAAGGCCACGGGTTTCGCCTGCGTGTATTTCACCGACGCGCACGACCGGCCCCTCCAACTGCGCTCCGTCTACAGCGCGACGCACCCGTGGCAGCTGGCCGGCGGCACGATGGAACCGGGCGAGCGGCCGTGGCAGACCGCGACCCGGGAGTGCCTGGAGGAGACCGGCATCGCGGTCGACGGCCCGCCACGGCTCCTGGCCGCGGTCTACGGGCTGCCAGGGGCGGAGTGGCCGTACAGCACCATGGGCGCGGTCTTCGACGGCGGCCGCCTCACGGATGAGCAGATCCGCCGCGTCGTCCTGGACCCGAAGGAGCACGAAGAGGCCCGGGTCCTGCCGCTGTGCGAGTGGAGATCCCTGATGCCACAGCGGGACTTCGCCCGGCTGTGCGCGGTGGCGGAAGCCCGTCGTACCGGCGTGGCCGCCTACTACGACACATGGGACTGGGGGCAGGAATGAACACGGCGCCGATGCCGGCCGTCACGGATGGACGGTCTGCCACGGCGACTTTGCCCGCTCACGCCCCGCCCCCGCCGTCGGCCCGGTCCGCGCCGCCGGGGCGGGACGCCTCGCGGTCAGCGGTACCCAGCCGTGTCGGCAGGCCTCCCGGGGTCCTGGACCTCCGTGAGGTAGCGCCAGGCATCGGGGCGGCTGCCGTCGAGGTCGGTGAAGCCGTACTCCTGGGCGAGGCCGCCGCTGGACAGCGACCGCCCGTTCCAGCGGCTCACCCGCGGGTCGGCGGCCAGGGCGGCGACGGCCCGGCCGACGTAGAAGGGGGTCTCGGAGATCCCGAAGTGCGGCTCGCGCTCCAGCGCGTCACGCCAGTTCTCCTCCTGGACACCGAAGTGGTCGAGCATGATCTCGGAGCGCAGCCACCCCGGCGTCAGGGCCACCGCCGTGGCGCCGCGCGGCCCCACCTCGTGGCCCAGGGCGAACGCCATCCGGAGCACGGAGGCCTTGGCGAGGTCGTAGAAGAACGAGACCCGGTAGGTGTCCCTGTTGTACTCCGCGGTGCCGTCGGTCACCTCGACCACCAGGCCGCCCTCGTGGCGCAGCAGCAGGGGCAGGGCGTGGTGACTGGTGATCGCGTGGGTCTCGACCGCGAGCCTCAGCAGCCGCAGCCCCTTGTCCAGGTCGTGTTCCCAGACGGGCTTGTCCCACGCGAAGAGGTGCTCGCCGCCCCAGATGTCGTTCACCAGGACGTCCAGCCGGCCGTGCTCCGCCGCGATGCGGTCCACCAGCGCGGCGACCTGCGCCGGGTCCAGATGATCGGTGGGTACGGCGATGCCGAGGCCTCCCGCCTCCGTCACCAGTTCGGCGGTCCTCTCGATGGTCTCCGGGCGGTCGTACTCCGAGCGCCTGGTCCGGGTGGTGCGGCCGGTGACGTACACGGTGGCTCCGGCCGCACCGAGCTCGACCGCGATTCCCCGGCCCGCTCCCCGTGTCGCCCCCGCGACGAGGGCCACCTTGCCGTCCAGCTCTGCTGACATACGCATCCTCCGGGTCGTTGTGCGGCGCTGCGCCGGTGCACCGATGTTCGCGCCGAAACCGGACACCCTCTGTCGTATTGGCGGAGGGCCCTTCCCGGAACGGCCGAACATTCCGGAAAGGGCCCTCGTCCTGGACAGCCGGTCGTACGGCCGGTGGGTCAGCCGCGCCGCCTGCGCGCCACGACCAGCAGCGCCAGGGCGCCGGCCAGCACGCATCCCAGGGCCGTCAGGGCGAGCACACCGCTGCCGCTCGCGCCGGTGTCGCTGAGTCCGCCGTCGCCGTGGTCACCACCGTGGTCCCCACCGCCGTGGCCGCCCTCCCACGGGGGCTTCGTGGGGTGCGGGGACGGGGAAGGGTGCGGGGAGCCGCCCTTGTCCTTGTTGGTGAGGGTGCAGGTGACCGCGTCACCCCGGGCGATCGTCACCCGGTCGTCGGCGACCGGTACCTCGCCCCCGGTGTCGGTGCAGGCCCATCCGGCCGACGCGTATCCCCCGGGGCCACCGGACTCGCCGAGCGTGTACGTCCCCCCGGGCACCGCCACGTCCGTGACCTCGGGGCTGCCGCTCGTACCGGAGAGGGCCTCGGGGCCGTCGGCCGTGAGGGTCCAGTCCTCGGGTCCGGCCGTCCCGCCGTGCTCGTTGACGACGCGCTTGACGAGCGTCAGCCGAGCCTCGCAGCTCACGGTGTTGCGCACGGTGAACGCGTTCTCCGTCCCGGTGAGTTCGGCCTCGTAGGGGAGTGCCTCGTCGACCGTGCCGCCGCCGGCCTCCGTGACCCGGCTGCTCTCCAGGGTGCAGGAGTCGGGCACCGTCGTGGTCTCGGCGATCGTGGTGGTGTCACCGACGGTGTACCCGTCGCGGGCCTCGCCCCAGTTCTGGGCGGTGGCCTCGTCGGTTCCGGGGCCGGTCAGGGTGAGGTCCGCGTCGAAGCCGTCCGGCCTGTCCTCGTGGGCGTACGTCTCTCCGTCGATGCTCCATTCCTTCTCGACGGTGACCTCCGCGCCCTCGGCCTTCCGGGGCCGGTTGTACATGACGCAGCTGATCGCGGAGAGCCTGGCGACATCGACGGAGAAGGCCGGGGCCGAGGCTGGACCCGTGCTGGTGACCGCCACCGGTTCGTCGGTGTCGAGGTCGGTGCAGACGGCGTTCTGCCCGCCCTGCGTCACCAGGTCGAAGCCGGGCTGCTGGGTCTCGGCCACGCCGATGTCCGCGGAGTCGGTCCCGGCCGGGTAGGTGGGTTCGAAGGTCACGGCGCCGGTGCCGTCCGACGAGGTCTCCTGGGTGTCGGGCAGTCCGCCCACGCCCGGTGTGGAGGTGGTCGCGGTGAACTCCCAGCCCTCGCCCGCAGGGGTGGCGCCGGTGACGTCCTCACCCGTGTTGTCCTCGGGCACGATCTGCTTGATGACGGAGAGCGTCCCGGCGCAGTTGGTTAGTGCGAGGTCGGTCAGGGCCTTGCCCGCTCCCGCGAAGTCCTCGGTCTGGTAGTAGTCGGCGGTCGTCGGGTTGGTCCCGTCGAAGGCCTCCGTGCCCGAGATCGCCCGGAGGTTCAGCCCGGACACCCCTTCGACGCCCTTGCCGACACCCACGGCGATGACGCGGGAGTCCTCGGCCTTGACGGCGTTGGTGGCGAAGATCCCTCCCTCGACATCGGCGAAGTGGGTGTGCGAGCCGTCACCCGAGCGCGGGTTGTTCCAGTACGTCGGGTTGCCGTCGGTGAGGACGACGACCGCGTCGTAGTGCGGCTCGGCCTTGGCCACCGCGTACAGGCCCTGGTCCCAGTTGGTGCCCGAGCCCAGGGTCCAGTCGCTGTACAGGTCCTTGAAGGAGTCGGCGCCCGCCTGGGTCGAGACCGGCATCAGGGCGGGGTGGTTGGCCGTGCCCGTGCTCGGTGAACCCCGGTCGAAGGAGAAGAGCGCCATGCGCGAGGGGGTCCCCGCCAGCGCGTCCGTGAATCCGTCGGCCGCCGCCTTCAGGGACGGCAGCGCGCTGCCCACGGAGGCGGAGAGGTCCAGGACGAGCGCGATGTCCAGTCCGCAGCTCTCGGGCAGGCCGGGGTTCTGGCGCGACTGCTGCCAGATGCCGCCGGAGGCGACGTACGGGTTGGCGGCGTAGTCGGTGCTGAACATGAAGTCGCTGGTGGAGGAGTACGTCCGGCCGCCCTCCAGCGCCGGGGTGCGGAACCGGTACGGCGACCGCACCGAGTTCGACCCGCTGCCGTTGCCGGTCCGCAGATCTGGGTTCGTGTACCAGCCGTCGGGGACGCCGTCCTCGACCTGGCGGACGTAGTACCGCTCGCCCTCGTTCGCGCCGCCGTCGCCGGTGTCCGGGACGACGAAGCTGCAGTCGCCCTCGGCATCCGAAGTGCACAGCGCCCAGGTGCCGTTGACGGGTGTGGTGGCGTCCTCGGACGCGTACAGAGCCAGTCGCACCCCGGCGAGCGGGCCGACGACCGAATCGGCCGTACGGTCGCCGCCCGTCTTCACCGTCACCACGGAACTGCCCGGCGTCGGTGGCGGCACGGCCGCGGGAGCCGCCCCCAGCAGTGACACGAGAGCGACAGCTCCCACCAGGGCACGTCCGGCCGCCCGGCGGGCGCCGGCACCGCGGCCGGAGCCCTGGACCACCGCATTGCTCAGCAAGCGCATGGGTTCCCCTCTGACGTTGTACGGGACACTCATGCAAGCAGGTGATATCAGCGTTATGTGACTATTGGTCCGTTCGGGGGCGGTGGCGGGTTCCTGGCGCGAACGCGTTGGCCGCGAGGGCGGCGACGGCGATCTGGGGAATCAGCGTCGCGGGTCAGACCGGTCCGGGTGACGTTCATGGGACGCCGTCCGCGCCTTCGGCCGGATCACACCGGGCCCGCGGGCCCGGTGTGATCCGGCCGAGGGGCCCTGGCTCATACACCCGAGGGTGTGGGTCCTGCACGCGTTTCGTGCTAAGTGCCGGGAGGAACACCTGGTCGGCCTACGGTCGTGCCCATGCCTGATCTTCCTGACGCCATGTCATCGAACGCTGACCCCACGTCATCGGCCGTTCCACCGTCCCGGCGTGGAGTGCTGCGCGCGGCGGCCGTCGCAAGCGGAGCACTCGCGGTCCCCGGAGGAGTCCTGGCGGCCGGTGCCCAGCCGGCCGCCGCGGCGACGCCGTCGGCCGTCCCTTCGGCGGCTCCCGAACTGCCCTCCGGACTGGAGCCCTACCGCACTCCCTACATCAACTGGGCCGGAGAGATCACCCACCAGGGGCTCTGGGCCTGCGCTCCCCGCAGCGGTCAGGATCTCGCCGACCTCGCGAACTGGGCGCACGCCAACGGCTGGCGGCTGCGCGCACGCGGCAAGGCGCACAACTGGTCGCCCCTGACCATCACCGGACCCGCCGAATCGGACCGGCACGTGCTGCTCCTGGACACCACCAAGCACCTGACCCACATGGAACTCGCGGACCCGCCCGCCGGTGCCCCCGGTGCTGTCCGGGCTCAGACCGGGGTGACCCTGGAGAGCCTGACGGCCTTCCTCGCCGACCACGGGCTCGGCGTCACCAACACACCCGCGCCGGGTGAGCTGACGCTCGGGGGCACCCTGGCCATCGACGCCCATGGCACCAGCGTGCCCGCGGTGGGGGAGGTCCCGCGTCCCGGCCACACCTACGGCACCCTGAGCAACCTCGTCCTCTCGCTCACCGCCGTCGTCTGGGACGCCGCCCGGTCCGCGTACGTGGTGCGTACCTTCCACCGGGGCTCCGACAAGGAGTGCGAGGCACTGGCCGCACACCTCGGCCGCGGCCTCGTCGTCGAGGCGGTCCTCCAGGCCGGCGAGGAGGTTCCGCTGCGCTGCCGGAGCCGGGTCGATCTCACCAGCGACGAGCTCTTCGCGGCGCCGGGCAGCGCACTCGCCGCCCGGGGCAACACCTTCGCCGACTTCCTCGACAGCGCGGGCCGGGTGGAGGCCATCTGGTTCGCCTTCACGGACAAGCCCTGGCTGAAGGTGTGGAGCCTCAGCCCGGAGCGTCCCGCCACGGCCAGGGCCGTGCACCACCCCTACAACTACCCGTTCAGCGACTCGCTCCCCACACCGGTCGCACGGCTGGCCGGACGCCTGCTGGGCGAGGGCGCCTGGTATCTCGCCCCGGCCTTCGGCGCCGCGCAGTACACGGTTGCCGCGACGGGTCTCGCCGCCACCTTCTCCACGGACCTGTGGGGGGCCGCGCACAACCTGCAGTTCTACCTCCGCCCGACGACGCTGCGCGAGACCGCCAACGGGTACGCGATCCTCACCCGGCGCGCGGACGTGCAGCGCGTCATCTCGCAGTTCGCGGCCTACTACAGCGAGCAGCTGAAGACGCGGGCCGCGCGAGGCGAGTTCCCGGTCAACGGGCAGGTCGAGATCCGGGTGGGCGGACTGGACCGCCCCGAGGAATCGGCGGCGCCCGGCGCCAGGCCGCCCCTGCTCTCCGTCGTACGGCCGCTCGCGGACCGGCCGGAGTTCGACTGCGCGGTGTGGATCGATGTTTTGACCCAGCCGTCGACACCCGGAGCCCACGCCTTCTACCGGGACCTGGAGCGCTTCCTGCTCGCCACCTTCGACGGGGAGTACGCCCTCACCCGCGTCGAGTGGTCCAAGGGCTGGGCGTACACGGAGACGGAGGCCTGGGCGGACCCGGAGGTCATCGGGACCACGGTCCCCGGCTCCTACGGCCCGGGGCAGTGGGCGGAGGCCGTCGGTGTGCTCGACCGTCTCGATCCGCACGGCGTCTTCGGCAATGCCTTCACCGACGGGCTGGTCCGCGTATGACCCCTGGTGCGTGACGCCGCCGCGGGGCCCGTGCGTCCGGGCCCCGCGTGTCCGTGCGTCCGGGCCCCGCGTGCCCTGGCCCCGCGGATCGAGCCCGTGGGTCATACGTCGCGCCAGCCTCCGTCGACGCGGAGGGTCGTGCCGTTGATGTATCCGGCCCCGGGGCCCGCCGGCCCGCCCCTCGTCGCGTCCGTGCACGACCACCGAGGCGCCTTCGGCTGCCAGCTGTTCGGCGATCTCCTTGCCGAGCCCGGAGCTGGATCCCGTGACGAGGGCTCGTCTGCCTTCGAGTTGCAGGTTCATCGGACGGCTTCCTTCCACCTGGACGATTCCCGACGGCGGCCCTCTCCCCCATGTGAAGGGCCGGGGCGCCGCGGTCCACGGTGCTCCGACAGAAATGGACCGGCAAGTCCAGAACGTTCCGGTGCTCATACCGTGCGGTGGAGGAGGAATTCGAGCAGCACCTCGATCTCGCACGCGGCGCGCGGAGCGAGGGGAACGCTCAGCAGACAGGCGCGGGCGGCGTCGAGGTGGTGGCGGGCCTCACCCAGGGTGGCGGTGCGGCCTCCGCACGCCTCGACGAGCGCCGCCGCGCGCACCGTGCCCGCCTCGTCGAGGGACTGCGGGGAGTTCAACAGGGCGGAGAGCTCCCTGGCGTGGCGGCCCTGACCGGCGAGGGCGGCCAGCACGGGATACGTCTTCTTCCGCTGCCGCAGATCGCCGTGCACGGGTTTGCCCGTGACCGCCGGGTCGCCCCAGATGCCCAGCAGATCGTCCACGGCCTGGAAGGCCACCCCGAGATGGCGTCCCGCCCGGTCGAGCGCGGCGACAGTCCGGGCGGGCGCCCCGCCCAGCAGCCCGCCGAGCGCCGCCGAACAGCCCAGCAGCGTGCCGGTCTTGAGCTCGGCCATGGCGCGGTACTCGTCGGTCCGGACCGCCTCGGGCCCGGTCCACGGGCGGGCCACGAAGAGCAGGTCCTCCGCCTGGCCGCGCACGAGGCCGCTCAGCGTCTTTGACAGGCGGCCCACGGCCGCCGCGGTGTGCGGCCCCGGTGTCTCGGCGAGGGTCTGCACCGCGAGCGCGAAGAGCGCGTCGCCCGCGAGCACGGCGGGCCCGGTGCCGTACGCCTTCCACACGGTGTCCCGCTGCCGCCGCGTCCCGTCCTCGTCCATGATGTCGTCGTGCAGCAGCGAGAAGGTGTGGACGAGCTCGACGGCCACCGCACCGGCCACGGCGCTCTCACCGGGCGCCCCCGCGGCCTCGGCGGACAGGACGGCGAGGGTCTGGCGCAGCCCCTTGCCCTCGAACGATCCGTCGGCGGGTCCTCCGCCGACCTCGCACCAGCCCAGCGAGAACGCGGCCATCTCGCCCGGCCACGGGTGGAGCCGCTCTATCGCGGCGGACAACGAGGGGCGCACCAGGTCCCGGCAGCGGGCGAGTGTGCGGGCCGCGGTCCGCGCGGTCCCGGGAGCGCACGCCGCGCCGGTTTCGCGCGCCCCATCGGCACGTACGGTCGTGGGCGGGGTCATCGGGCCGCCGCCTCCTCCGCGCTCGGCGCGAGCCCGGGCAGCGGGCCGACTCCCAGCTCCGCCACCGCCTTGTCGACCATGTCCCGGGCGTGCCGCAGGCCGATCCGGTCCAGGGTCCGCCGGAGCCCGGCCAGTTCCACCGCGGTCTCCGCCGGATTCCGCCCGAGCCGGGCCAGCGACTTGGTGAGCCCCAGCCGGGAGAGCGCGGCACCCCGCGGTTCGTTCATCTCCTCGAACTCCCCGAGGGCCAGCTCGTAGGTGTCGCGGGCCTGCGCGTACTGCCCGGCCCGGTAGTGCACATTGGCCCGCATCTTGTGGTTGTACGCCAGCGCACTGGACAGCTTCATCTCGCGGCAGACGGCCTCGGCCTCGCTGAGCAGCGCCAGCGCACGCTCCGCGTCACCGTCGCGTACGGACACCACGTCGGCTATGCCGCGCAGCGCCCAGGCCCGCCCCCGCCAGTCGTCGGCACGGCCCGCCGTCACGGCCGCCTCCTCGAAGAGCGCCAGCGCCTTGTCGTAGGAGCCGGTGTTCCGGTGCATCTGGGCGATGCCCTCCAGCGCCCAGACCGTGTGCCTGGCTTCCCCGCGTTTCCTGGCCTCGGCGAGCAACCGCTCGTGCAGCTCGCCGACGGCCTGGTAGTCGCCCTGGATGCGCCCGGTCTCCGCGAGGCCGGCGAGCGAGTAGCCGCGTACGACCACATCGCCTCCCCGCTCGCCCAGTTCGGCCGCGAGCCCGAGCAGGCGGTACGCCAGTGCCAGCGAGCCCCGCTGACGGGCGAGCGTGCCTCCGCTCCACAGCGCCCAGGCCATCGCCCCGAGATCCTGCGCCGAACGCGCCGCGCGATAGCTCGACTTCCAGGCGGCGTCGGCTTCCGCCACTCTCCCCAGCCGCCGGCACGCCTCCGCGACGGCGAGCCCGCAGCGCGCCATCTCGCTCTGCTCCCCGTCGCGTTCGGCCGCTCTCAGTTCCTCGACACCCTTCGCCAGGACCTCGGTGAGGGAGGAGTTCACCGACAACGAGCCGAGGGCTCCCTGATATTCGGGAGCGAACGCCTTGTCCGTCGGCCGATTCCGCTGAGTCACCCGTGCCACCCGCTCACTGTCTCGCTCGTGTTCTGCATCGCTGATCAAGACGGTAGGAGCGCGCAGGGGTTCCACGAATCCGTCTCCGTGCCGGTCGTGGGTCATACCTGAGGGCCACGGAGAAGTGCCCGGCTAGTCAGCGGGAAGGACGGCGGCCGGGCGGGCCCGCCCGGCCGCCGTCCTCGGTGAACACCGCACCGGCCTGCGTGGAACGGGTGCCGCGGCCGTTCCCGGCCCCCGGCAGGGTCCTCCCTGAGACGGACGCGGGCCGGTCAGTCGTCCAGGTCGCCGAGGTCCACCGTGTCGCAGTAGATCACCCGCTCCTCCGGCTCGCCCGTGCCGTCCGCGCGGACCGACTCCGCCTCCTCGACCATCAGCCTCAGACCCCGCCCGCGAGGCCCTCCGTGTCCGCCGGGCCCTCCGTGCCCCCGCCGTCCCCGGCGCCCGTGCCACCCGTGCCAGCGCTCCGGCAGCGCGACCTCGCCGGTGAACACCGGCCGGTCGGACGTCTCGGCGTCCGCGGCCACGAGTTCGGTTCCGCTGCCCTCGACCGTCATCCAGCCGAGGTTCTCGTCCTCGACGGCCGGATGCCGCCGCTCCAGCCGGGCCCTGACCTTCGCGGGCGGGCTGCCGTCGGGGCGGTACGACGGTCCGGTCAGCGTGACGCCCAGGGGCGAGTCCCCGCTGACGGTGAGTTCACGCCCGGGCAGGGTGCGGACGAGATCGCCGAGCACCACGGCCGAGATCTCCGCCCCCTTGATCGATTCGGGCTGCAGGCGCACCAGAGCGAGGCGTACGAAGGGGAGATAGGCGTCACCGGTGTCGATGTCCAGGTCGCAGAACCAGCGCTGACGCGCCGTGTCGAACTGCGGGGTGAAACCGAGCGCCGTGACCGTGGGCGCCCCCGCCGCCACGCCGCCGCCGGGGCCGGGAAGCGGGCGGGGCAGCGGGCCGACCGTCCTGACCGCGTTGGTGAACATCGCGGTCGTCGCGGGCCCCACGGGAGCGGAGCGGTGGATCGGGTCGCGTCCGATCAGCGTGATCACGGGCTCCACGTCGTGGGACGGGGGACCGGGCGCGTCGTCGATCAGGACGCCGAGGAGTTCTCCGTCGCCCGAGGAGTACCAGGGGCGCTCCAGGAAGACCCGGATGCCGCCGCCGCGCCGCCGCCGTACGACGGTTCCCGGGGGACTCTCCGGCTCGTCGAAGGCGAGGGTGGGCATGCAGTAGAGCACCCCGGGTGCGGCCGGCGGCGCGCTGCTGGGAACCGAGAGCTCCACCGTCTCGCCGGGGACGGTCAGCGCACTCTGCTGGGCCGGGTCGGAGAAGGAGGCGGGGAAGTACTCGCCGAAGCGGGTGGTGGCCACCGGGTGGAAGCGCACCCGGCGGTGCTTGGTGTCGCCGAACTCCAGTCTCCGGTAGGGCGGAGCGGTCGTGGCATTGGCCGCCAGGGTCTCGGCCAGCTCGGTGCTGAAGGTGAGCAGCCCATCGGTGAGCGTGCACGAGGGCGGAACCTTGTGCGGCTTGCCGTCGGGGCCGTTCTCGTCGGCCAGGGAGAGCGGCAGGGCGAGAGCCGGGAAGGCGTCCGGCCGTTCGACGCGTCCGCCGGGTCCCTCGTCCGTGACATCGGTCCACTCGGCGAGCACCTCGACCCGCTCGGTGCTCCCGGTGTGCACGGTGACGGCGCCGAGCAGGTGCTCGGTCGTCGCCGACGGGGCGCGGACCGGGGCGGTGCCGAACTGGAGCAGAGGCGCCGACAACGGGCGCTGCACGGCGTGGACGAGGGTGATCTCCTCGCCGGGGGTGAAGAGCCAGTGACGGCTCTCGTGCGCCGAGGTCATCAGCCGGCCGACCTGCGCGTCATCGGTCGCGGACGACTCGCGGCACCATTCGGCGAGGCCGGGCACGGTGTCCTCGGCGATCCGCGAACAGACCCTGACCGGCACGACCGCGGCCTTCGGCAGCCGCACCGTCAGGACCCGCGTCCGCTCGTCGAACTGCGGGGGTCCCGTGCCCTCCGTGACGCGGATCCGGAAGGACGCGGGGCTGTGCCATGTGTCGCCGTCCCAGCCCACCGCGAAGGGCTCGCCGGGAGGCAGGCCCGGCAGGCCGAAGAACACGGCTCCGGTGGACAGCGGGTCGGGCAGGTAGGGCATCGGCACCTGGTCGCCGGTGTGCAGCACCAGGGGCGGGGTCTTCCCGCCGTCGGCCGAGTCGAGCCCCTCCTGAGCCTGTGCCCCGGGCAGCGTCGCGTCGTCCAGCGAGCCGCTCTCGTGCAGGGCCAGCTGATAGGCGGTGCTCCGCACGGCCGGGTCGCTCGAACCGATGGCGGCGTCCAGCAGCCCATGGCGTTCGACGCATTCGAGGGAGGCCTTCGGCGCGACGACATGGCGTTCGTCGTGCGGCGCGTACGGACCGTGGGAGCCGCCGGTCACCAGGGGCGAGGCGTTGAAGCCGGCGGCGTACGCGTCCGGGAGCCGCTCGGGATCGCTGCGTACGACGAGCCGCTGGGTGCGGGCACCGTCGACGAGCGGAAGACGTGGCACCACCACGGGTGAGGGGACCGCTTCGAAGCGGCGGAAGACCTGCGGCCCCGCGGCCGGGAGCGCCAGATCGGCCCTCGCGGGCTCCTCCGCCATCAGGGTGTCGGCCTGGGCGGCGGTGAGCCCGTTGCCCGCCAGGTCGACGGTGCGCACACGCACCCGGTAGGACCGGCCGAAACGCAGCCTCGGGAGTGTTCCCGGCCGGGCGACCGAGATGATCTCCAGCGGGACTCCGGGAGCGGCCGGGTTGCCGACGCGCTGGGGCTGGGTCGCTTCGTCCGCGGGGTCCGGGGCGTGCTCGTCGGCGCTCAGCACCTTGCCGGGGCGCGGGGCGGCCAGCGACCAGCCGTCCCAGGTAATGACGTTGTCGTGCAGGTAGAGCCGCCCTTTCGTCTTGGGCCGGGTGGCCATGCTCACCTGGAAGAAGCCCTCGTCGGACGCCGTGAGCAGCGGGGCCTGCGGCAGGCCCGGTGGACAGTAGGCCACCTCGCGCTGCTGCAGTGAGAACCACCGGGCGCTGCCGTCGTCCCAGACGTCCAGCCGGTGCCCGCGGACCAGGTCCTCCGAGAACAGCTTCACCTGCCCCGTGGCGGCGGCGTCGGCCACGAGCTCGTCGGCCTTCCGTTTCTGCTCGTCGGCCGCCGCGAAGTCCTCGGCGATATGCGCCATGCGCTCGTTGCGCGCCAGGGTGAGACCTCCGGTCCGTACGACGGGCAGGCCCTGGGACGCCGGGTCGGTGGCGTCCAGCTGGAGGAGCGCCCCGTCCACGTCGGCCTGCTCGATCGAGAAGTCGGCCTGGGGGAGCGGCACCAGCCCCCGGACCGGCGGCGCCAGCGGGTCGGCCGGCTGGGTGGTGCGGGCCGCGGCGACGAACGCGTGCTTGGCCCGGTCGAGGACGTAGGCGGTGTGCGGGGTCACGTCGTGGCTCAACCTCAGGTTCGGGTCGTCGCCCGTCAGCAGGGGCGTCCAGGTGGGCCGCACAGTGAGGAACAGGTTCCCCGCCGAGTCGGGCACCGCGTCCGCCGGGAGCACGAAGTCAAGGATCAGGCCCAGGCGGCGCAGCAGCGCCGGGTGGTCGCTGAGCGAGGTGAGCATGCTGTGGAAGTCGGGCACCGGCGTCTCCAGCGGAGGATCGGTGTTCTCCGCGCCCGGCGCGAGGGTGGGGTTGTCAGGGGCCGGGTGGTGGAAGCCGAGCAGCCGCTCGTGGGTCTCCGTCCCCTCGCCGGGCGAGGGCGCCAGACCCTGCATCCCGCCCTCCGGGCTCATCGCGTCCAGCTCATGGCGCAGGGGCGGGCGGTCGGGGAAGCGGGTGGCCGCCGTCGCGTAGATGTGCTGGGCGCTCCTGGTCATGGCACGGGCCGGACAGGTGGTCACCTCCCGACCCATGTACTGGTCGAAGACGAAGGACTCCAGCACCGTGTCCGGGCGGAAGAGCCGCTGCCACAGCGACGGATCGGGAGGCGTGCCGGCCGGAGCGACCGGTCCGACGGGGAAGTCCTGCGGGGCCGTGTCGCCGTCGGTGGTGGCGAACGCGAAGGAGGCCGCAGCCACCTGGTCGGGCCATCGCAGGAAGTCGGGGAAGGGGCCGAGGGTGCCCCGGTTGCCGGGCGGCGCGGTCTCGCCGGTGGAGAGCTGGGGCGCGACGAAGAGCGACACGAGGAGTTTCGTACCGTCGGCGGAGAAACCGGCGGGGAGGACGGTCCAGGTGACGCGTTGCTGGAGGGGCATGGCTGGATCTCTCCTTTGACGGCGCCGGCTCAGGCCGCGAAGGCCAGGCAGTACGTGTCCCAGTCCTGCGGCTCCACGCACTGGGCGAAGGTGGGGTCACCGGGCGCGCCGGCGAAG
The DNA here is from genome assembly GCF_053593715.1 of Streptomyces sp. NPDC002125. Taxonomy (NCBI): domain Bacteria; kingdom Bacillati; phylum Actinomycetota; class Actinomycetes; order Kitasatosporales; family Streptomycetaceae; genus Streptomyces; species Streptomyces sp. NPDC002125. The sequence goes on along the minus strand of NZ_JBSFDD010000020.1, from coordinate 132,436 downwards.
CTGCGCTCCAGGGTGAGGGAGACGGTCTTGCTGAAGAAGGCGATCCGCACGCTCACGGACAGGGTGCCCCGGCCGCGTATGACCGACTCGCCGCCCGACTTCTGGTAGGTCAGCTCCAGATAGAACTCCACCGTCACACTGACGATGCCCAGCACCGAGAGATAACCGTTGCACCGCAGATAGCCGCTCAGGGTGATGTTCTGGGACGTCGGGTTCGAGTTGTCGAGCTTGAAGTAGACGCCCGCCATGATCGAGACCCCGCCGCTGGCGATGCCCAGGTTCAGTGCGGCGGACCCTCCGAATTCGAGGGCTCCCTCGACGATCTCGATGCCTCTGGAGGACACCTCCATGGCGAAGAAGCCGCCGCCGCCGAACAGGGAGACGCTGACGTTGAACGGGTTCCGGCGCTCGCAGACGGAGAACCTGAAGCGGATCGGGGAGTCCGTGAACGGGATGGTCAGTCCGGCGGACAGGGAGAGGTTCTGCAGGCTGAAGACGCCGACCCCGATGCTGGGTATCGCAAGGGTGTAGCCGGCTCTGATCCCGGCCGGGTCGATGTCGATGTACGCGCCCTTGCCGAAGCCGTCGGCGGGCAGGAGGCTCCGCAGGTTGTTGATGAACGACAGGGCGCCCTGGAACTCGAGCTCGAGGCCGGAGGCGTCGATGTCGGGCTTGCCGCCGGGGCTCGCGGTGAAGGCCAGACGGGCGATCCTCACCTCGACCAGTCCCGCGAACTTCAGTACGAGACCGGTGAGTTCACCACTGATGGACGACTTGTCCAGGGCGTCGGGTGAACGGACCGTGCGGGAGTCGAGGACGAGCGAGGCATGGGACAGGTCGAGGAACCCGGCGCTCTTGAGCGGTGGTTTCCACACGTAGCGGAGTTCCTTGCCCGCACCGTCCGCCAGGTCGGTGACGCGCAGCAGGGGGACGGGCAGCAGGGCCAGGGGATCGCCGCCGTTGATGATCTGGTCGATCCTGCTGTCGGAGAGCTGCGCGAGATCGGTCACCGCCGACTGCGGGACGACGCCCAGGATCTCGGGCAGGCTGACGATTCCGAGCAGCTTCCCTATGTCGAACGCCTTCTTGATGTCGTCGACCGGTACCTCCTGTGCGGCGGGAGCCTTCAGGAAGGCCTCGGGCAGCACCCCGGCCCGGCCGGTGATCTCGGAGACGGCGGCGTTGGGACTGGCGAGCCCGCCGGCCTGTTCCGCCTTGAGCAGCAGTTGCACCGGCGTGTTCATGGTCAGGTAGGCGCCCGACGGGTTGTCGGTGAAACCTCGTTCCAGATAGCCGGAGTTCATACGGACCTGTACGCGCCCTCCGCCCGGTGCGAACGCCTCGACCGCGGGTTCGCGGACCTCGGCTCCGGCCACGAACAGCACCGCGTCCAGAGGGTGGTCCCCGCCGGCCGCGATGTGCTTCACGTCGAAGCGCAGCGAGTTCACGGGGTGGCAGGTGCTTCCCGGCGTGTCCGGCAAGGGTTCCGCGATCGCCATCTCCTGTCCGTCCAGCGGGGCGAGAGCCTGCGCGTCGGCCGCGCCGAAGGAGGCGGGCGGCGCCTGGGCGTGCGGGAAGGCCGCCTCGACGGAGCCGTCGCGGGCGTTCTTCCCCGGGACGAGGAGCAGGGGCATGCGGAAGGTGACCTGCCGCCCCTCCTGGTCGGTACCGGTCACCGGCAGCAGATAGTTCGTGCCGGTCCCCTCCAGGGTCGCCCAGAAGGGGCCCTCCGCCGCCGGCCCGTTCAGCTTCGGACTGACACGCTCGTTGATGTGCAGGGAGCGCAGCGGCATCTCGCGGCCCTGGTGGACATACCCCGTACTCGCTCCGTAGCCGAGGTCGGGCTGCGGGAACTCCGCGTGGAACTCCGTGATGAGGCCGGCGACGACGCTGCCTCCCGGCACCCCGGTGAAGATCCGCCGGGTCTCGGCGATCCACAGCGCCTGATGGCCCGTATGGCAGTAGTAGCGGTTCGCTGTCCGGTGGAACTGATCGCGTCCCAGGCCGGTGATGTGGTCGTATGCGGCCAGAGGCGGTGTCCTGCCGGCCGTGGTGAACTGACTCTCCGACTCCGGGGGCAGCTCCCAGGCGCCGTGCAGATGGGCGGAAGCGCCGAGCGGCGTGAGCCTGAACTGCTCGGCGTGCAGCGGATCGTTGATGATCGTGATGGGCTTCCCGTCCTTGTCGAACACCTCCTGCCTGCTGGTCTGGATGACGATGCCCTTCAGGTCGTCCTCCTTCAGGGGCTGCCCCGGGGGCATCGGCCCGCGGTCCGTCACCGTCGCCACCGCCCGCAGCAGCGCCGCTCCACTGCCCTCGGGGCCGAGCAGGCTGGTGTGCCAGAGCTCGGAGCGGCCGTCGGCGACGAACGGATCGGTCAGATGCTCCCAGCGGGAGAGAGCGTCGTCGTACGTGAGCAGGAGCCGCATGGGGAATTCGACGATCGTCCTCCGTACGCCGCCGAAGACGGACGTGGTGCCCGGGTCGGGGGCTCCGACGACGGGTACGGACTGGAGGACCAGCCGGGTCCAGTCGAGGAGCTCGGCGAGGGAGAGGCCGACGCCGTCCATGTCGTCGGGCAGCGAGAAGGCGAGGGTGGAGGGTCGCGCGGACCACGCCTCCACCAACGGATCGCCGGTCAGCGGAAGCGGCAGGGGCAGGGTCGCTTCGGCGACATGCTGGGGAGGGAGTGTCACCAGGATCTGGGCGGGGCCCGGCGCCTGGCGCACGAGCCGGCGGCCGTCGAAGTGGAGGTTCACCAGGGAGATGTCGAGGGCCAGCAGGTCCTGCGGCCTGAGCACCCGGAACGGCCCGCCGAGGGACGGGTCGCCCTCCTGGCCCGGGTGGTCGGGGCGCTCGGGGTGGTCGGGGTGATCCGGACGGCCGGGGCGCTCGGGGTGGTCCGGCCGGCCCGGCCCGTCGTGCCGGTCATGGCGGCCCGGCCTGCCCTCGTCGGGACGGCCCCGGCGGTCCCCGCCGCCCCGCTCTCCGCCCCCGCCACGGAAGCCGCCGCCCCGCTCTCCGCCCCCGCCACGGAAGTCGCCGCCTTCGCCTCGGCCCTCGCCCCTGTCCCCGCGGCGGCCGTCACCGTCGTGGCCGCCGCCGAACCCTCGCCCGCCCCCGCCGGGACCGCCTCCACCGCCCTGGGGCCGCCCGCCTCCGTGCCGCGTCAGCAGAACCTCCCTCCAGAGCCTCAGGAGGGCGAGCTGGGTGCCGATGTGGAACATGACTGTCTCCTGGCACGGTGGGGACCGGGGGTGCCGGCCGGTGTGCGGGGTGCGTCAGTCGAAGGGGACGGACTTGTGGGCCACGGCCCCGTTGCCATCCGCGTTCCGGACGACGTGGCCGCCCTGGAAACGGTTGTTGCGTCGCTCGGGAGGCCCCATCTCGTCGGAGACGGGGTAGCGGAGGAAGCTGCGCTCCCATCCCATGTCCGCCCATGTCTGACGGATCGGACCGTGGACCTCGTGCGCGCCGGTCTCCGGGGTCCAGTAGATGGAGCCGCCCTCGAAGTGGTTGAACCGGCCCACGCCGTCGGGGCACGGCGACTCGTCCGTCACCGGGTACCCGAGGAAGTTGCCGGAGCCCCCGAGACGCGCGTACTGGAGGCGGATGTCCCCGTGGACCTCGTGTGCGCCGGTCTGCGGAGACCAGTAGATCGAACCGTTCTGGTAGTCACGTGACCGGCCGCGCCCGTCGGGGTTCGCCCCCTCGTCGCTGCCCGCGCCGGTGTCGACCGGCTGACCGAGCCACTGGCTCTGTGCCCACTTGTCGTCGATGGCTGACATCGGACCTCCCTGGGACGGAACACCGGCGGCATGAACACCGGCGCTCTGGACGGATGAACTGCTGACGGGGCGTCATGTGCCCTCATCTGAGGTCGGGCGAGTCCCCGGCTCTGCTGCCGGGCCCGCGGACGGAATCGAGCAGCGCCTGCCCCTGGTGATCGACGTACTTCGTGAACAACTGCTGCGAATAGCCGAAGACGATCGCCCACGCGATGATCTGCGCGGTGGAATCGAGCGCGCTGAGGCCCGGAATGAACCCGCCGCGCATCAGCAGCAGGCCGAGTACGGCGGTCAGGGCGCCCAGCGGGAGCTTGAGAAGGGCCAGGACCACGGGGACGTTGTACGGCATCGAGGTGCCCCGGATCCGGCGCAGCGCCGCCGCCGACGCGATGGCGGCGGAGAGGACACCGACGATCTCGATGACGAGATAGTCGCCCGCCTGCGCGACCCCGGCGATCATTCCGCTGGTGAGGGGTTCGGACGGCGGATCGGGGACCACGACCTCGCTGGCCGTCGGACAGACGACGTTGAAACCGCCCTCGAACTCGGGCGTGAAGCAGAGCGGGACCAGCGCCTCCCAGACGACGGTGATCACCGCGACGGCCACCGCGGCGATGGTCAGGCCGATGGTGACCGTGGCGACGATCCGTACGAAACTCCGCACACGCAGACGCTCGTTCCACAGCAGCTTGCGGGCGAGGCCGACCGTCTCGGCCAGGAACGCCCGCTCGCTGGGGCGGAGTTTGCGGTCGGCGTTGTGCTGCATCCCGCGCGCTATGTCCGTGACCCGGACCCTCCTGGGATCACTGGGCGCGAAGTGCTCCTCGACCAGGGCCACCATCTGGGGGAGCATCGCCTTGATGTCCTCGGCGGAGGCCATCCAGACCATGAGGTTCAGGGCCGCGTCCATGTGCGCCTGCGCGACGCCCAGATGGGCGGCGCGCCTTCTGCCGGGCCGGCTGACGAGAAGGGACCGCTGGGCCTCCGCGAGCTCCCGGCGGGCTTTCGACGCGTAGTTCCTCACCACCCGTCGCCGGTCGGAATCGACGGACGCCCTGGTGCTGAGGGCGTCGATGATGGCGTCGAGCTCCGTGATCCTGGCCCGCAGGCCCTCCTTCTGCTCCCAGGGGCCCACGTCGTCGCGGGGGGCGAGCCACTGCGCCAAGCTCTGCGGCTCGTCCGCGTCCGCGATGCTCCCGGCCGGTGGCGCGACGTCCGGTCCCGGGGGAACCCGGCCCGCGGCCGGTTCCTCGTCGGGCGCCGGCGTGCGGGCCGCTCGTCTCCTCGCGGCGCCGACGGTCCATGTGGCCATGAGGGTTCCTCCTCAGGAGACTCCCGGGTCTTCACGGGAGCGAGGGCGCGCGGTGGTCATACGCCGTCGGTTCGGTGTCCGGCCTCGGCGAGCCGGTCTGCCAGCGCGATCAGCGTGTCACCGGTGCACTGTCCGGTCGGGGTCAGTCCCTGATCGCTCTGGAACGCGCTCACGGCGGCCTGGGTGTTCGGCCCGTCGATGCCGTCGGCCACCCCCGGGTCGTAGCCCAGCAGAGCCAGGCCCTGCTGGATTCCCCGCAGGGTGCCGAGGTGGACGACCGCCTGGCCGTCACCGCCGCCCCCGCCTCCTCCGACGACCGGGGGCGAGCCGTCCTGGAGGAACTGGACGGACGTCGCCGCGTCGGAAGCTGCCGTACTCACGAAGAAGTCGTACATGGTGTCCACGCCCCGGTACTGGTCGTCGGGCGCGGGCGCACCACCGAGGATCTCGGTCATCGCCATGTGGAGATGAGGTGTGGTGCCGCCGAAGCCGAGCACGGAGCCGAGCACATCTCCCCGGCTGACGGTGGTACCGACGCCGATGCCGGGCGGGACGTCCTTCAGGTGGGTGTAGAAGCCGCCCATCATGTCATTGGGCGAGCGCATGAACAGCTGGGCCCCGTAGATCTTGGGGGTGTCGGTGCTGGGGTCATGCGGGTGGAAGACGGTGACATGGGCGTCGAATGCCGCACGGACTTGTGAGTTCTCCGTCGCGCCGAGGTCCATTCCGTATTCGATGTACCACTTCGCCGGAGGCGAATGCGTTCCGATGTGCGGTCCGCCGAGACCGCCGGTGAATCCTGCGGAAACGGGGCTGGACACTTCGATGTCGAACGCTGGCATGACGTCCTCCGGGCGATGGTCCGCGTCGCGATGCGGTGGATGCTGTTCCGGGTCCGTGCGCCGGACCAGGACGACGCCTTGCAAGCGTATGACGTCGGGAAGGTCGTCGCTACCGCATCGGACGCGGATTCCTCCTGGATTTCGACGCCAATTCAACTTTTACAGCAGAGAAGTTGGGGATTCATCGTTCGTGCGGCGTGGGAATCCATCGCGGGCGGGTCTATAGTCGGAATGGAACCCGCTTCGCCATTCTTCCCGCGTCGGAGAAGTGCCGGCGCGAGGGGGTCCGGGGGCGAGATGACGGAACGTCAGTACGGGCAACTCCGCGGGACCGCACCCGCACGTCGAGACGTCCGGCGGCTCCCGGTGGGCCTATGGCCGCCGCAGCGGCGGAGGGCACCGACATGGGATACGACGCGTGGCACGATCCGCCGTCCCGGAACCCGGCCTCCAGTGGGCCACGGAGCCCGATGAGCGTTGACCGGCCCGGCGTACGGATCGCGGTCCTCGGCGGCTTCGGCCTGTGGGTGGGCGGCGAGCCGGTCGCCGTCCCCGGGGGATCGGAACGCGTGCTCGCCTTCGTCGCCCTGCGCTGCCGGGCCGCCGTCCCCAGGCACCTGATCGCGGGCACCCTGTGGCCCGAGGCCTCCGAGCGCCGTGCGCACGCCGATCTGCGTGCGGCCCTGGCCCGCTCGGGGGCCGGCCGGCCGGCCCTGGAGATCACCCCCGCCGAGGTGCGCCTCGCCCCCGGCACCACCGTCGACCTGCACCACGCGCGTCGGACGGCACAACGCCTCCTGGACCCCGCCGGACCGCACCGGCTTCCCGAAGTCCCCCTGGACGCGGTCCTCGCGCTCTCCACCGATCTGCTGCCCGGCTGGTACGAGGACTGGGCGCTGGCCGAGGCCGAGGAGTGGCGGCAGTTGCGTCTGCACGCCCTGGAGACGCTGGCCGCGCGGCTGGGGGCGGCCCGGCGGTGCGCCGAGGCCGTCACGGCCGCGCAGGCGGCGGTGCACGCCGAACCCCTGCGCGAGAGCGCCCAGACCTGCCTGGTCAGGGCTCACCTCGCGGACGGTAACCCCTCCGAAGCACTGAACGCGTTCACCCGGTACGCCCGTCGGCTGCACGAGGAACTGGGCCTTGAGCCCACGGAGCGGCTGCACCGGCTGGCCGCAGGTGATGTCCGGCCCGCACGGGCGCCTTCCGCGTCACGCGGCGGTCACGCGGGGGTCACGCGCCGCCGGGAAGAGTGGTAGGGGCAGAGGCAGGCCCGCCTCGGCCCCGGGGCGGGCTCGACATCTTGTTCCGAGGAGAACCATGGCCACCCCACTCTCAGCAGACCGGTTCCTTGCCGCGCTGCGCTCCGGAGGGCTCACCGTGGTCGAGCACCGGTCGTGGCGTACACACAACCGCAACCACAAAGGACTCTGGGGTCCCGTGCACGGAGTGATGATCCACCACACGGTGACCTCCGGTACGACGGGGAGCGTGGACCTGTGCTGCAAGGGCCACTCAGCGCTGCCCGGCCCCCTGTGCCACGGGGTCATCGCGAAGGACGGCACCGTCTTCCTGGTCGGCTACGGCCGTACCAACCATGCGGGGAAGGGCGACGGCGACGTCCTGCGCGCAGTGATCGACGAGACCGCCCTGCCGCCGGACACATCCGCCGACACGGACGGCAACGCACGCTTCTACGGCTTCGAGTGCGTCAACCTCGGCGACGGCCGGGACCCGTGGCCCAGGGCACAGGTGGAGGCCATCGAGAAGGTGGCCACCGCCGTCTGCCGGGCCCACGGCTGGAGCGAGCGCAGCGTGATCGGCCACCGGGAATGGCAGCCCGGCAAGGTCGACCCCAGGGGTCTCGAGATGAAGGACCTCCGCCGTGGCACCCGCAGGCGCCTGGCTCTCGCGGTGCCCGGGGTCCCCGTGCACCAGTAGCCGCAGACACCGCGCCGGTTCCGGACCGGCCGTCGGTGATCCCGGCCGTCGGGCGGTCTTCCCGCCCGACGGCCGGATCACCGACCTTCCGCGGTCCGGGGGCCGTTCGCGCCGGCCCCCGGCTCCGTCCGGTCAGACCCCGAGCACCGTGAAGCCCGCGTCGGTGAGCCGTGAGCTCAGCGCGGCGAGGGTCGCCGGGTCGTTGAACGCCCCGTTCTGCTCCAGTCCGTGGTCGGCCTGGAACTGCCGGACGGCTGCCTGGGTCTGGGGCCCGTCCCCACCGTCCTGGCGTCCCGGCCTGTAGACGATCAGGGCGAGCAGCGCTCCCTGCACCCCGAACACGTCGGAGAGGTCGAGCGCCAGCCGGTCGGCGGGCAGCCCTTGGTCCTCGACGCTCCGGGCCAGCAGGAAGTGCGACCGGTCGAGCTTGTTCCGGATCCTGATCGTTCCCTCGTCCGGAGTGAAGTGGCATTCGTCCGCCGCACCGTTCCAGTCGCGCACCGACACATGCTGCTGGAGCTTGGGGAACTTGAACGCGGGCCCCAGCGCCCAGCACATGCTCAGCGTCGCCAGCTGCGCGTTGGCCGGCCACGAGGCGAAGCCGGCGAAGTCGGGGCGGGCGGTGAGGAACGTCTCCATCTGGTCCAGCTTGGCGAACACATGGCGGTCGATCTCGTCGTCGTCCACGTGCAGCGAGGTGAACGGGGGCTGGAAAGCGAGATGCCCCTGGGAGGCCAGATCGAGGCGCGCCTTGACCGCGTCCCACTCGGAGGCGACGAGGTCCGCCGAGACCGGGGAGCCGCCGGAGTCCCGCCACGCCAGCTCGTTGGCCAGCGCGAGGGAGGCCGACCGCTCCGCTGCGCTCGGGGCCGAGTTGGCCGCCGCCGTCTCGTCGATCTTGTTGCCGATTCCCGTGCTCACCTAGCCCTTCTGGTCGAGGTACATGAAGTTGACACGGCCTTCGAGCGGGTCGTTGAACCTGATCCACTGGTCACGCACGAACTGATGCATGGTGTCGTCCTCTCCGTACCGCGTCGATGGGCGAATCCGTGTGGTCGTTGGTGCCCGGCAGCCGAGGCGAAGGACGATCAGCTCCACGGAGAGACGACGAGCCGGACGTTCGAACCCTCCCCGACAATCGGCCAGGCGCTCTCGGGCAGGGGGATGTGTGCGACCCAGGTGCCGCTGCCGGGGTCCTCGTCGCTCAGCGGCTCGCCGCTGAGGTCGAGATCCCGTATGGCGCCGGGGACGGTGGAGTTCCACGCGGCCCAGATGCCCGCCCCGGACTGCCTCGTGCCGATGTCGACGATGAGTATGTCGTCGAAATCGGCGGCCTGTTCCAGGTGATCGTTGAACAGGAAGATTCCGCGGCGCTCACGCAGTGTCAGCACCCGCAGATGCAGGGCGTAACGCATCGCGGGGCTGTCGGGCGGACGTTCGAGCGCGCTGCCGAGGAACACGGTCGTCAGGGGGACGCCGCCGTCGGACCGCTCGTCGTCCGCCGCCTGTTCCGGCTCTTCCGACTCTTCCGAGGGCCTGCCCGACAGCTGGATCGGACACCAGTGGGACGCCAGCCGCTCGTGCATCACGACGGGCATGCCGCGCACGGACAGCTGCACTTCCGCCTGCCAGCCGACGCAGTCTCCCTCCGGCGGCAGCCGGTGGCCGACCAGGGAGGCCTCCACCTTGCGGTCGCCGAAGAGGAACCGGCGCAGGTTCTGGTACCCCTCCTCCGAGTTGACCAGGCCGTAACGGCCGCTGTGGCTGCGGTGCACGAAAGCGGTGTGCGCCCCCGGCACCCGGGCGTTCTCGATCTGTACCAGCCCGTCGCTCCTGGCCCCCACGGCGGCCGCCGAGAGGCCCCGCGCGACGTCGTAGTCCTGCGGATTCGTGCCCACCAGGCAGAACACCCGGTCCCTGGGGAAGGCTCCGCCGCCCTGGGGCATCTCACGAGCGCTCCAGGCTTCGGGCGGGCCGTCCGGGTCCGTCTGCGCGGCGGGCGTCAGGTACTCGTACATCCGCCGGGGTCCGAAGATGTCCGCACCGTTGATGCCCACGGCGTCCCGCACCTTCTCCAGCACTCCGAACCCGACGTCGAAGGCGATGCCGCCGTGCGGAGTGCCGTAGGTGAAGAGCTTGTCCACGCAGTCGGCGGGATCGCGGCCGAGGTCGGGCAGCACCTTCTGCAGCAGACAGCGGCAGATGAGGCCGCCCATGGAGTGGGCCACGAGGTGGACACGCGGGGCGCCGCTCTTGGCCTTGAGCTTGTCGATCAGTGCGAGGAGGTCCGATGCCGCGTCCTCCAGCCGGAACTCCGAGGGCTCGCCGCTCCAGGTGCTCGCCGAGGGGTCGTAGAAGCGATGAATCCAGACGCTGTCCGCCGGAATTGTCTCGTGGCTCTGGAGATAGGCGTCCTGGCCGCCCTCGACGAGGATTTCGTACCCCTCGTCGAGATGCAGCCTCAGCAGTGGGCTTTCGAACTGGTGGAAACCGGGCTGGTTGTCGACGCCCACGCGCACATGGGTGGACCCTTCGTTGAATCCATAAAAGGGGTCGTCGACAACGCTGTTGATCCCCGAAGTATCCCCGGCGAATCCACGAACATAGACGAGGGGGAATTTCGTCCGCTCAGATGTGGCGTTCATGAGCTGCTCCGCGGCGAATGGCCGGCAGTCCCCGAAAATGGGTGTCATGCGTCCGTTGAATCGTCAATCGGCAGCAATGAGACCGCCGGGGGCGTCGAATTCACCTCAAGTGTATGACTCCGTTCTGGCCCGGACCACCGGGGGAGCCGCATGCTGACGAACCGTCACATACGGACCGGGGGTGCATGGTCCTTCCCGGGCGTCGAGGCATTGTAGTGCGGTGGGCCGGAGTGCGCGCGGCGGCTTCGGGCGGGGGCTGCCCGTGAGGGGGCTCGTCGCGAAGGTTGCCCGGGCCATCGGGTGTGACGGCCCGTAGGCTGCCCGCCCGCTCGGGATGCGGCGGGGCGTCACTGCGGTCAGCGTGGGGGAGTGCCGCAGCTGCTGAGAACCATGTGGATTCCCGTAGGTCTCATCGTCATGGCCGTGGTGATCGACCTCGTCACCCCGCAGGACGTGACGTCCGCGCCGCTCCTCATCGCGGCGCCCGTCGCCGCCGCACCGCTCTGCGGCATCCGCGGGATCGTCGGGGTGGGGCTCGTCGCGATGGCCGTGCACGCGTGCCTCGCCTGGATCGACGGGACCTTCGGCTGGCGCGCGGGCGTGGCCAACCAGATCACCCTGGCGGGTGTCACCGTGCTCGCCGTGCTGATCCACCGCACCCTGCGCAGACAGGACGCCCGTGCGCGGCGCGCCCAGTACGTCGCCGCGGTCGCCCAGCAGGCCGTGCTGCCCATGCCGCCTTCCCGGCTGGGCGACCTGAGCATCGAGGCGCGGTACGTGCCCGCGGAGAGCGAGGCCGCGATCGGCGGGGACCTGTACGTCGTGCAGAGCACCCCGTACGGCATCCGGGTCATGGTCGGCGACGTACGGGGCAAGGGGCTCGGGGCGGTCAGCGCCGTCAGCGCCGACCTCGGGGCCTTCCGCTACGCGGCGGACGAGTCCGAGGACCTTCCGCAGCTGGTGCGGCGACTGGAGCGGGCCCTGCTGCGGGAGGGCGAGCGGCGCGGTGGGCAGGAGCGGGCGGAGGGCTTCACCACCGCCCTCATCGCGGAGTTCTCCGAAGACCTGGCCCGGGTGCGCCTGATCAACCGCGGCCACCCGCCACCCGTCGTCCTGGACGCGAGGGGCCGTGCGACACGCCTCGACTCCTCCGAGGAGGCGCCTCCGCTGGGGATGAGCGACCTGGGTGTCTGGTCCGCCCCCGTCGACAGCTTCCCGTTCCCGGCGGGCTCCACCCTGCTCTGCTTCACGGACGGCATCACCGAGGCACGGGATGCCGCCGGGGACTTCTACGACCCCGTCGTCCGTCTGCCGCTCGCTCTCGGCGGGTCGCTGCGCTCCGTCGACGGTCTGACCCCGGGCCACATCCTCGACACGCTGATCGAGGATGTCCGGCGGCACAGTGGCGGCCGGCCGCAGGACGATCAGGCACTGCTCGCGCTGTACCGGGAACACCCCGGTGTAAACCTTAATAAACTCTCTTAATTCGGGCGCAATATCCCCAAATATCCCTATCTCGGGCGCTCATAAGGCGCTCGTTGACGTCCTCAAAGGAATTCGTATACTGGCCGAGCCCAGTTGGGCAGTATCAATGGACATCTTGAGATGGGTGGTTCCTGATGAACTCGGAGCCGGGCGGCAGCCTCAGCCGACGGAACGTGCTGCGGATCGCTGGAGCGGGCATGGGCCTGCTGGCCGCCTCGGGTGTGCTCGCCGCTTGTGCGCCGCAGCCCGCCGGCTCCGGTGACGACGCTGCGGGGACCGGCTCCGGTACGGGGGCGCAGGGCGCCGACGTGAAGATCGACCAGCTCACGCTGGCCCTTCCCTCGTCCCTGTCCAGCCTCGATGTCGGCCGCGAATCCGGCGTGCTGAACTACCTGGTCGCCGCACTCGCCCAGGAATCACTGCTGTCGGTCAGCCCCTCGGGCGAGCTCGGGCCCGGCCTCGCCTCGTCCTGGAAGCAGCCCGACGCCCGGACGTACGTCTACACCCTGCGCCGGGGCGTCGTCTTCTCCGACGGGACCCCCTTCACCGCCGACGACGTGGTCGCCTCCATCGAGGCCATCCGCGACCCGGACAACGGCTCCGCGCTCTCCTACGCCTACGCGGGCGTCAGCTCGGTCAAGGCCACCGGCGACCTGGAGGTGACGATCCGGCTCACCGCGCCCGACGCGATGTTCGCCTGGACCACCACCGCGGGCGGACTCCTCGTCAGCAGCCGTGCCTTCCTCAAGCGCAACAAGGGCAAGGTCGGCACGGCGCAGACCCTGCTGCTCGGCACCGGTCCGTACCGCATCACCGAGTTCGCGGCCGACGACCACGTGCTGCTGGAGCGCAACGACGCGTGGTGGGGCGAGAAGCCCGCCGTGCAGAAGCTCAAGCTCTCCTTCGTCCCCGACGCCGGCACGCGGCTCGTCGCGATGAAGTCCAAGGCCGTGGACGGCGCGCTCGGCCTCGCCTCGGACGAGGCCCGCAGCTGGGAGTCGGCCGCGCGCGTCACCTACACGGGCGACCGCTCGGTGGTCTCCCTGGCCTTCGACACCTCCAAGGCTCCCTTCGACGACATCCACGTCCGCCGCGCCTTCGCGTACGCCGCGGACCGCGCGGGCATGGTCAAGGGCCTGCTGCACGGCAAGGCCGAGGTCGCCGATGCCCTTCCGTCGCCCGACATGTGGGGCGACCTGATGCCGGCGGACGAGGTCCGCTCCGGTTACGACGCGATCCCCGCCCTCGGCTTCGACCTCGACGCCGCACGCGCGGAGCTCGCCAAGTCGGCGTCGAAGGACGGCTTCACGGCGGAGCTGCACTACCCGGGCAGCGGACCGCAGCTCGGCAAGGCGGCGCTGGCCCTCGCCGCGGCGCTGAAGAAGATCGGCATCACGCTGGACGTCAAGGAGATCACCCTCGAACAGTGGGTGTCGGAGCTCGGCTCCGGCAAGCAGCCGCTGCAGTTCCTGTGGTACTTCCCGGTCACCGGCGACCCGGCGGAACTCGCCGACCCGTATCTCAACGCCGCCGCCACCGCCACGAACATCGCGCACTACGACAACGCCGCCGTGAACTCCGCGCTCGACAGCGCGAAGAAGTCCACCGACCCGGCGGAGCGCGGGAAGCTGCTGATGAAGGCGGTGCAGGAGGCGGGCCCCGATCTCCCCTACCTGCCGCTCTGGTGGGCCCAGAGCGCCACGGCGCTGTCCAAGGACATCGTGCTGCTGGAGCAGGGCCCGTACGCCCTCATCGGCCCCTGGGCGACCCGCGTCCGCAAGGCCGCCTGAGAGCCCGACCACCCCCACGGCGCCCCGCGCCGCGGCACCACGAACGGAGACACATGACCGGCACAGCCGTGCCATCGCAGCGGCCCGCCGCACCCGCCGTGCGGCGTGCCCGCGAGGCGACGCTGCGGCTGACGCACCCGGTCGAAGCCCGGATCAGCCCCGACGGCCGGACGGTCGCGGTCACCGCCGCGGGCCCGCTCCGCACCGAACTGGTGCTGTCGGCCGTCCCGGAGGCGTTCCACGACGCCCCCGGGGCCCCGGAGCCGGGGAGCCCCCGGGACTCCGCCGGAGCGCCGGTGCCCGTGGGCCCCCGGGACGTCTCCGTGGACCGGCACAGCCCCCGCTGGCTGCCCGGCTCCCGTACCCTGCTGCACATCGCGGAAGCGGCGGACGGCGGACACCCGGAGCTGGCCGCACTCGACACGAGGACCGGAACCGTCCGCACCGTCGCCACCGCCCCCGGCGCGGTGGAGGAACTCCTCGTCTCCGACGACGGCACCCGCGCGCTGCTGCTCTGCGCGGAGGACGGCGCCGAGCGCGACGGCATGAACCTGGGGCTGCCCGTGCGGCTCGGCGCCGCACCCGCCCCCGAACACTTCACCGCGGACAGCGGCCGCCGCTCCGTCTGGACGGTCGAACTGGCCGACGGCACGGTGCGCGCGGCGGGCCCCGCCGGTCTGACCGTGTGGAACGTGGCCTGGCGCGGCGGCACCACCGCCGTCGCCACGGTCTCCGAGGAGACCCTGCCCGCCGGCTACTACGACGCCCGGCTCGCCGAACTCGACCTGTCGGCCCGCACCGCGCGCACGCTGCACATCCCGGACGGACAGCTCGCCGCGCCCGCGCTCTCCGCCGACGGACGGCTCGCGGCGGTGTGCGAGGGGATATCCATCGTCTCCGGCCGCCCCCTCCTGGTGGACCTCGGCTCCGGCACCGTACGCACCCTGGAGGACGTCGAGGACGCCACCTGGCTCCAGTTCGACGACCGGGCGGCGCCGGGCACCCTCTGGCACGCGGGATGGGACGGCACCGGCTCCCTGGTCGGGCGCGCCGGTACACGGCTCTGGTCCGACGAGGCCACGCTGAGCGGAGCGGGCTTCCAGCCCGCGCTGTCGCTCGACGCGTCGGGCCGGCTCGCGGCGACGGTGCTCGACGCACCCGGGCGCCCCGCCGAGGCGGTCGTCACCCGCACCGACGGTCCCGGTGCCTGGGACTGGACGCCCGTCACCTCGCTCAACCACGGTGCGGGACACTCACCGACGCGGACCACCGCGACGACCTGGAGCTCCGACGACGGCCGGCAGGTCCGGGGGCTCCTGCTCCGGGCCGCAGGGCCCATCGACGGCGAACCCCGCCCCCTCGCGGTGCTGGTGCACGGCGGACCGGCCTGGCTCTGGTCCTCCATGTACGCTCCCGGCGACGTGCTCGGCCTGGCCCCCGCGCTGGCCGAGGCCGGCTATCTCGTCCTGCTCCCCAACCCGCGCGGCAGCAGCGGCGCCGGCCGGGAGCACGCGCGCGCGGTCGTCGGCGACGTCGGGGGCGGCGACCTGGAGGACGTGCTCTCCGGGGTCCGCCACCTCGTCGCCGAAGGCCTCGCCGACCCGGACAGGGTCGCCGTGCTCGGCCACAGCTACGGCGGACACCTCGCCGCCCTCGCCGCCGCAAGGACCGACGTGTTCGCGGCAGCCGTCGTGGTGTCAGCCCCCACGAACTGGCTCAGCTTCACCCACACCAGCAACATCGGCGGCGGATACGACCGCACCTACCGCATCGGCTCCCCCCGGGACCCCATGGAATGGTGCCGGCGGTCCGCCGTGTTCGCCCAGGGCGGCAGCGGTACGCCGACGCTGATCGTGCACGGCGCCGAGGACCGGGTCACCCCGGTCGGCCAGGCCCACGAGCTCTACCGCTCGCTGCTGCGCGCCGGCCGGGCCCCCGCCGAACTGCTGGTGTATCCGGGCGAAGGCCACGAGTTCACCGACCCCGCCCACCTCCTCGACGCCGTCACCCGAGTCGGGGAATGGCTCGACACCCACCTCGGCGGGGCCGTCCCGGCACCGCCGTCCACAGCCGCCGCACCGGGGCCGGCTTCCCCCGGCCCGAACCCCCGTGCGGCTTCCCCGGCCGTGCCGGAGGACGACTTCCCCCGGTCCACCTCCGGCACGGCCACCCCTTCCGCCCCCGGCACGGCCACCCCTTCCGCCCCCGGCACGTCCGAGTCGGCCCCCGGC
The DNA here is from genome assembly GCF_053593715.1 of Streptomyces sp. NPDC002125. NCBI lineage: Bacteria > Bacillati > Actinomycetota > Actinomycetes > Kitasatosporales > Streptomycetaceae > Streptomyces > Streptomyces sp. NPDC002125. The sequence continues at coordinate 116,405 of NZ_JBSFDD010000020.1, read as the reverse complement.
ACGGCCGATCCGCTGCCCGGCCCGTCCGAGGAGCGCCGATGACCGCCGTACGCGTGGGCGCGCGCCTTCGCGCCGGGCTGCCCCTCGGCTTCGTACTGCGCAGGATCGCGGGCACGGCCGTCCTGCTCCTCATCCTGTCCGTCGCCGTCTTCGCCCTGCTCCAGGCCGCCCCCGGCGACCCCGCGCAGACCCTGCTCGGCCCGCGCAGCGCGACCCCCGAGGCGCTGTCCGCCGTACGCGCCCGCTACCACCTCGACAGCCCGCTGGCCGCCCAGTACTGGTACTGGCTCAGCGACGCGGTCCGACTCGACCTGGGCACCTCCATCCGCACCGGCGAGAGCGTCGCCTCCGCGATCGGCGGCCGGCTCGTGCTGACCGGTCAGCTGGTCGGCCTCGGTCTGCTCGTCGCCCTCCTGCTCGGACTCCCGCTGGGCGTCCTGGCCGGGCTGCGCAACCGGCGCACCACCGACCGGGCGGTCCAGAGCCTGGGCGTGATCGCGCTGTCCACACCCGCCTTCGCCAGCGGACTCGTGCTCATCTACGTGTTCTCGCTGATGCTGGGCTGGTTCCCCGCGTACGGCCCGGGCGAGGGCTCCGACCGCCTCACCCACCTGGTACTGCCCGGCGTGGCGCTCGGCCTCGCGGTCACGGCGGTGCTGCTCAAACTCACCCGTGCCGCGGTCGTACGCGAACTGGAGCGCGAGCACGTCACCTTCGCCCGCGCCCGGGGTGTACGGGAGCGGGACATCCTGCTCCACTACGTGCTGCGCGGCACGCTGGTCCCGGTGCTCACCGGGGTGAGCCTCGTCATCGCCTACCTGCTCGCGGGCACCGTCATGGTGGAACAGGTCTTCGCCCTCCCGGGCCTCGGCTCGCTCCTCGTCGACTCCGTCACCTTCCGGGACGTGCCCGTCGTCCAGGCCGAGGCGCTGCTGCTCGCGGCCCTCGTCTGCGCCGCCAATCTCGTCACCGACCTGGTCCAGCCCCTGCTGGACCCGCGTCTGCAGACCGCGCCCGCCCCGAAGGCGCCCCGGCCCGGAGCGCCAGAGGCGGCCCAGGGGCAGCCCACGCCCGCGCTCGCCGGAGCCATCGAGAAGGACGGCCGATGAGTACCCGTACACGCCGCTTCCCCGGCGCCTCACCCCTGGTCCTGTGCGGCGGCGCCGTACTGCTCCTGCTGGCGCTCGCCGCGGCCCTGGGGCAGACGCTCCTGCCCGGCTGGGACACCCAGGACCTGGCCACCGGCGCCACGATGCCCGGCGCCGGACACCTGCTCGGCACCGACGAGCTGGGCCGCGACATCGCCTCCATGGTGGTCGCGGGCGCACGCTCCACGCTGGTGGGCGCGGCCCTGGTGGCGGGGGGCTCGATGGTCATCGGCAATGTGCTCGGGCTGCTCGCCGGTTACCGGGGCGGCTGGATCGACGCCCTCGTACGCCGATGGGCCGACCTGCTGCTCGCGCTCCCCGCCCTGCTGGTGACGATCGTCGTCGCGGGCATCGGCGGCGGAGGTTACGCGCTCGCGGTCTGTGTGCTGGTGGTCCTCACCTCGCCCGCCGACATCCGGCTGGTCAGGTCCTCCGTCCTGGAACAGCGCCACCGGGCCTACGTCGAGGCCGCCGAGACGCTCGGGCTGTCACGCTTCTCCGTGATGACCCGGCACATCTGGCCGAACGTCCTGCCGGTGGCCGTCGCGAACGCCCTGCTCAACTTCGCGGGTGCCGTCGTCGCCCTCAGCTCGCTCTCCTTCCTCGGCCTCGGTGTGCCGCCCGGCGCCCCCGACTGGGGACGGATGCTCTCCGAGAACCGCACGCTGCTGTACGACAACCCGTCCGCCGCGCTGGCACCCGCCGTGCTCATCGTCCTGGCGGCCGTGGCGCTCAACCTCCTCGGCGACCGGCTGTTCGAGGCGTTCTCCGACCGAGGGAGGTCCTGATGACAGCGCGCGGGGCAACCGTGTCCGCCGTCCCCGCGAAGGCCGCGGAGCCGGACGGGCCCCTGCTCGCCGTGGACGGGCTGAGGGTCGCGGCGACGGCGGGCTCCGACGGGCCCGTCACCATCCTGGACGGCGTCGGTCTGACGGTCGGCCGGGGCGAGTGCGTCGGCATCGTCGGCGAGTCGGGCAGCGGCAAGTCGCTGGCGATGCGCGCCGTCGCCGGACTGCTGCCCCCGGGCACCGCGGCCACCGGCGGCTCGGTGCGGATCGCGGGCCAGGAGGTCCTGGACCTCACCCCGCGAGCCCGCCACGCGCTGCGCGGACGCCGCGTCACCCTGCTGATGCAGGACCCGTTCACCATGCTCCACCCCCAGCTGACCTGCGGACGCCAGATCGCCGACGGCCTGCGCGAGCGCCACGGCGCGCTGCGCGGACGCCGGAACGCGCCGGCCCGCCGCGCCGAGGTGGTGCGCAGGCTGGCCGAGGTCGGGCTCGGCTCCGAGGTCGCCGACCGCCATCCGCACGAACTGTCCGGCGGCATGCGCCAGCGGGTCGCCGCTGCGGCAGCCCTCGCCGGGGACCCCGAACTGCTGATCGCCGACGAGCCCACGACCGCGCTCGACGCCGCGAACCAGCAGGCGGTGCTCGACCTCCTGCGCGGCCTCCAGCGCGACCGGGGCATGGGACTCGTCCTCATCAGCCACGACCTGCGGGTCGCGTTCTCCGCCTGCGACCGGGTGTACGTGCTGTACGCGGGCGCGGTGCTGGAGCAGGGCCGGCCGGACGAGCTGGAAGCGTCGCCCGCTCACCCCTACACCGCCGGACTGCTGGCCTCCGAGCCCTCGGTCCGCACGCGCTTCGCCGAACTGCCCGCCCTGCCCGGCTTCGTGCCCCCGCCCGGACAGCGCACCGGTGGCTGCCCGTTCGCCGGCCGGTGCGCCCACGCGGCGCCCGAGTGCCGGACCACCCCGCTCGCACTGCGGACCGTCGCGGGGGACCGGCAGTCCGCCTGCCTGCGGCTGCCCGAGATCGGCGCGGCCCTGGCGGCGCCGGGCGACCGCACGCCCGCGACCGACGCCGCGCCCGCTCCGGTGCGGGACGAGGAAGCGGTGCTGGCCGTCACCTCCGTGGACCGGACGTTCCGTTCGTCGGGCGGCGACCACCAGGCCCTGCGGGACGTGAGCCTCACGGTCGCCCCCGGCTCCGTGACGGCCCTGGTGGGGGAGTCCGGTTCGGGGAAGACGACGCTCGCCCGGATCGCCATCGGCCTGGAGACGTTCGACAGCGGCAGCGTACGGACCGGAGGCATCGCGCTGCCGCAGGGCCGCCGCCCCGGCACGGCGGACCGGCGCGCTCTCGCGGGCCAGGCGCAGATCGTCTTCCAGGACCCGTACTCCTCGCTCAACCCCCTGCGCACGGTGGGCGCGACGCTGCGCGAGGCACTGGCCGCCCGGACGGGAGGGCGCGCCCGTGACATCGCCGCCTCCGACGTGGAGCGGCTGCTCTCCCAGGTCGGGCTGCCCCTCCCGTACGCCGCCCGCCGTCCGGCCGCGCTCTCCGGCGGAGAACGCCAGCGGGTGGCGCTGGCCAGGGCGCTGGCCGCCCGGCCCCGCCTGCTGATCTGCGACGAGGCGGTCGCGGCCCTCGACGTCTCGGTCCAGGCCCAGCTGCTGAACCTGCTGGACTCGCTCAGGCGCAGCGAGGGGTTCGCGATCCTCTTCATCACGCACGACCTGGCGGTGGTACGGCAGATCGCCGACCGGGTGGCGGTCATGTACCAGGGGCGGATCGTCGAGGAGGGAAGCGTGGGCGAGGTGCTCGACGCCCCGGTCCATCCGTGGACCGGGCGGATGCTCGACGCACTGCCCGGACGGACGGTTGGCCACGGGTCCGCAGGCGCCGACGAGGGCTGACGGACCGACAGGCGCACCGCTAGAGTGAGGCGCTGACCTGCGCCTGCCCGAGACCGCGAGGAGGAACGGAACGTGGACACACCCGTCACGGCGACCCTGCCCGCACCGGCGCGCCCGCAGACTCCGCAGGCCGGACCCGGGACCGTACGGTCGTCGCTGGCGTCCAACCTCAACCGCCGCAGGCTGGCCCGGGGGCTGAGCCTGCGTGAGCTCTCGGCCGCGACCGGTGTGAGCAAGGGGCTGCTCTCCCAGATCGAGCGAGCCGAGGCGAACCCGACGGTCGATGTGCTGGTGCGGATCGCCGACGTACTGGAGACCAGCGCCACGGACCTGCTGCGGCAGCCGATGCTGCGTCCCGAGATCATCCGCGCCGGGGAGCTGCACGAGCCGGACGACGAGACCTCGGTCAATCTGCTCTTCGCGGGCCGGGGAGAGGGCCGCATCGAGATCTACCGTTCACGGCTGCACCCGCACGGCACCAGCCAGGTCAGCTCGCACGGCACGGACTCCGTCGAATATGTGACCGTGCTGTCCGGCAGGGCGACCCTGGTGGTGGACGACGTCCCCCACCAGTTGGAGACGGGCGACACCGCACGGTTCTCCGGGCTCAGCAGCCACTACTACACGACGCAGGACTCACCCGCCGTGACCCAGACGATCGTGAGCTACCCAGGCGACTGACGGTCACCGCGCCGGAGCGCCCGGCCGGGTCGGTCCCGGCCGGGCGCTCCGGCGCGTCTGTCAGGCGCTGTTGGCGGTCGCGGTGCCCAGCGCGGGACCGGCGCCCTCGGACGCCGCCTCGTCGCGCCGTGACCGGTGGGCCATCCAGGCGGCGACCAGGGCGCCCGAGATGTTGTGCCACACGGAGAACACCGCGGCGGGCAGGGCGGCCAGCGGGCTGAAGTGGGCGGTCGCCAGCGAGGCGGCGAGCCCGGAGTTCTGCATGCCGACCTCGAAGGCCATGGCGCGGCTGGCGGGCTTGCCCAGCCTGGCCGCCTTGCCCGCGGCGTAGCCCAGCGCGAGTCCGAGGCCGTTGTGCAGCACCACGGCTATCAGCACGGTGAGCGCGGCCGACTTGATCATGCTGGCGCTGCCCGCCACCACGGCGCAGACGATCGCGGCGACGGCCAGCGAGGACAGCCACGGCATGACGCTCAGCACCCGGTCGACGAGCCGGCCCGCGACGAGCCGCACCACCAGACCGCCGATGACCGGAAGCAGCACGGTCTTGAGGATGTCCGTGATCATCGAACCGGCGTCCACCGGCAGATAGGCACCGGCCAGCAGCAGCGTGAGCGGGGGCGTCACCAGAGGGGCCACCAGCGTGGAGACGGTGGCCACGGAGACCGAGAGCGCCACGTCGCCACGGGCCAGGAAGGTCACGACGTTTGACGCGGTCCCGCTCGGCGCGCAGCCGACCAGGATGAGACCGGCGGCGAGCTGCGGAGGCAGCCCGAGCAGATGGGCGATGGCCCAGCCGAGACCCGGCATGATCACGTAGTGCGCGACGAGGCCGATCGCCACGGCCCACGGACGCCTCGCCACACCCCTGAAGTCGAGCGGGGTCATCGTCAGACCCATGCAGAACATGACGATGCCCAGCAGGTACGGAACCGATTCCGTCCAGCCGGCGAACGTCCCGGGAGTGACGAGACCGGCCACGCCCGCCACGAGTACGAGGACGGGGAACACCGTGACGGCGCGCCGGGCCCCCTTGTCGTCGGACACGGCTTGATCAGGGGTTTTCTGTTCGGTTTGCACAGCCGCGATGAGACTCCCGGGGCCCCCGCCTCCGCAAGCGCGTCTCACCATCCGGACGATGTGTCCAGGATGTGTGCAAGCAGTGAGCTCCTACTTGCCCGAACCGACCGGGTCCACGGTGATGCGCCGGGCCGAGCCCGTGTCCGCCGGAACGCTGACGGAGAGGGGCATGGTGTGCGAGTGGGTCTCGTCCGGCGGAGTCACGACCGCCGAGGTGAAGGTGGTGCCCGAACCGCCGCCGAGGTTCGGCGGGAAGCGCAGGGAGAAGTGGGTGCCCTGACCGGGCGCCAGGGTGACCGTCGGGGCCTTCCGGTCGCTGCGCACGGCGCTCACGGTGCCGTCCTCGCCCTTGAGGTCCAGGCCGGGGAAACCGCGCATCGAACAGGCGCTGTGCCCGGTGTTCTCGAGGTGGATCAGCACCTCACCCTCCGCCATGCCGCCGGAACTGCTGAAGGAGAGCTGGGAGGTCAGGCAGAGGCCGCCCGCACCGGAGGAGGGCTCCCGCGGAGGTGTCGAGGCCGACGCCGTCGTGTCCCCGCCGCCGTCCGCGCCCGGGCTCGTGGAGTCGGGTGCGGTGGAGGGTGAGGGCAGCGAGGCGGGCGCTTCGGCGGCGGCGTTGTCGCTGCCGCCCCGCCCGCCGCCGTCCTTGCCGCCGCACGCGCCGAGCGAGAGGGCCGCCGCGACGGCGACGACTGCTGCGGATGTCCTGTGAAGACGCATGAGCTCCCCCGGGGTGAGTCATCGGCCGTTCCTCGCGAGCATGTACATGCCTAATGCAGTCTCGTTCCCCTTCGGCGCGCTCCCATGCGCACCGGGGCGGGGTGTGTCCCCGTTTGCCGTCCCGCGCGCGGGACATGATCCGGTCGTGACCGAGAGCCGTGAAGCGCTGGAGTGGACGCTGAAGAGCGAGCGTCCGGGATTCGCCGGCCATCTGAGGGTGCGGTGCCGTACGTATGTGCAGCCCGACGGCAAGGACTCGGACTGGGACGTCCTGGAGGGCTCGCCCACGGTCGCCGTCGTCGCGTTCACGGAGGGCGGCGACGGCATCCTCGTACGCCAGTACAGACCGGGACCCGGCAAGGTGCTGGCCGAACTGCCCGGTGGCGGGATCGAGCCGGGTGAGGACGTGCTGCACGCGGCGGTGCGGGAGCTCCTGGAGGAGACCGGGTTCCGCGCGGGCACCGCCGAGGTCGTCATGCGGACGTACCTCGCGTCCTACGCGACCCATGTGCGGTACGGGGTGCTGGCAAGGGACTGCCGAAAGGTCGCCGAACCCACCCCGGACGCCGAGGAGTTCGTCGAGCCGGTCACCCTGGCCCGGGACGCGTACGTGGCCCACATCCTCAGTGGTGAGTACACCGACACCGACATGGGGCTAGCGGGCCTCGTCGCCGCCGGGCTGCTCCGCACGACGGACTGATCACCCTCCCGCGCGGTGCTCCCCGCCGTGGTGCGAGGGTTGACCCGGGTGCAGAGGGCTGAGCCGGTCCGCCCCGCCCATCGCATCGGAGAGTGCAGCAGCATGAAGATCGTCGACGCGACGGTGGTCGTCACCAGCCCCGGACGCAACTTCGTCACGCTGAAGCTGACGACGGACGAGGGCCTCACCGGCCTGGGCGACGCCACGCTCAACGGCAGGGAGATGGCCGTCGTCGGCTACCTCACCGACCATGTCGTCCCGCTGCTCACCGGTCTCGATCCGCACCGGATCGAGGACACCTGGCAGTTCCTCTACCGCGGCGCCTACTGGCGGCGCGGACCGGTGACGATGGCAGCGCTCGCCGCCGTCGACGTCGCACTGTGGGACATCAAGGCCAAGGCCGCGGGGCTGCCGCTCTACCAGCTCCTCGGAGGCGCGAGCCGTGAGCGCATCCGCGCCTACGGGCACGCCAACGGCGCGGACATCCCGGAGCTGCTCGACTCGGTGCGGGCACGGCTCGCCGAGGGCTATCAGGCGGTACGCGTCCAGTCGGGCGTCCCCGGTCTGAAGGCCGTGTACGGGGTGCACACCACGAACGACGACGGCTCACCCGTGCTCCACCAGCAGGCCAGGCCGCTGGTCGAGGACTGGGACACCGACGCCTACCTCCGCCACGTCCCCGCCGTCTTCGAGGCGGTACGCGCGGAGTTCGGCGCCGAACTGCCGCTGCTCCACGACGCGCACCACCGCCTCACACCGGCTCAGGCGGCACGGCTCGGCAAGGACCTGGAGCCGTACAGGCCGTTCTGGCTGGAGGACTGCACACCCGCCGAGAACCAGGAGGCCTTCCGCCTGGTGCGCCGCCACACCACCACCCCGCTGGCGGTGGGGGAGGTCTTCAACACCGTTCAGGATTACCAGACCCTGATCACGGAACAGCTGATCGACTACGTCAGGTCGGCCGTCACCCACTTCGGGGGCGTGACCCCGCTGCGGAAGCTCTTCGACTTCGCCGCGCTCTACCAGATCAGCACGGCGGTGCACGGCCCCCAGGACATCTCCCCGGTGGGCATGGCCGCTGCCCTCCACCTCGACCTGGCCGTCCACAACTTCGGCATCCAGGAGTACGTGGGCCACGCGCCGGCGACCGAGGAGGTCTTCCGGCACGCCTACACCTTCGCCGACGGGCACCTGCACCCCGGCGAGGCCCCCGGTATCGGGGTGGAGATCGACGAGCGGGCGGCGGCCGCGCACCCGTACGAGGCCGCCTATCTGCCCGTCAACCGGCTCCAGGACGGCACGGTCCACGACTGGTGACCGGTGCTCGGGGGGATGCCGGCCGCGGACCGGCGCCGCCCGCGTGCTCGCGGCGGCGGCCGGGTGAGGCGTGTCTCACCCGGCCGCAGGCGCTTGCTATGCAACCAGTTGCATAGAACGATCGGGGCATGGCGCTCGAACACGCGATCCTCGTCTCCCTGCTGGAACAGCCGGGCTCCGGCTACGAGCTGGCCCGGAGGTTCGAGCGGTCCATCGGATACTTCTGGACCGCCACGCACCAGCAGATCTACCGCGTGCTCAAGCGCATGGAGGGCGACGGTCTGCTCGATGTGCGGGACGTCCCGCAGGAACGCAGGCCGGACAAGAAGGAGTACTCCGTCGCCGGCCCGGGCCGTGCCGCGCTCTCCCTCTGGCTGCACGAGCCGATCGAACCCGAGAGCCTGCGCCACGATCTCGCCGTGAAGATCCGCGGCGCGGCCTTCGACGACCCGGGCGCGCTGGTCCGCGAGGTCGAGCGGCACCACCAGGTGCACAGCGAACGGCTCGCCCACTACCTCGCCGGGGAACTGCGTGACTTCACCGGCCCCGACGCCCCCGTACCGCTCGACGCCGGCCAGGAGCTCCAGCACGTCGTGCTGCGCGGCGGCATCGCGTACGAGCGCATGACGGTCGCCTGGCTCGACGACGTACTCGCCACGCTCGACCGGCTCGGCGGCGCACGCCCGCGCACCTGAACCACCCGCACCCCCTCCCACCCGTACCCCTCCGGAAGGCGGACCACCATGGCCGACCCGCTGCTGTTCAACCCGCGTGCCTACGACCCGGCACACTTCGACCCCGAGACGCGCAGGCTGCTCCGCGCCACCGTCGACTGGTTCGAGGCGCGAGGCAAGCGCCGGCTCATCGAGGACTACCGGTCCCGCGCCTGGCTGGGTGACTTCCTCGACTTCGCCGCGAAGGAAGGCCTGTTCGCCACCTTCCTCACGCCCGCGTCCGCCGCCGAGGGCGAGGGCCGGCGCTGGGACACCGCCCGGATCGCCGCGCTCAACGAGATTTTCGGGTTCTACGGACTCGACTACTGGTACGCCTGGCAGGTGACCATCCTCGGTCTCGGCCCGGTCTGGCAGAGCGACAACGAGGCCGCGCGGAGCCGCGCGGCCCGGCTGCTCGCCGAGGGAGAGGTGTTCGCCTTCGGCCTGTCGGAGAAGGCGCACGGCGCCGACATCTACTCCACCGACATGCTCCTGGAGCCGGACGGCGACGGCGGCTTCCGCGCCACCGGCTCCAAGTACTACATAGGCAACGGCAACGCCGCAGGTCTCGTCTCCGTCTTCGGTCGCCGCACCGACGTCGAAGGCCCCGACGGCTACGTCTTCTTCGCCGCCGACAGCCGCCACCCGGACTACCACCTGGTGAAGAACGTCGTCGACTCCTCCAAGTACGTCAGCGAGTTCCGCCTCGACGGCTACCCGGTCGGTCCCGACGACGTCCTGCACACCGGCCGCGCCGCCTTCGACGCCGCCCTCAACACCGTCAACGTGGGCAAGTTCAACCTCTGCACCGCCTCGATCGGCATCTGCGAGCACGCGATGTACGAGGCCGTCACCCACGCCCACAACCGCATCCTCTACGGCCGTCCCGTCACCGCGTTCCCGCACGTGCGCCGTGAGCTGACCGACGCCTACGTCCGGCTCGTCGGCATGAAGCTGTTCAGCGACCGCGCCGTCGACTACTTCCGCTCCGCCGGGCCCGACGACCGCCGGTACCTCCTGTTCAACCCGATGACGAAGATGAAGGTGACCACGGAGGGCGAGAAGGTCGTCGACCTGATGTGGGACGTCGTCGCGGCCAAGGGCTTCGAGAAGGACACCTACTTCGCGCAGGCCGCCGTGGAGATCCGGGGCCTGCCCAAGCTGGAGGGCACGGTCCACGTCAACCTCGCCCTCATCCTGAAGTTCATGCGCAACCACCTGCTGGACCCCGTGGGATACGAGCCCGTGGGGACCCGTCTGGACGCGGCGGACGACGCGTTCCTCTTCCGGCAGGGTCCGGCCCGCGGCCTCGGCTCCGTACGCTTCCACGACTGGCGCCCGGCCTACGACGCCTACGCCTCGGTGCCCAACGTCGCCCGCTTCCGGGAACAGGCGGACGCGCTCTGCGACTTCGTGTCACGCATCGCGCCCGACGAGCGGCAGAGCCGGGACCTCGACTTCCTGCTCTCCGTCGGGCAGCTCTTCGCTCTGGTCGTCCACGGCCAGCTGATCCTGGAGCAGGCCCGGCTGACCGGTCTGGACGAGGACGTGCTCGACGAACTGTTCTCCGTACTCGTCCGTGACTTCTCCGCGAACGCCGTCGAACTGCACGGCAAGGACTCCGCCACCGGCGCGCAGCAGGACTGGGCCATCGCGGCGGTACGCCGTCCGGTCGTCGACGAGGCGCGTGCCGCCCGGGTCTGGGAGCGGGTCGAGGCGCTGTCGGGGGCGTACGAGATGAACCCGTAGCCCGTCCGTTCACCCGCAGGCTGGACGTGCGCCGCACCCGTACGGCCGCCACGGTGCCGGCGGTCGCGGGTGCGGCGCTGGTGGTGCAGCAGTTCGTCTGACCGGCTCGGTGCACGCCGGTGACGGCAGGTCAGACGGTGCGCAGGCGGGGTGCGGCCCCGTCAGGACCGGTGCCGGCGCGGCGTTCCCCGGGCTGCGTACCGACGGTCCGGCGGAGCGCGGGGGAGTCCGTTGTCCGCATGCCGAGCATGGCGTCCGCGGCGTCGAGGGCCTGCGGTACGGCCTGGGTGCCCGTCATCACGCACAGGGTGTAGGCGGCGTCCTCCGCCGCACGGGCGGTCGCGGCAGTGGAGCGGCGCGCGTCCTCGATACGGGCGTCGGCATAGCGGGCCAGAGCCACTCGGAGGTCCTGAGGACCGGGTTTCAGCACAGCGGGTTCCCCTCGTTCTGTTCGGATCCACGTCGGGTGCGGCGCGCCGGGACACGGGGCCGTCGTCCGGCCCGGCCGATCGGTGCGGTCACACGCCACTGTGTGACCAGGCGTCACGCGCCTACCCGCTCGCGAGCGGAGTACGCCCGCTCCCGCGTGTGCACCGTCCGACTCGGGCCCGGGCGTTCTACCGTTCACCGATGCGGTCTGTCTCCTGGTGGGTCCTGTTCTCCTCGGTGTGTGCCCCGATCCTCCTCGTCGGCGGCTGGGCCGTCTCGGCGGAGCTCCAGGGGCCCGGTTACGATCCCGCGAGGGCCACGATCAGCATCCTCGCCGCCGACGGCGCCGACGGGTACTGGGTGATGACGTCCGCCCTGCTCGCCCTGGGAGCCTGCCACGTGGTCACCGCGTGCGGGCTGCGACCCGCCGCAGCGTTCGGACGGGTGGCACTGGCCGGCGGCGGAGTCTCCGCGATGCTGCTGGCCCTGTTCCCGGCACCGAGCAGTGGTGGCTCGTTCGCCCACGGCGTGGTCGTGGCCGTGGGCTTCTCGCTGCTCGCGGTGTGGCCGGTCCTCGCCGTGCGGCGGGACGCCTTCGTACGCCGGAGCGCGCCGGCACGCGAACTGCCCGGCAGACTGCAATCGGTGGACCCGAGCGCCGCGAGGACGGCGCCCTGGGGACTGCGGCCCGTGCCGTCCGTGACGGCCGCCGCGCTGATGTGGATCGGGGGCGGCTGGTTCCTGCTCGCCCTGTTCTACCTGGACACGGCCGGTGCCGCCGAGCGTGTCATCACCTTCGCCCAGTCGTTCTGGCCGCTCGTCGTGGTCGTCTCGTGCTTCCGGCACGCCGACGACGAGGGACGACTGGCATGACCGGCCGACCACGCGACCGGCCCGCCGCCCGGTACTGGCCGGGGCGGCGGGCCGGTGGCACGGTGCTCCGCGCGGGTGGCTACGGCTTGCGGCCCACGGCCACGTATCCGGCGCTGACGATGTCGTCCTGGCCGGGAACGGGCTCACCGAGGCCGGGGTGCCAGGCCTCCGCCGCCACGATGCCGGGATCGACGATGTCGAGCCGGTCGAAGAAGCGGGAGAACTGGTCGCGGGTGCGGGGCGCCAGGGTGAGCGTGTTGGCCTTGTACAGCTCGTCGACCTTGCGCGCCTCCTCGGGGTGGAAGTCCGCGGTGAGGTGCGAGATCACCAGGTGGCTGCCCGGCGCGAGCACATCGGTCAGCCGGTCCACCAGCTCGTAGGCGCCGTCCTCGTCGCTCACGAAGTGCAGCAGCGAGATCAGCGAGAGCGCCACGGGCTGGTCGAAGTCCAGCGTCTTCCCCGCGTGTTCGAGGATGGAGTCGACCTCCCTCGCGTCCGCCTGTACGTAGTCGATGGCACCCTCCGGCGTCCCCTTCAGCAACGCTGCCGCGTGGGCCAGCACGATCGGGTCGTTGTCGCAGTAGACGACCCGGGTGGAGGGCGCCTCCTGCTGCGCCACCTGGTGGAGGTTGGGCTCGGTGGGGATACCCGTGCCGATGTCGAGGAACTGCCGGATTCCCTGGCCGGTCAGCCAGCGGGTGGCGCGGTGCATGAACGCGCGGTTCACCTTCGCCATGACGGGGACGCTGGGCTCGACGAGGAGCATCTGCCGGCCCATCGCCTCGTCCACCGGATAGTTGTCCTTGCCGCCGAGGAACCAGTCGTACATCCGCGCGGGATGAGGTCTGCTGGTGTCGATGCGCAGGGCGGGGGCATCGTTCTCCGGTCGGGACATGGCGGGCTCCTGGGTGTGCGCGACTGCGGATGATCAGCTTTCGAACAGAATAGGGAACACGAGCGGTGAACGGGCCGGGGAGAGCCAACTCGTGGGCAGGAGAGGGATAACGTTTCGGTCCTCCGGCCGGAAGCGGGGCGGCGTGTGGGGCCGCCGCCCCTGACGGTGGGTGATGAGGTGTCAGCTCGCGGTGCAGGAGACGGTGGGCCAGGTCCAGTTGCCGTTGGCCTGGATGGTGGCGCCGAAGTTGTTGCCGTTGCCGTTGGGTTTGGCGGTGAGGACCTGGGAGCTGGGGTAGCTCGCGGTGGTGTTCCAGGTGGAGAGGACCTTGGCGGGTGAGGGGACGTTCATGGTGACGGTCCAGTTGCTGGAGCCGGTGACCGCGACGTTGAGGTTGTAGCGGTCGCTCCACTTCTCGCCCGCCGTCACGGTGGCGGTGCAGCCGCCGGAACCGCCACCGCCGGTGCCGCCGCCGTCGGGAGCCACCGCGCGCCCGGTCTGCGGGGAGATCATGCCCGCGCAGAGCCCTCGGCTCGCCAGGCCCTGGGCGATGCGGGGGATCGCGGCGAGCGTGTTGGCCGGCCAGTCGTGCATGAGGATGACCTGGCCGTCGGTGAGCCGCGCGTTGGCCTGCACGATGGCGTCGGTGCTCGCGTTGTTCCAGTCCTGCGAGTCGACGTCCCAGATCACCTGCGTCAGACCGTACTTGGCGGCGACCGACTGCACCGTCGCGTTGGTCTCACCGTACGGAGGGCGGAACAGCTTCGGCGTCCCGCCGCCACCGGCGGCGACGGCCTGCTGGGTACGCGAGATCTCGGAGTCGATCTGTGCCTGGCTCAGCTGGGTCAGATGCGGGTGGGTGTAGCTGTGGTTCGCGACCCACATCCCCGCGTCGACCTGGGCCTTGACCTGGGCCGGGTTGGCGGCGGCGTACTGGCCCTGGTTGAACATCGTGGCCCGCAGCCCGTTCTGCCTGAGGGCGTTGAGCAGTCCCGGGGTGCTGCCCGACGGGCCGTCGTCGAAGGTGAGGCCGACGTAACCGTTGCAGGCCGCGGCGGTGGCGGCGTGCGAGGGCGTGGTGTCGGCCGCGACGGCGGCCGTCGCGGTCAGGGCGGCGACGGACAGTGCCGTGACCGCGGATCGTACGGACAGGCGCGGCGTGGTCTGCATGCGGGTGAGTCCTCCTCGTCCAGGTGGGACATCGGCGGGTCCGGAAGCGGGGCGGCGTGTGGGGCCGCCGCCCCTGTGGGTGGGTGGTGGTGGGTCAGCTCGCGGTGCAGGAGACGGTGGGCCAGGTCCAGTTGCCGTTGGCCTGGATGGTGGCGCCGAAGTTGTTGCCGTTGCCGTTGGGTTTGGCGGTGAGGACCTGGGAGCTGGGGTAGCTCGCGGTGGTGTTCCAGGTGGAGAGGACCTTGGCGGGTGAGGGGACGTTCATGGTGACGGTCCAGTTGCTGGAGCCGGTGACCGCGACGTTGAGGTTGTAGCGGTCGCTCCACTTCTCGCCCGCTGTCACGGTGGCGGTGCAGCCGCCGCCTCCTCCTCCGCCGGTACCCCCACCGCCGGAGGAACTGCCCACGGTGATGTTGGAGTTGCCGCTGCTCTGATAGCCCTCGGTGGCCATGATCATGTAGTTGAAGGTGCCCAGGTTCATCCCGTAGCGGGCCCACGCGTCGAAGTGGTTGCCGGTGGTGATGGTGCCGCCGGTGCGCTTCGACTGCCGGACGCTCCAGAACTGCTTGAACGTCTTGGTGCCTTCGATGGACGGTGCGTTGACGCGCGTCGTCTCGTAGATGTCGTACGTGCCGCCGTCGCTCGTGACGGTGCCCTTGAAGGTGCCCGTCGGGCGGTAGGTGCCCCAGTTGTCGACGATGTAGTACTCCACCAGCGGGTTCGTCGACCAGCCGTACAGCGTCAGATAGGCGTTGCCCGACGGGTTGAAGGTGCCCGAGTAGGTCACGCTCCTGCGGCCGCCGGTGCTCCAGCCCTTCCCGGCCACGAAGTTCCCGGTGTTGCTCCACGAGGTGCTGTAGCTGCCCGCGGACGCCAGGTTCATCGAGACCGAGCCGGGGCTGTCGGTCCAGAAGGAGTAGTAGTAGCCGTTGTTGGTGCCGGTCTGGTTGGAGTTCACGACCGTGTCGGCGTTGGCGGTGCCGGGCAGTGCCAGGACGGCGACGGTGGCCATCGCCAGGGCGAAGGCATTGCGGACGATCCGTCTGAACCTGCTGCTCGTACGGCTCGTCGACCGTGCGGGTGCGTCGTTCATGTGCGGCTTTCCTCCTCTTCCTCGTGAGGCCGGCGGGTTCCGGGCAGCACGGGACGCCCTGCGAGGGGTGTCGGTGTGCATGCGGCCGACGTCGGACCGCGCGTCGTTCGGTGTGTCCGCGGTGCGTCGATCGAGCGGAACCCTGCCGGAGTGCCGGTCCCAAGTGGGCCCGGATCGACAGTGGTTGAGGTCTGTCGACGGCGAACAGTGTTGATCTGGCCCTGTGGACTGTCAATGGTTTCGACAGAGATTACGAAAGCGTCGATGTGGGACCGAACGTGGCTCCAGTGCATTCCAGCAGTTCAGGTGGAGTGTCCCTGGATATCGGTTCGTTGGCATGCAAATGGGCGAGAGAATGTCGATCGGTTTGAGGGGCTAAGTAGTTCGAAAGTTTCGGTGCTCTTTCGGTCCCGGGTGCGCCGAACGGCGGCCACCGCGCATCAGGATGCGCGGTGGCCGCCGTTCGCCGTGGGCCCGTGCGGGCGGTCAGCCCTTGCCTAGGTCCTTGAGTGCGATGTTGAGCTCCAGCACGTTGACCCGGGGCTCGCCCATGAAGCCGAGGATGCGGCCCTCGGTGTGCTCGGACACGAGCTTCGCGACCTGTTGCACGGGAAGGCCGTTCCGCTGGGCGACACGGTGGACCTGGAGCTCGGCGTAGGCCGGGGAGATGTCCGGGTCCAGGCCCGAGCCGGAGGACGTGACGGCGTCGGCGGGCACGTCCTGCGGCCGCACCGTGTAGCCCGGGACGGAGTTGTCCGCCACGACGGCCGCCTTCGCGTCCGTGACCCACTCCACCAGCTCCGTGTTGTCCGCGGCCCGGTTGGTGGCACCGGAGAGGATCAGCGAGTACTGGAGGTTGACGCTGTTGCTGCCCAGGCCGTTGGAGGGGCGCGGCTGGAACCACTTCAGGTCCGGCTTCGCCGCCTCCTCCGGGTCGTCGGGGTTCTGCTTCGGCAGGTTGTAGGTCTGCCCGATCAGCGACGACCCGACGGTGCGCCCGCTCGCGTCGGTGATCTCGGAACCGTTGGCCTTGTCGTTGAAGAGCGCCTGCGCGACGCCCGTGACGGCGAGCGGGTAGAGGACGCCGCAGACGACGGTCAGGACGAGGAGGGCGCGCAGCCCCGCCCCCAGCAGCCGGGCGGTGTTCTTGAGTGAGGTGTTCATGGCTGATCAGCCGTTTCTGGGTCAGGTGAGCCCGGGAATGAGGGAGATGAGCAGATCGATGATCTTGATGCCGATGAACGGGGCGATCAGGCCGCCGAGTCCGTAGATCCCGAGATTGCGGCGGAGCATCCTGTCGGCGCTGGTCGGCCGGTAGCGGACACCCTTGAGGGCGAGCGGTACGAGGGCGATGATGATCAGCGCGTTGAAGATGACGGCCGACAGGATCGCGGACTCCGGTGACGCGAGACCCATCACGTTGAGCTTGTCCAGACCGGGGTAGACCACCGCGAACATCGCCGGGATGATGGCGAAGTACTTCGCGACGTCGTTGGCGATGGAGAAGGTGGTCAGGGCGCCCCGGGTGATGAGGAGCTGCTTGCCGATCTCGACGATCTCGATGAGCTTCGTGGGGTTGGAGTCCAGGTCCACCATGTTCCCGGCCTCCTTCGCGGCCGAGGTGCCGGTGTTCATGGCCACGCCGACGTCGGCCTGGGCGAGCGCGGGGGCGTCGTTGGTGCCGTCACCCGTCATCGCGACGAGCTTGCCGCCGGCCTGCTCCCGCTTGATGAGGGCCATCTTGTCCTCAGGGGTGGCCTCGGCGAGGAAGTCGTCGACACCCGCCTCTTCGGCGATCGCCTTTGCGGTCAGCGGGTTGTCACCCGTGATCATGACGGTTCTGATGCCCATCCGGCGCAGTTCGTCGAACCGCTCGCGCATGCCCTCCTTGACGACGTCCTTGAGGTGGACGACACCCAGGATGCGGGCGCCCTTGGAGTCCTCGACGGCGACCAGCAGCGGTGTGCCGCCGGCCTGGGAGATCCGGTCGGCGAGCGTACCGGCGTCATCGGCGACCTGGCCGCCCCGCTCCCTCACCCACGCGATCACCGAACCGGACGCGCCCTTGCGGGCCTTCTGACCGTCCAGGTCCACCCCCGACATACGGGTCTGGGCCGTGAAGGCGACCCAGGTCGCGTCGGCGAGCTCGCCCTGATGGCGTTCGCGCAGGCCGTACTCCTCCTTCGCGAGCACCACGATCGAGCGGCCCTCGGGTGTCTCGTCGGCCAGCGACGACAGCTGCGCGGCGTCGGCCAGTTCGGCCTCGGTCGCTCCCCGTACGGGGATGAACGCGGCGGCCTGGCGGTTTCCGAGCGTGATCGTGCCGGTCTTGTCGAGCAGCAGCGTCGAGACGTCCCCCGCCGCCTCCACCGCGCGGCCGGACATCGCCAGCACGTTGCGCTGCACGAGCCGGTCCATGCCCGCGATGCCGATCGCGGAGAGGAGCGCCCCGATGGTCGTCGGGATCAGGCAGACCAGCAGTGCGGTGAGCACGATCATCGACTGCCGGGCACCGGCGTAGACCGCGAACGGCTGGAGCGTCACGACGGCGAGCAGGAAGACGATGGTCAGCGATGCCAGCAGGATGTTGAGCGCGATCTCGTTGGGGGTCTTCTGCCGTGCCGCGCCCTCGACAAGGGCGATCATCCGGTCGATGAAGGTCTCGCCCGGCTTGGTGGTGATCCTGACGACGATCCGGTCGGACAGCACCTTCGTACCGCCGGTGACGGCACTGCGGTCGCCGCCCGACTCCCGGATGACCGGGGCGGACTCGCCCGTGATGGCTGACTCGTCCACGGACGCGACGCCCTCGACCACGTCGCCGTCGCCGGGGATGATGTCGCCGGCCTCGCAGACGACCAGATCGCCGATACGCAGCTCGGTGCCGGGCACCTCCACCTCGGTTCCGCCCTCGAGACGGCGGGCGAGGGTGTCGGTCTTGGCCTTGCGCAGGGTGTCGGCCTGGGCCTTGCCGCGGCCCTCCGCGACGGCCTCGGCGAGGTTGGCGAAGAGGGTGGTCAGCCACAGCCAGGCAGTGATGGCCCAGCCGAACCAGTCGCCCGGATCCCGGAGCGCCAGCAGGGTGGTGACCACGGAGCCGACGAGCACCACGAACATGACGGGGGACTTGACCATGACGCGCGGATCGAGCTTCCGTGCCGCGTCCGGAAGGGACTTGAGCAGCTGCTTCGGGTCGAAGAGCCCCCCGCCGACCTGGCCTGACGCGCCGGCGCCGGACAGGTCTTCGTGCGGGGCACGGGTGGGGGTGAGACTGCTCATGAGGCGAGTCCTTCGGCGAGCGGACCCAGCGCCAGGGCCGGGAAGTAGGTCAGTCCGGTGATGATGAGGATCGTGCCGACGAGCAGGCCCGCGTAGAGCGGCTTGTCGGTCCGCAGGGTGCCCGCGGTGGACGGCACGGGACGCTGCTCGGCGAGCGATCCGGCCAGCGCGAGGACGAACACCATCGGCAGGAAGCGGCCGAGCAGCATCGCGATGCCGATGGTGGTGTTGAACCACTGGGTGTCGGCGTTGAGGCCGGCGAAGGCGGAGCCGTTGTTGTTGGCGCCGGAGGTGTAGGCGTAGAGGATCTCGGAGAATCCGTGCGCGCCGCTGTTGGTCATCGAGTGGGGCGGAGTGGGCAGTGCCATCGCCACCGCGGTGAAGCAGAGCACCAGGGCGGGGGTGATGAGGATGTAGCACGCCGCGAGCTTGATCTGACGGGTGCCGATCTTCTTGCCGAGGTACTCGGGCGTACGGCCGACCATCAGACCCGCGATGAAGACCGCGATGATCGCCATGATCAGCATGCCGTAGAGCCCAGAACCGACGCCGCCCGGCGCGATCTCGCCCAACTGCATGCCCAGCATGGTGATGCCGCCGCCGAGCCCGGTGTACGAGGAGTGGAAGGAGTTGACGGCACCGGTCGACGTCAGGGTGGTCGCCACGGCGAAGATCGACGATCCGCCGATGCCGAAGCGGCTCTCCTTGCCCTCCATCGCACCGCCGGCGATCTCCAGCGCCGGGCCGTGGTGGGCGAACTCGGTCCACATCATCAGGGCCGTGAACCCGATCCAGATGGTGGCCATCGTGGCCAGAATCGTGTAGCCCTGCCGCAGGCTGCCGACCATGCGGCCGAACGTCCGGGTCAGCGCGAACGGGATCAGCAGGATCAGGAAGATCTCGAAGAGGTTGGAGAACGGGGTCGGGTTCTCGAAGGGGTGGGCGGAGTTGGCATTGAAGTAGCCGCCGCCGTTCGTCCCCAGCTCCTTGATGACCTCCTGCGAGGCGACCGCGCCGCCGTTCCACTGCTGGCTGCCGCCCATGAACTGTCCGACCTCGTGGATGCCGGAGAAGTTCTGGATGACACCGCACGCCACCAGCACGATGGCGCCGATCACCGCGATCGGCAGCAGGATGCGCAGGGTGCCGCGCACCAGGTCCGTCCAGAAGTTGCCCAGCTCGCCGGTGCGGGAGCGCGCGAACCCGCGGACGAGGGCCACGGCCACGGCCATGCCGACGGCGGCCGAGACGAAGTTCTGCACCGCGAGGCCGCCGGTCTGCACGACGTGACCCATGGCCTGCTCGCCGTAGTACGACTGCCAGTTGGTGTTTGCCACGAAGGAGGCGGCCGTGTTGAACGCCTGGTCCGGGTCGATCGACACGAAACCGAGCGAACCGGGCAGGACGCCCTGGAGCCGCTGCAGGCCGTAGAGGAAGAGAACGCTCACCGCGGAGAAAGCGAGAACGCCACGCAGATAAGCGGGCCAGTGCATCGCGGCCGAAGGGTTGGCGCCGATGGCGCGGTAAATCCACTTCTCCGGCCGGTAATGCTTTTCGGAGGAGTAGACCCGGGCCATGTAGTCACCGAGCGGACGGTATGCCAGTGCGAGCGCGGCGATCAGCGCCAGCAACTGAAGCACACCCGCTGTTACGGGGCTCATATCGGTGCTCAGAACCTCTCCGGGTACACAAGTGCGAGGACGAGGTAGACCAGCAGGGAGACGGCCACGACCAGGCCGGCGATGTTCTCGGCGGTCACAGCTTCGTCACCCCCCTCGCGATGAGAGCCACCAGTGCGAAAACCGCGATCGTGGTGGCTACGAAGGCCAGATCGGCCATCGTGAGCTCCTGTGTGAAGTGAATGAGATGGAGTCGGCCGGTGCGGCCGATCAAAAGCAAACCGCAGGCTCGGTCACGTGTTCAGCGCTTTTGACGTCCTCCATACGGGGGTGGCGGACTTCTTGACGCGGTCCGTACGCGGAGATGGTGCGGTCTCTGTCGGTCCGGAATACGAAGAGTGACGGCGGGAATGCGCTACCGGTATTCCGCCGTCACTCTTTGTATCCCGCTCGTATCCGCGAGCGGACCCTTTGCCCGACATGTTTTCGGCGCCATCCTGGCTTTCGGTGTCCCGGCCGGGGAAATCGTCCGGGGATTCCGGGCGTGCGCGTCCCCGCACGTTCGCCGGGCTGCCGCTCACCGGCCGGGAGGGCCGTCGTTCCCCCAGACGAACACCTCGGTGCCCGGCGCGCGTTCGGAGAACAGGCCACAGGGCGAGGCCTCCCGCAGGAGCCGCCGCAGATCCTCCTCGAACGCGTCCTGCCGCGCGCCGAACAGATGCGGTGCCGAGGAGGACAGCGAGAAGACGTAGGCGACGACGTCGTCGTGCGTACGCTCCAGCGCCTGGCCGGCTGGGACGACGAGGCGGCGGGGGCCGGTGAACCCCGCGCCCGCGAGGACCTCCGCCTCGCCCCCTCGGGTCCCCTGGGGGAGCACTCCGCGGCCCGCGCGCCGTACCGGTCCCAGGAAACGCCTGACCGTCTCGTCGATCGCCGCGTACGGCACCGCCGGATACGGAAGCCCCTCGACGGACCGGACCTCCGACTTCAGATCCGAGATGTGCACCAGCGATCCGCCGGGCCGGAGCATCTGCCTGAAGGTGCCCGCCACGAGCTCCTGGTCCATCCAGTGGAAGGACTGGCCGAAGACGGCGACGTCGAACACCCCCAGGCCCGCGGGCAGCTCCTCCGCACGGGCGCGCACCCAGCGTGTTCTCCCCGCCAGGCCCGCCAGGCCCGCCGCCTGCGCCGCCTCGGTGAGCATCCCGGGGTCCGGGTCCACCCCGACGACGTCATCGAACAGACGCGCCAGTTCCAGAGCCAGGATGCCCGGCCCGCACCCCACGTCGATCAGGCGTCCTCGTCCACCGGAAGGCAGGGCGTCGGCGAGGGCGTCCGCCAGGCCGGGGGCGTACGGCAGCCTCCCGCGCCGGTAGTAGGCCGCCGTGCCGGAGAACAGCGAGTCGTCCCACTGCCGGTCGGCGCCCATGTGCCCCACCGCCTCAGTCTCTCGCCATGGTCTCCGCCCGCGAGGCGTCACCTTACGGGTGCGACCGCTGCGGAATCGGATGTGCGCAGTCCGCCGCGCCGGGCAGGCGCTCGTACTTAATACCTCTGGCAGTTTGCCTAATGCTCTTAGGTAAATGCATAATGGAAACAGCCGGAGGGGATGATGGGCATGGCACGAGTGGGACTGACCGCGGAGCGCCTCACGCGGGCCGGAGCGGAACTCGCCGACGAGGTCGGCTTCGACAAGGTGACCGTCGCGGCACTCGCCCGGCAGTTCGGTGTGAAGGACGCGAGCCTCTACTCGCACGTGAAGAGCTCACAGGACCTCAAGACGAGGATCGCCCTGCTGGCTCTGGCGGAGCTCGCCGACCGAGTGGCGGCAGCGCTGGCCGGGCGCGCGGGCAAGGACGCCCTGGAGGCGTTCGCCAACGCCTACCGCGACTACGCCAGGGAGCACCCCGGCCGCTACGCCGCGGCACAGCTCAGGCTGACCCCGGAGGCCGCGGCGGCCAGTGCCGGCGCGCGGCACTCCCAGATGACACGGGCGATCCTGCGCGGCTACGACCTCACCGAACCGGACCAGACACACGCCGTCCGGCTGCTGGGCAGTGTCTTTCACGGCTACATCAGCCTGGAGAGGGGCGGCAGCTTCAGCCACAGCGCCCCCGGCACTGACGAGACCTGGTCACGGGTGCTGGACGCGCTCGACGCCCTCCTGCGGAACTGGCCCGCGCCCTGACCCGGCCCCCTCACGGCACGACAGGCCACCCGGAACAGAACAGGCAGCGGAACATGACCACCCACCCCGAGCTGATGACCACGCCCCTCACCGAGAAGCTCCTGCGGGGCGCCCTCGACCTGGAGCGGACCGAGCACGGCCTGCTGCCGCACCGGCTGCCCGCGCGGGCCCGCGCCCAGTACACCGACGGCCAGCTGGCCATGGCGGAGGCCCAGCCCTCCGGCGTACGGATAGCCCTGCGCACCCGGGCCACCGTCGTGGAGCTCGACACCCTGCCCACCCGGCGGGTGTACGCGGGCGCGCCGCCCCGCCCCGACGGGATCTACGACCTGCTGGTCGACGGCCGCCTCGCGGGCCGGGCCACCGCGACCGGAGGCAGGACCCTGACCGTCGACATGGCCACCGGCTCCGCCGAGGTCCGGGAGGGCCCCGTCGGCACCCTGCGCTTCGACGGTCTCTCCGCCGAGCCGAAGGACGTCGAGATCTGGCTGCCCCACAACGAGGCCACCGAGCTGGTCGCCCTGCGCACCGACGCCCCCGTGGAGCCGCTGCCGGACCGCGGCCGGCCGGTCTGGCTGCACCACGGCAGTTCGATCAGCCACGGTTCGGACGCCGCGAGCCCGACGACGACCTGGCCCGCGCTGGCAGCCGCGCTCGGCGGTGTGGAGCTGGTCAACCTCGGCTTCGGCGGCAGCGCGCTGCTCGACCCGTTCACCGCCCGCGCGTTGCGCGACACCCCCGCCGACCGGATCAGCGTGAAGATCGGCATCAACCTGGTCAACACCGACCTGATGCGTCTGCGCGCCTTCACCCCGGCCGTCCACGGCTTCCTCGACACGATCCGCGAGGGCCACCCCCGCACCCCGCTGCTGGTCATCTCGCCCGTCCTCTGCCCCATCCACGAGGACACCCCGGGGCCCAGCGCCCCGGACCTCAGCGGCCTGGGCGAAGGACGGCTGCGCTTCCGCGCGACGGGCGACCCCGCCGAGACCGCCACGGGGAAGCTCACCCTGGGCATCATCCGGGACGAGCTCGCCCGCGTCGTCGAGCAGCGCGCGGCCGAGGACCCGAACCTGCACTACCTGGACGGCCGCGCGCTCTACGGCGAGGAGGACTCCGCCGAACTCCCGCTGCCGGACGGACTCCACCCCGACGCCGCCACACACTGCCGCATCGGCGAACGCTTCGCCGACCTGGCGTTCCGCGCCACCGGGCCACTCGCGGTGGCGGGACACCGCGCGGGGCCCCGAGGCTGACACCGGGCGGGCGAGGGACCGACGGTGCCACGTGGCCCGTGGCACCGAAACGGCTTTCGCGCACGGCACTTGGGCGCGTACGGTCGGAGCGCAGACCGACCCACGAGGAGCTGAGGCATGCCCGGTCGTCCCAGCGCGCGTTGACGTCGCAGGCCCTCACAGGCCCGTCATCGCGTGCTGCCCCTGATACGCGGCACAGCGATCCTTCCCGCCCCGGAGCTGTCGACGGGGCGGGCTTCGTTTCCCTGCGCCCCGAGGGGTCCTCGTGTCACCAGCTTCCTCCGCCGTGTCCGGTCCCGGCCGTCCCGCTCCGCCGGGCCTGTGGCGGGACCGCGACTTCCGCAGGCTCTGGGCGGGCCAGACCGCCTCCCAACTCGGCGAGCACACCGCCCTGGTGGTCCTGCCGCTGTACGCCGTACTGACACTCGGCGCGGGTGCCGGGCAGGTCGGCGCCCTCCGCGCGGCGGGGCAGGTGCCGGTCCTGCTGCTCGCGCTGCTCGCCGGTGCGTGGGTGGACGGATGGCGGACCCGCACCGTGATGGTGCTGACGGACACCGGCCGCGCCCTGGTGCTCGCCGGAGTGGCGGCAGCCGGCTTCCTGGGTGTGCTGGGTCTGCCGGTGCTGTTCGCCGCAGCTCTGCTGGCCGGGGCCCTGTCCGTCTTCTTCGACGTGGCATATCAGGCCTCACTCGTACGCCTGGTGCACCGCGACCAGCTGCTGAGAGGCAACAGCGCGCTCGAAGGCAGCCGCTCGGCGGCGCAGTTCGGCGGTCCCGCCCTGGGGGGCGCGGCGGTGTCGTTCCTGTCGGCGACGGCGGGGGCCGCCGCCGCGGCGGCGTTCTTCGCCGTGTCCTTCCTCTCGATCAGGGGCGTACGCCGCGACGAGGCCGTCCCTGTGCGCCCGGCACGGCCTCTCCGTGTGCGGCGGCGCATCAAGGAAGGGCTCGTCCTCGTCGCCGCCGACGCCTCGCTGCGCGCCGTGGGCCTCGCATCGGCCGCCTTCCAGTTCTTCCTCGCCGCCACGATGACGGTCTATCTGCTCTTCCTGCCGCGCGAACTGAACCTGTCCGGCGCCGCCGCGGGTCTGGCGCTCGCCGCGACGGGGCCGGGCGCGCTGGCCGGCTCGCTGCTCGCCGCCCGGCTCCCCGCCCGGCTCGGGTTCGGACCCGTGATGGTGGCCGCAGCCCTGGCCGGCGACGCGGTGATGCTGTGCGTGCCGGCGCTGCGCGGATCATCCGCCGTCACCCTCGGCGTCCTGATCGCCGTCAACTTCGTGTTCGGGGCCTCCGGCCAGCTGGTGAACGTGACGGTCATGGCGGTCCGGCAGGCACTCACCCCCGACGGTATGCAGGGCCGGGTGGCCGCGACGATCAACTTCGCCGGACTGGGCCTCGCCCCGCTCGGCTCGCTGCTCGGCGGACAGCTCGCGCACGAGTGGGGGCTGCGCGGCGGCCTCCTGGTGGCGGCGTCCGGGATGCTTCTCTCCCCGGTGCTGATGGCCCTGTCCCCGCTGGCCCGCACCGGCCGGACGCTCCCTGCGGTCAGCGGACCGTGAAGCCCTGCTCCTTCCCGTAGCCGACGATGTCGCGTTCCCATGCCTGGAGACCTTCCCGCAGGGTGGTGGTGCGGGCGAACGCCTGACCCACCGTGTCGCTGAACACGCTGTTGGCGTACGGCTCGAAGGGGAGGTACTGCCAGCCGGGGCGCACCGACGCGGTCGCCTCGGCGTACACCTTGTTGGCACGCTGGCCGCCGAGATACGGGTCCTTCCTCTCCAGCCAGGCTGCCGAGGCGAGGACCTGCTCCGCCGCCGGCACCTGTCCGGCCTTCACCCAGATGTCGGCCGCCGCCTCGCCTGTCGTCATCCACTGGACGAAACCGGCCGCCGCGGCCTTGCTGTCGCTGCCCGCGGGCACGGTCAGGCCCGAACCCGCGCTGAGCGAGCCGGCGTTCGCGCCCGCCGTGTACTGCGGGATGCGCGCGACCCGCCATTTCCCGGACGCGGTCGGGACGTGCGAGGCGAGCGCGGAGCCGCCCCAGGCGCCGGCGATCCAGGTCGCGTAGGTGCCGTCCGCCATGCCGCGGCGCCATTCGTTGGACCACTGCGCGACTTTGTTGTCGATGACACCTTTATGGAGCAGGCCGCCCCACATCTCCGCGTAGGCGCTGGTGCCGCTGTCCGAGAGGTCGACGGACAACTCGTCGCCCGAGGAGGAGAACGGCTGCCCGCCCGCCTGCCAGATCATAGCCGCGGCGCCGTTCCCGTCGCCCGCGTCCGCGGTGATGTACCTCGCGGGGTCGGCCGTGTGGAGCTTCTCGGCGGCCCGGGTGTACTCGGCCCAGGTCGTCGGTACCTCGATGCCGAACTTCTCGAAGACGTCCGGGCGGTAGTAGAGGACCAGCGGACCGGAGTCCAGCGGCACGCCGTACACGCCGCCGCGCGTCTCGACCTGGGACCACACCTGGTCGCTGAAGCTGCCCGACAGTTCTTCCTCGGCGTACGGCCGGAGGTCGGTCAGGGAATTCTGCAGGGCGAACTGAGGCATCGCCAGGTATTCCATGTACACCACGTCCGGAATTCCTGAACCGGCCTTCATGGCGTTCTGCAGCTTGGTGTAGGCGACATCGCTGCCCCCTACGTTCGTCACCTTGACGGTGATGTCCGGATATTCCTTCTCGAACGCCTTCGCCATCTCGGCCGCCTGCGGCGACCACGACCAGAAGTCGATCGTCGTTCTTGTGTGCAGAGCCTTGTGGACGTCGGCCTGTGTGCCGTCGAAAACGGTGTCCTTCGGCTGCGGGGCGCATCCCGTCAGCACCATGCCGATGACCGTCGCGAGGACGAGAGCCGGTTTCCATGGACGAAGTGGCGCCGTGAAGCTGTTGATCCCCATCGCATTCCCTTCGGGTCGAGCGCCTGCTATTCCTTCACGCTGCCCGCCACCAGCCCCGACTCCCAGTAACGCTGGAGGAGGAGGAAGAGCACGATGGTGGGAATGACCGACAGCAGTGAGCCGGTGATGATGATGTTGTCGATCGGAAGCCCCGTCGCCGTGACGGCCTGCTGGTTCTGCATGCTCCAGTTGTTGAGACCCACCGTGAGCGGGAACCACTTGGACTCGTTGAGCATGATGAGCGGCAGGAAGTAGTTGTTCCACGACGTCACGAAGCTGAACAGCAGAACCGGTACGAGCGCGGGCATGAGGAGCCGAAGGGCGATCGAGCGGAAGATACGGAACTCACCCGCACCGTCGATCCTGGCGGCCTGGAGGATCTCCTCCGGGACCGCGTCCTGCGCGAAGAACCGGACCAGGTACAGCCCGAGCGGATTGACGAGGGAGGGGAGGATGACGGCCCAGGGCGTGTTCGTGATGCCTGCCTGGCTGAACATCAGGAACGTCGGCACCGCGAGGGCTGTCGCGGGGATGGCGATGGCGCCCAGCAGAGCGGGCAGGAAGAACCGCTTGGTGGGGAAGTCGAAGCGTGCCAGGCCGTAGCCGGCCAGCGTGGCAAGCACCGTGCCGCCTCCGGCCCCGACCACCACGTAGAGCAGGGTGTTGAGCAGCCAGCGCCCGAACTCGCCGTCGGCGTAGGCGAACGTCTGGGTGATGTTCTCCCAGAGGGAGAAGTCGCCGGAGAACCACAGCCCGAACGAGGTCAGGCGGCTCTCCTGGGTCTTGGTCGCGTTGATGACCAGCCAGGCGATGGGAATGAGCACGTAGGCCAGCAGGAGCACCATGATCGCTGTGAGGACGACCGACTTCTGCCGCCTGGGACGCAGTTGCTGGATTGTCATCGGGATTCCTCACCACGGCTGCCCGCACGCTGGATCAGATAGGCCACGACCATCGTCACGATGCCGAGCAGGATGGACACCGCCGCGGCGTAGTTGTACTGCTGGCCGGCGAACGACAAGTTGTAGGCATACATGTTGGGCGTGTAGGAGGACGAGATCGCATTGGGCGCGAGGCTCTTCAGGACGCTCGGTTCGTTGAAGAGCTGGAAGCTTCCGATGACCGAGAACACGACCGCCATGAGCAGTGAATTCCTCATGGCCGGGATCTTGATGTGCCGGATGATCCTGACCCATCCCGCGCCGTCCATCGAGGCCGCCTCGTAGCGTTCCTTGGGGACGATCTGGAGCGAGGAGTAAAGGATCAGCATGTTGAATCCGACGAACTCCCAGGTGGCGATGTTTCCGATGGCCACGATGACATAGCTGGACGACAGGGGATCGGGGAGTGAGATTCCCGCGTACTCGCTCAGGTTTCCGACGAGCCCGGACTTCGCCCCGTAGATGAATCCCCACATGAGCGCGGCCACCACCGCGGGAATCGCGTACGGAAGGAAGAGGACGATGCGGAAGACCGAGGAGAGGTAGAGACGGGCGCTGTCCAGCGCCAGAGCCGCTCCCATCGAGAGCAGCACCATCACGGGAACCTGCACCACGAGATAGCCCGCCACGCGGAACAGCGAGGCGGAGAAGTCCGGGTCGCCGAACGCCTTGGTGTAGTTGTCCAGACCGACGAAGAGCGTCCCGCCGATGAGCCGGTCCCTGAAGAGGCTCAGAACAACCGCGTACAGAACCGGGGCGACGATGACGATCAGAAAGACCAGCAGGAACGGGAGGACGAACCAGAACCCCGTCCAGGAGGACCGTTTCCTGTGCGGTACAGGGGTTTCGCGGGTGCCGGCGGCGTCGCTCCGCAGTGACGGCGCGCCGTCGGCCGATGTCACGAGCACTGGCATCGGCCCCCGCCCGTGCCGCTCCCCGGCAGGGGCGCCGTCTCCGTGTGGCCCCTCGTCCTCTCCACCAGCTCCACCCTCACGCAGTGCCTCCCTGACCGGATCAACTGTTCCGTGACCAGCACGTAGCTGGCTTGTAAATACTTTGTTGTCGGTGGCAACATGTCTAGCAGGCTGCGGATGCGCGGCGCAAGCATCGAGACAGATCCCTTACCGCGCCTCCTCCGGGAGGTGCGGTGCTTGAGGAAGGACCTGGTAAATGCCGCTCCATCACGTCGAGGTGTGGAACGACCTGTCCGACGCCGGCACGCTCACGGCGGACGTGGCGGTCATCGGTTCCGGCGCCGGGGGCGCCGCGGTCGCCGGTGAACTGAGCAGGGCGGGCCTGAGCACGGTCGTGCTCGAACCGGGCGACATTCCGCATCCGTACGGCTTCGGGGCGCATCTGCGCAACGCGTACCCCGTCGAGGAGGACCTCGGCACCGGCTTCGGACCGAGGGTGCTGGAAGCGCTCGTCCCCTACGCCCGTGCCGCCGCGACGCTGCCCGCACTCCGTGGCCAGCGCTTCGCGCACGCGGTCGGCGGGATGATGTCGTACTGGTCGCACGTCTGTGCCGTACCGGACCATGCCACGGAGGCCGAACCCTCGGTCCCGGAGGCCGAGATGCGCGCCCTGTGGGCCGAGGCCGCCCGGCTGCTGTGGTCCAACAGCACGGTGGGAGCCGCCGGGGTGCGCCAGAGGCACCTTCGGCGGCTGCTCGGCCAGGAGTTCACCGGGCTGCCCGAGGGACGGGGCGTCCAGCCGCTGCCGGTCGGGATGCGCGAGGACGCCTCGGGGCAGGCGCGGTATTCCGGCATCGATGCCCTGCTCGACGGCGGGCAGTCCACCGGCCCCGCCACCGTGGGCATCGTTCCGGGGTACGCGGCCCGTCAGGTGGTACTGACCGGCGGCCGTGCCACGGCCGTGCTCGCAGGGGCCGTGGCGGGCGGACGGGCCCTGAGGGTGGAGGCGGACGCGGTCGTCGTGGCGGCGGGGGCGCTCGGATCACCGGCGATCCTGCACGCCTCGGGAGTCCGGCCGCCGGCGCTCGGCCGCTACCTGACCGACCACTCGATGGTGAGCTCCCGGGTCAGGCTGAGCGCCGGCGTCCGTGAGGGCGCCACGGCCGACGACGCGTCCTTCGGCGTCTGGATCCCGTCGAGCGGCGAACGGCCCCTGCACACCCAGATCGTCCCCGGCTGGACCGAGGTCGCGGGTTTCGACCGGAGCGTGCCCGCACGGGAGACGGCGGACATCGGGCAGTTCGTCGCGGTGGACCCCGACCCGGACAACCGCCTCGTCTTCGGCGAAGGGAAGCCCGGCCCCTGGGGCCTGCCCTCGGTGAGCGCCCGATTCGAACTCGGCGCCGCCGACCGGGACCGGGTGCGTGCCGCCGTCGCCGACCATGTGCGGGTCGCCGACACCATCCGCGACACCTCCCACGGACTGGGCGTCTCCGTGGCCCCGCCCGGCGGAAGCCTGCACCTCATGGGCTCGACGCGGCTGGGGACGGAGGAGACCGGGGTGGCCGACGGCAACGGCAGAGTATGGGGCACCGACAACCTGTACGTCGCAGGAAACGGCGTGGTGAGCACCCGCACGACGAGCAACCCCACGCTCAACGTCGTGGCCCTCGCACTGCGCACGGCACGGGCCGTGGCGCAGGGCCGCTGAGAGACCGGAAAGGTATTCGATGATCTCCGCAGGGCGGCATCCCGTCGCGGTCAACCCGCTCCACTTCATGGCCACCGAGGACGGCTGGTTCGACTTCGGCGACCCGCCGCCCGAGGAGGAGATCCTCGACGCCGTCGCCGGGGCGGGCTTCGGCGCCGTGCAGACCGCCCCGGCCGCCGGTGTCCCGGCGGCGGTCCACCGCCGGCGCCTCGCCGCGGCCGGTCTCCGGCCGGGTCCCGGTTACGCCGCCCTCACCTGGAGCCCCGGAGCCCGTCCGCGCGTGGCCGAGGCCGACCGGGTGCGGGCCCTTGCGCACGACCTGGCCGCCTGCGGCTGCACCCTCGCCTTCATGGGACTCGACGTGGACCCGGACGGGGAACGCATGCGGCACCCGGCCCGCGGGTGGCAGGTCCGGGACGCCGGACTGGAGGAGATCGCCGACTTCGTGGGCGAGGCGGCGGCGGCCATGCGGGCGGAGGGAGTCGTCGCGGCGCTCCATCCCCATGTCGGGACCTGGATCGAGTCACCGCAGGAGGCCACGGCGGTACTCGAACGCGCCGGCGACGCGCTGGCCTTCGGCCCCGACACGGGACATCTGGCCTGGGCCGGGGCCGATCTCCCCGCCCTGCTGCACCGGCACCGCGCACGGGTTGCGGGACTGCACGTGAAAGACCTCTCGCGCGCGGTCGCCGAGGCGGCGCACGCCGAGGGGCTCGACTACAGGGCCACGGTGGCGCGCGGCCTGTGGAGGGAACCGGGCGACGGCGACCTGGAGCTGACCGGACTGGTGGCGGGCCTGGGGGCCGACGACGACTGCTGGATCGTGATCGAGGTGGACCACTCGAGCCTCGACCCCCGCACGAGCCTCGCCAGGTCCGCCGCCTGGGTCCGGGGCCTCGACGCCGTACTGACCGGCGGATCGGTGACGAGCTGACGCTTGCGGGGCCCCGGGCGAGCGGCCCGCGCGGCCCGGCCCGTTCACACGAGCCGGGCCGCTCAGGAGTCCGAACCCGCCGCGCGGTCCGGCCCGGCTCGGGCACGGGGACCGCTCGCGTGAACCCGCCCGGCACAGGGACCGCTCGCGCGGACCGGCACGTCCATGTGCACCCGCGCTCGGGCCGCTCACCGCAATTCCGTCGCGCGTGGAGCCGCTCGCTCAGGCGTCCGGCCCGCCCACGCGGACCGGACGGTTGGCGACCGGGTCCGTCAGCAGGTCGGAGAACGCCAGTTCCGCCGTGCCGATGATCAGCTGGTCCGCGCCGAGCTCCGTCGTCGCGACGAGCAGCGACTCCCTGTTCGCCCTGATCGCGTCGCCGCCCAGCTCCATGCCCTCGGGCCGGTTCCGGTACAGCGGGGCGAGGAAGCCGCCCAGCACGACCACTGCGGGGTTGAAGACGTTCACCGCCGTCCGCACCGCGATCCCGAGCAGCTCCAGATCCTCCCGTACGAGCGCCAGCACCTCGGGGTCCTCGGTGTCCGCCAGTGCCTCGTCGAGCCGGCCGGCCTGGTGGGGGCCGAGGCCGAGTGCGTCGAGCAGCTCGTGCTGGAGCACCTCCGCCTCCAGGCAGCCCCGGGCCCCGCAGGGGCAGGTGCGGAGCCGCCCGTGCACATGGAAGTGCCCGAGCTCCCCGGCGTAACCGGACGCCCCGGTGAGGATCCTGCCGTCGGAGATGACTCCGCCCCCGACACCGCTCGCCCCGCCGATGAAATAGACCAGGTCGTCCACGCCGCGACCCGCGCCGAACGCCGCCTCGCCGTACATGCCGAGCGTCGCCGCGTTCGCCGCCTTGACCGGGAGACCCGTCGCCTTCTCCAGCTCGACCGCCAGCGGCGCCTCGTGCCAGCCGAGCTGGGTGGCGTCACGTACCTGACCGTCGGCGAGCCGCACCTGGCCGGGGACCGCGACGGCGATCCCGGCGATGCCGAGGGTGCGGCCCGCGAGGAGCGCGCTGATCGCCGCAGCGCTGCGCGCCACGACCTCCTGGAGCGTCAGCGCGGCCGAGGTCTCCATCCGCCACCGCTCCCTGATCCGGCCGGCGAGACCCACCAGGCCGACGGTGATCGCGTCGACCTCGGGGTTCACGGTGATCGCTGCGATCTCGTCCGAGGGCGTGATCACGGGACTCGGCCTGCCCTTGCCCGGACCGGCCGGGGGAGCGCCCTCCTCCACCACCCCGAGCTGTACGAGCTCGGCCAGGCAGGCGCCCACGGTCGACCTGTTCAGTCCGGTGCGCCGGGTCAGCTCCGCCCGGGTCAGCCCGCCACTGCGGTGCACGATCTTCAGCAGCCGGGCGAGGTTGTTGCGCCGCAGGTCGTCCGCGGTGCCCCCGGCAGGCCTGCCCGCCCGCGCTGTCACCGGCTCCGCCGATGCGACCACAGTGCTGCCTTCCAGCCGGAGTTCAGGGCGTCGGCCACTGAAGCGAACGGATACGGGCCAGTGCGTCCTCGGCCCCGTAGGCGCGGTCCATCCCCATGTCCTCCCACTCGACGGAGATGGGGCCCGTGTAGCCGATGGCGTTGAGGGCGCGGAAGGCATCTTCCCACGGAACGTCACCATGGCCCACGGAGACGAAGTTCCACGCGCGCCTGGGATCGCCCCAGGGCAGATGCGACCCGAGCAGCCCTGAACGCCCGTCCCCGGGTGCGAGCCGGATGTCCTTGCAGTCCACGTGGCGGATGCGGTCGGCGAAGTCGGTCAGGAAGACGACCGGGTCCACGCCCTGCCACATCATGTGGCTCGGGTCCCAGTTGAAGCCGAACCCGGGCCGGTGGTCCAGGGCCTCGAGGGTGCGCCGTGCCGTCCAGTAGTCGAACGCGATCTCGCCGGGATGCGGCTCGTGCGCGAAGGAGACCCCCTCGTCCTCGAACACGTCGAGTACGGGGTTCCAGTGACGGGCGAAGTCCTCGTAGCCGGCCTCGATCACGTCGTCGGGGACACCGGGGAAGCCGACGGCGTAGGGCCAGACCGAGGAACCGGCGAAGCCGACCACCCTCTCCACGCCCAGCTTCCGCGCCACCCGGGCCGTGCGCTTCATCGCCTCGGCTGCCCGTGCCCTGATGCCCTCGGCGGTTCCGTCGCCCCAGATGTACGGGGGGAGCAGACCTTCGTGCCTGAAGTCGAAGGAAGGGGTACCGACGGCGTTGCCCGCCGCGTGGCTGGAGATGGCCCAGACGCCCAGTCCGTGCTGGTCGAGCAGGGCGCGGAAGCGGTCGAGGTAGCCGGGGTCCTCCTCGGCGCGCAGTACGTCGAGGTGGTTGCCGCAGTCGACCTCCAGACCGTCGTACCCCCACGCCGCCGCGTCCTTCGCGATCTCTTCGAGCGGCACGTCGTACCACTGGCCCGTGAAGAGGGTGACGGGCCGTCCCGCAGTCTTCGCCATCTGTCTCAGACCTCCTGAAGTGTGTGTGCCGTGCCGACCTCGACCCAGGCGCCGCTGGCCGCCGAGTCGACCACCGCCTGCGTGAGCCTGACCATCTCCAAGCCGTCCCGGAACGTCGGCAGCTCCGCGGGTTCGGCGCCGCGCACCGCAGCGTAGGTGTCGGACACGAAGGCGTTGAACGCGTCCTGGTAACCCATGGGATGGCCGCCGGGGAGCACGGAGAGACGTGCCGCTTCCGGCGACAGGTGCCGGGTGTCCCGGGGGACGGTCCGCTGGTCCGTACGGTCGGCGTACCAGAGAGTGTTGGGACTCTCCTGCTCGAAGAGCAGATTCGCCTCCAGGCCGGAAACCTCGACGAAGAGGTGGTTCTTCCTGCCCAGCGCCATCTGCGACACCATCAGCGTACCGATGGCGCCGCCCGCCGTCTCGACGGTGACCGCCGCGACGTCCTCCGTGGTCAGAGGGGTGCCGGCCGGCCCACGGCCGTGGACGGTACGGGTGGTGGCGACGACGCGCGTGATGCGCTCCCCGCTCACGAAGGACACCAGGTCGCCGAGGTGCGAGCCGATGTCGCCGAAGGCGCGGGAGGGCCCTGTCGCGGCGGGATCGGTCCACCAGCCGTCCTCGTCGTAGGCGAGACGCCACTCCTGGAGATACGCTCCGCGCACGCTCACCACCCTGCCGAGCGAGCCGGAGGCGACACGGGCGCGGGCCTCGACGGCCATCGGGTGATAGCGGTAGACGAAGGGGACGGTGGCCACGAGGCCGCGTTCGGCGGCCGTCGCGACCAGGTCGGCCGCGTCGGAGGGTGTCACCGCGAGAGGCTTCTCGCAGATCACGTGTTTGCCCGCCTCCAGCGCCGCGCGTGCGTAACGCGCGTGCGTGCCGTGCGGACTGCAGATGTGCACGATGCCGACGGCCCGGTCCTCGAGCATCTCGTCGACGGAGGCGTACGCGCGCTCGGCGCCCAGCGCCTTCGCCGCCCGTCTCGCCCGGTCGGGGCCGCTCGATGCGATGCCGTGCAGCACACCGCCCGCCGCCCGGACCGCCCGTGCATGGACGCCCGCGATGAACCCTCCGCCGATCATGCCGGCCTTGAGCGAGCTGGATCTGATGTCGGCTACCCACATGATCGACATCATGACATAGTTATGTTGTTAGGTCCAACAAAATGGAACCCTTTCCCCGCAACCGAGGAGAACGCACATGGCCGACCAGCCGGCGCAAGGCACGGGCACCGTCGTGCCGTGGAAACCGGACGGCCTCGCCTACGGCGGCGACTACAACCCCGAACAGTGGCCGAGGGAGGTCTGGCGCGAGGACATCGCGCTCATGAAGGAGGCCGGCGTCAGCCTGGTGACGGTCGGGGTGTTCGCCTGGGGACTGCTCGAACCCGACGAGGGCACGTACGACTTCGCATGGCTCGACAGCGTCCTCGGTCTGCTCCACGGGGCCGGCATCGCCGTGGACCTGGCGACGCCGACCGCCGCGCCGCCCTCCTGGCTGCTGGGCAAGCACCCGGACATCCTGCCGGTCCGTGCCGACGGAACCCGCCTGGCCCCGGGGAGCAGGCTCGGCTGGTGCGCGAGCAACCCGCACTGGCGGACGCACTCCCTGCGCATCGTGCGAGCCCTGGGCGAGAGGTACGGCGCGCACCCCGCGGTACGCATGTGGCACGTGGGCAACGAGTACGGAAACGGCAACCGGCTCTGCCACTGCGCGCACTCCGCACGCGCCTTCCGTACCTGGCTCGCGGGGCGCCACGGTTCACTCGACGCGGTCAACGCCGCCTGGGGCACGGCCTTCTGGGGTCACCGCTACGGCGCGTGGGAGGAGATCGAGCCGCCGAGGGACGCGGGAATGCCGGGAAATCCGGGCCTCGTTCTGGACTTCTCACGCTTCTCCTCCGACGCCTTGCTCGGACAGTACGAGGCCGAGCGCGCAGTGCTGCGTGAACTCTCGCCCGACCGCCACGCCACCACGAACTTCATGGTCGGCGCCGGACCCCACGTCGTCGACCACGCCGCCTGGACGCCCGCCGTCGACGTGGTCTCCACGGACCACTACACGATGGGCGCGGACCCCCACCGCGAGCAGGAGCTGGCCTTCAGCGCGGACCGGACCCGGGGGCTCGCGGGCCGCAGGCCCTGGCTCCTGATGGAGCACGCGGCGAGCGCGGTGAGCTGGCAGCCGCGCAACCTCGCGAAGGAGCCCGGCGAGATGGCCCTGAACTCCCTGGCCCATGTCGCCCGCGGAGCCGACGGAGCCCTGTTCTTCCAGTGGCGGCAGTCCGCGGCCGGATCCGAGCAGTACCACTCCGCGATGGTGCCCCATGCGGGAACCCGGTCCCGGGTCTGGAAGGAGGTGCGAGAGCTCGGCGCGGCGCTGCGCGCGCTGGCGCCCGTGGCAGGCACGGAGGTCGCCCCCGCCGGTGTCGCGCTCCTGGTGGACGACGAGGCGGCCTGGGCCTGGGACGCGGGCCCCAAACCGCACCAGGGGCTGCGCATCACCGACGTGGCGCGGGAGTACCACCGCGCACTGTGGCGGCGGAACATCCTCACCGACGTGATCACGCCCCGCACGCCCCTGGAGGGGTACGAAGCGGTCGTCGTCCCCGCTCTCTACCTCGTCGGCGACGAGACCATCCGCGCGCTGGAGGCGTACACGCACAGCGGCGGCCGTGTGCTCGTCACCCATCTGTCGGGAATCGTGGACCCGGCGAACAGGGTGCGGCTCGGGGGCTACCCCGGCGCCTTCAGGGACATGCTCGGGGTGCACGTCGAGGAGTTCCGGCCCCTGCCCGACGGTGTGGACGGCACCCTGGACACCGGATGGACCTACAGCCGGTGGACGGAGCACCTCCACGCGGACGGCGCGGAAGTGATCGCATCGTACGACGGGGGCCCGCTCGGCGGCCTGCCCGCCGTGACCCGGAACCCGGTGGGCGAGGGAGAGGCGTGGTACGTCTCGGCGGACCTCGGGCAGGAGGGCGTCGAGAGCCTGCTCCGCCGCT
This sequence comes from Streptomyces sp. NPDC002125, assembly GCF_053593715.1. Lineage (NCBI taxonomy): Bacteria > Bacillati > Actinomycetota > Actinomycetes > Kitasatosporales > Streptomycetaceae > Streptomyces > Streptomyces sp. NPDC002125. The sequence goes on along the minus strand of NZ_JBSFDD010000020.1, from coordinate 79,941 downwards.
TTCTCGCCCCGACGGGGGTGAGGCCCACGGCTCGCACACCCGCCGGAGTCGAGGCGGTACGGCGTGTGTCGGCCACCGGCTCGTACCTGTTCCTGCTGAACCACACGGGGGAGGAGGTCACCGTGGAGGCGAGCGGTGAGGACCTGGTGTGCGGTCGCTCCGTCGGCGGGCGCGCCCGGCTCGCCGCCCGCTCGTACCTGGTGCTGGAGCAGGCTCCCGGCGAGGGTGCGGCTGAGCCAAACGGCTATGACGGGCCGAGGGGCGGTTGAGGGCCGGTAGCCGCACGGGCATGCTGGAACAAAGGTCGCATATCGATGTTCGTGGGCGACCTGCCTAGGCGGGGAGGACGAGTGATGGGCCCATGAACGCGGACGAGACGGGTCGTGGCGGCCCGCCAGCGGAAGGCGACGGTCCCGCACGGGCCGCCTTCGGCCCGCCGTCCGCCGAAGTGCGCTGCCGGATCCTGGACCAGCTGCCGGTGCCGGTGGCCTACTTCGGCCGGGACATGCTGCTCGGTATGGCCAACGGGACGGCGGCCGGAGCCGTGGACAGGACCGAGGCGTCGATGCTCGGGCTGCGTCCCGGGGAGATCGAGCCCGGACTGTACCTGGAGGGCGGGGAAGGCCTCGGAGAGGCCATCGAGCGGGTGATGCACTCGGGCGAGGGCGAGCCCTACGAGACGCACCTCATGGTCCGGGACACCGAGCACATCTGGCAGGCGGCGCTGTCGCCCGTACGCGACGCCGCCGGCGAGGTGCAGGGCGTGAGTGTCGTGACGCTCGACACGACCGAGCAGTTCTGGGCGCGCCGGCGCCTGGCCGTACTGAGCAAGGCCAGCATGCGCATCGGCAGCACCCTTGACGTGGGCCGCACCGCCGAGGAGCTCGCGGAGCTGGCCATCGAGGACTTCGCCGACTTCGTGACCGTCGACCTGCTGTCCGAGGTGCTGACCGGCGACGAGGCGCGCTCCGTGCTGCACCGGGAGAGGATCTCCTTCCACCGGGTGGCCCAGCGGTCCGTGCTCGCGGGCTGCCCCGAATCGGTCGTCCCGCTCGGGGAGATCCACGAGTACAGCCGCAACTCCGTGGTGGGTGGCGCGCTGATCAGCGGAGAGCCGGCCCGCTACACCGTCGACGAGGAGGCCCTGCGGAGCTGGACGGACGACCCCGCACGGGCGCGGAGCCTGCGGATCAACAAGGTCCATTCGGTACTGGTCGTTCCGCTGCGGGCCCGCGGCATCACCCTCGGCATCGCACTGTTCTGCCGCCACCGGACCCCCGCCGGATTCGGCGCCGCAGACCTCCAGCTCGCGGCCGAGCTCGTCTCGCGGGCGGCCGTCTGCGTGGACAACGCCCGCCGCTACACCCGCGAGCGGGCCACGGCACTCGCCCTGCAGCGCAGTCTGCTGCCCCGCCGCGCCGCACGTCAGAAGGCCGTCGACGTCACCGCGCGCTATCTCCCGAACACCGGAGGCGCGGGCATCGGAGGCGACTGGTTCGACGTCATCCCGCTGTCCGGCGCCCGGGTCGCCCTGGTCGTCGGTGACGTCGTCGGCCACGGCCTGCACGCCTCCGCCACCATGGGAAGGCTCCGCACCGCCGTGCGGACGCTGGCCGACGTCGACCTCGCCCCCGAGGAGCTGCTCACCCAGCTCGACGACCTGGTGATGACGCTCGACCGCGAACAGCCGCCCGACAGCGCCGACGGCGCGACGGTCGCGGGCGCGACCTGCCTGTACGCCGTGTACGACCCGGCGACCGGGCACTGCACGATGGCCAGGGCGGGCCACCCCGAGCCGATGCTGGCCCGCCCCGACGGGACTGTCGAACAGCTGCGGCTGCCCTCGGGACCGCCGCTGGGAGTGGGCGGACTGCCCTTCGAGGCGGCGGACTTCGAGCTGCCCGGGGGCAGCAGGCTCGCCCTCTACACGGACGGACTGATCGAGACGGCGGGCCGGGACATCGACGACTCCCTCGCCGAGCTCCGCGCGCTGCTCGGCCGCCCCGCGCTCTCCCTCGAAGACGCATGCGACGCCGTCATGGACGCACTCGTCCCCGAGCAGCCGGACGACGACGTCGCCCTCCTGCTGGCCCGTACCCGGCGCCTGGACGCGGGCCACTTCGTCACGTGGGACCTGGTCGCCGATCCGGCCGTCGTGTCCAACGCCCGCAAGCGCGCCTCGGCGCAACTCATGGCATGGGGCCTGGACGACGCCGTGTTCACCACCGAGCTGGTCGTCTCCGAGCTGGTCACCAACGCCATCCGCTACGGCGGGGACCCGATCCGCCTCCGGCTCATCAGGGACACCGCGCTCATCTGCGAGGTCGTCGACGGCAGCAGCACCGCCCCGCACCTGCGCCGCGCCCGGATCTTCGACGAGGGCGGACGCGGACTCCTGCTCGTCGCGAGCCTCACCGAGCGCTGGGGCACCCGCTACACCGCCACCGGCAAGACCATCTGGGCCGAACAGCCCCTGCCCGGCGCCGAGGAGGGGGAAGTCGCCTGAGACCGGACGCCCCGTGGGGCGGGCGGGCGGCTCCCGGCGCGGGAGCCGCCCGCCCGGCGGTCAGGCCGCCGGTGCCGGGTAGGTCGGGTACTCCACGCCGGAGACGTGCTGGACGACCCGGATGACCTGGGAGGAGTAGCCGAACTCGTTGTCGTACCAGAGGTAGAGGATCGCGTTGTCGCCCTCGACCTTCGTGGCTCCGGCGTCGACGATCGAGGCGTGGCGCGAGCCGATGAAGTCGCTCGACACCGCGTCGGGGGCGGTGATGAAGTCGATCTGGCGCCTGAGCGGAGAGGTCAGCGACACGTTCCGGAGGTAGTCGAGGACCTCCTCGCGGCTGGTGCCGCGCGCGAGCTGAAGATTCAGGATCGCGATCGAGACGTCCGGCACCGGGACGCGGATCGAGCTGCCGGTGATCTTCGCCTGGAGGTCGGGCAGCGCCTTCGTGACGGCGGAGGCGGCACCGGTCTCGGTGATCACCATGTTGAGCGGCGCCGAACGGCCGCGCCGGTCGGAGTTGTGGTAATTGTCCAGCAGGTTCTGGTCGTTGGTGAACGAGTGGACGGTCTCGACATGGCCGCGGAGTACGCCGTACTCGTCCGCCATCGCCTTCAGCGGCGGCACGATCGCGTTGGTGGTGCAGGAGGCGCAGGAGATGATCTGCTCGTCCGGCTTGATCATGTCGTGGTTCACGCCATGGACGATGTTGAGGACGTCCCCCTTGCCCGGGGCGGTGAGGACGACCTTCGCGATACCGGGCCGCAGGTGCTTGGAGAGGCCCTCACGGTCGCGCCACCGGCCGGTGTTGTCGATGAGGATGGCGTCCTTGATGCCGTGCGCCGTGTAGTCGACCGAGGTCGGGTCGTCCGAGTAGATGACCTGGATCTCGTTGCCGTTGGCGATGATCCTGCTGTTCGCCTCGTCGACGGTGATCGTGCCCTGGAACTGGCCGTGGATCGAGTCGCGGCGCAGCAGCGACGCGCGCTTGACGATGTCCTGCCCGGCGCCCTGGCGTACGACGATGGCGCGCAGCCGCAGGCCGTTGCCCGAGCCGGTCTTCTCGATGAGCAGGCGGGCCAGCAGGCGGCCGATGCGGCCGAATCCGTAGAGCACGACGTCGCGCGACTCGCGGCGCTCCGTCTTGTTGGCGCCGGTGGCGCCGGCCACGGCCTCGGCGGTGAAGTCCGCCACCGAGAGACCGCGGTCGTCGGTCCGGTAGGTCGCGGCGAGCATGCCGAGGTCGATCTGCGAAGGGCCGAGGTCGAGCGCGGTCAGCGCGTGCAGGAACGGCAGCGTCTCGGTGACCGAGAGCTCCTCGCCGGCTATCTGCCGGGCGAAGCGGTGGGTCTTGAGGATGCTGACCACCGACTTGTTCACCAGGGAGCGGCTGTGGAGCAGGATCGTGACATCCCGCTCGCGGTGCAGCTTCCCGATGATCGGGATCATCGACTCCGCGATCTCCTCGCGGGTCTTCCAATTGGTGAACGAGTCCTCGGTGGCAGTCACAAGTCCATCTTTCGAGCTAGGCGGTGCTCATATGTTAACCGCACCCGATTTTGATCATGCAATCGGTGCCCTGACCTGTGACCGCCGCCGGTCCGGGGCGCCCGTGCCCGAGCGCGTGACCGCCCCCGCACACCGGTCGCCCCGGACCGGCCCGGCTCCTACTCGGTGCGCAGAGCCGTGGCGGTCCGGGTCCGCGCGGCCCAGCCGGCGGGCAGGAGCGCACCCGCGGTGGCGATGAGCAGGCCGCCCAGTGCGAGCGGGAGCAGTTGGGCCGGGCCGTAGACGGCGATGACCGAGTCGGGCAGCCGCAGCCCCACGCCCTCGCCCATCTCGGGCAGCACCCAGCCGTGCAGGGCCACGCCGAGCGGCACGCCCAGGGCTCCCGCGGCCAGCCCGGTCACCACGACCGAGGTGATGACCATCGCGACGGTCTGCCGGGGGGTCATGCCCAGGGCCTTGTGGATGCCGAGCTCCCGGAAGCGCTCGCGGGTGTCGAGCAGAACGCTGTTGAGCACACCGAGCGCGGCGACGGCGACGAGCATCAGCGTGAGGACCACGGAGAGCGCGTTGAGCGTGACGACCATGTCACCGCCGGAGCTGAGCCCGCCCTCCTGTGCCGTGGACCCCAGCGGTGCGAGGTCCTCGTTCAGCGCGTCGACGTAGTCGGACACCCCGGTCCCCGGTGCGACCGCGATGTGATGGCTCGTGTCCGTCAGGTCGGGGCGTGCGGACGCGAGCGTCGCCACGTCGGTGAAGACCTGCATGCCGTCGTTGCGCGGGTCCAGCACCTCGCCGACGATCCGGACCGTGACCGGCTCGGCCAGACCGTTCACCGTGACGGTGTCGCCGACGCGGGTGCCGGTGGTGGCCAGGAAGGGGGTCGGGACCACGGCCTCGCCGGGCCTGTCGATCCAGCGGCCCGAGACCATCGTGTAGCCGCCCCAGGACGCGTCGTGGGTGAAGGCGATCACGTCGACGATGCCGGTCACGCCGGACAGGGTCGCGCGGATGGTCGCGGCGCTGTAGTACTTCCCGGTTCCGGGGCCGGCCTCGATCGCCGCGGCGACCGCGGCGGGGTCGGCCGCCGGCCGCTTCTCCTCGCCGGGAAGCGGGGGCGCGAAGTCGGGCGGTGGCGCGGGCACCGTGACATCGGCGACATCGTGCGCCCTGGCCTCCATCACCTCGCCGAGCGAGGCGACCATACCCACGGTGAACGTGACGGCGACGGTGCCGAACAGCACCGCCGTGCCCATGGCCAGCACCCGGGCGGGCCGCGCGAAGGGCCGGGTCAGGCCCAGTGCGACCGGCTGCGGCAACGGCAGCCGCCCGGCCAGTCGGGCGGCCCACCGCCCGCGCCCCGTCACGGTTGTGCGCCCGACGGCGAGTGCGTCCACCGTACGAAGACGCCCGGCCCGCCAGGCACTTGCCCACGCGGTCACCGCCACGAGGCCGAGCACCCCGCCGGCCACCGCCAGGTCGACCCAGGGGGCGATCGTCAGGGACGAGGAGCCGTAGACCTCCCCTGTCTCCGCCAGTACGGGCACGGCCAGCAGGTGACCGGTGAGAACACCGAGAACCGTGCCGGCGGTGGCCGGGACCAGCGCCTGGCCGACGTAGGCCCGTACGACCTGGGCCGGGGTGAAACCGACCGCCTTGAGGATGCCGATGCGGCGGGTCCCCGTCCCGACCGCCGCCGCGACGACGTTGCCGACGATGAGCACCGACATGACCAGGCCGAGCGTCCCGAACGCGACGAGGAACGGGATGTAGACGGCCGTGTCGCGCTCGGCGCTCTTCTTCACGGCCAGCCAGGACTGTTCGCCGACGACCGCTTCCGGCGGCAGGGCCCCGGTCACGGCCGCGCGGCCCGCGGCGATCGCGGCGCCGGCGCCGGTGTCCGCGCCGGCGAAGCGGTAGAGCATCTGGTAGCCGCCGCCCCCGGGAGCGGTGAGCGCCGGCATCTGGGACGGGACCACCCAGGCGTCGGCGGTCCCGGTGACCGACCGGGCCGTCCCGACCACCGTCAGCGCCGGGTCACCGGGCAGGCCGGGGAGGACGACCTCTGCGCCCAGGACCGGGACGAGCGGGGCTCCGGCGGACAGGACCAGCTCGCCGGGACGCGCCGGCCACCGTCCGTCGAGCAGCCTCACCTCGTCCACGTCCTCGCCGGGGCCCTCCCGGCCGACCACGGTGATCGGCCAGCCGGGGCTGGGCCCGTCCGGCTCCGGAGTGACCGTCGCCGTACGGAAAGGACCGGCCGCACCGCTCACACCTTCGGCGTCCGCGGACTGCGACAGCTGCGCGGCGCTCACTTCGGCCGCGTCGAACTCGACGGACAGATGAGCGCCGTGCTGGTCCGCGAAGGCGTCGGAGAAGGGCGCGCCGGAGACCACGAGCAGCGATCCGCCGAGGACGGACGCGGCCACCGCCATCATCGTGGCGAGCCCGATCACCAGCGTCTGCACCCGGCGCCTCGCCACCCCCGAGCGCACCACCCTGCCGAGCGCGCTCATCGGACGCCCTCCGGGGTGACGGCGTCCGACCGGACGTCGTCGGTGATCCGGCCGTCGGCGATCCGGACCGTACGGTGCGTGCAGGACCGGGCCAGAGCGAGATCGTGCGTGACCAGGACGATGGTCTGCCCCTCGGCGTTGAGGCCGGTGAGCAGCCTGGCGACGTCCTGTCCCGCGGCCGTGTCCAGGGCTCCTGTCGGCTCGTCGGCCAGGAGCAGCGCGGGCCGGTTCATCAACGCCCGTGCCACCGCCACGCGCTGGCGCTCGCCGCCGGACAGCTTTCCGGGGTAGGAACGGGCGTGCCGGGCGATACCGAGGGTCTCCAGGAGTTCCGCCGCCCGGCGGTCCGCCTCCGCGCGGGACACACCAGCCAGCCGCGCGGGCAGGACGACGTTGTCGGCGACGGTCAGATCGTCGAGCAGGTTGAAGAACTGGAAGATCATGCCGATCCTGGACCGCCGGTACAGCGCGGCACCGGCCTCGCCCAGCCGGTCCACCCTCACCCCGTCCACGGTCACGGTCCCGGTGTCCGGCCGGTCCAGGCCCGCGATCAGGTTGAGCAGGGTGGACTTGCCGCTGCCGGAGGGTCCGAGGATCGCGACGGCCTCTCCGGGCCGCACCGTGAGCGATGCTTCGTGCAGCGCGGGCGGGCCGTCTCCGTAGCGGCGGCTCGCCCCGCGCAGTTCGATCACCGACGTGGTCATGGAGTGGCTCCTCGGGTTCGGGCTGCTGGCCTCCCGAACGCTAGGAGCGGGCCCGGCCGTCACGCGTCGCCCGCCCGGACCCCATGCGGTACCGCACCGGGATGAGCCCCGGAGAAGTCATCCCTGCGATGTAGGCGGCTGATGTACCCGCCGCGCCGGGAACGGCCACTGAGACGGACTCGCGGGCCCCGCGCGGTGGCGACAATGAACCCGTGATGAACGCAACTACGGCGTCGGCCCGGCTGCGGGAAGCGCTCCGTGACGCCCGGAGCCCGTCGGGCCCGCCCCCGCGGCCCACCCGGCGCGCCAGGCGGTTCGACGCACTCCTGGCGCTGGTGCTCGGCGTCACCACCCTCCACTACGCCGTCGACAACTGGAGGCAGCAGGCGGACGGGCTCCCACCCGGCGTGGTCCGCCATGTGCCGCCCTCCGGCCTCGACGGGCTGACCCTCATGGTGACCCTCGCGTTCGTCGCCTCGGCCGCGCTCGCGCTGCGCCGCCGCTACCCGCTCGCCATGCTGTGCGTGGTGACGGCCGCGGCCCTGCTCACCCCGTACGACGTATCGCGGCTCACCTTCTACGCGTTCGTCGTCGCCGTCTACAGCGCCGCCGTCCACAGCCCCTACCGGGCGGCGACCCTGGCGGTGCTTCCGGTGGCGGTCGTGCTGGTCGGGACGGCCGGGAACTCGGTGAGACCGATCGTCCCCAACGAGTACGTCGCGCTGCTGATCCTGGCTCCGATGGCGGTGGCCGCCATCGGAGTGCGTACCTGGAGACTCCGGAGCGACGAGAGCCGCACCCGCCTTTCCGCCCTGGAACGCGAACAGACCGAGGCGCTGCGCCGGGCGGTCGAGCACGAGCGGGCCAGGATAGCCCGCGAACTGCACGACGTCGTCACCCACAACGTCAGCGTGATGATCATCCAGGCCGGTGCCGCGCGCACGGTCATGAAGACCTCGCCCGAGCAGGCCGGGGAGGCGCTGCTGGCCGTCGAGGCCGGCGGGCGGGCGGCCATGACCGAACTGCGCCACGTCATGGGCCTGCTCACCGTGGGAGGCGAGGACGACGGCACGGGCGAGGGCACGGACATGGCCGGCACCGACGCGGGGCTGGCCCCGCAGCCCGGCCTCGGCCAGCTGGAGGCACTGGTCGGGCGGGTCCGGGACACCGGGCTGCCGGTCGGCCTCACCGTGACCGGCCCGCCACGTCCCCTCCCGCCCGGCGTGGAACTCACCGCCTACCGTGTGGTCCAGGAAGCCCTGACCAACAGCGTGAAGCACGCGTCCGGCTCCGCCGCCGCGGTGACCGTCGAGTACGGCCAGGAGCGGCTCCGCGTCGAAGTCACCGACACCGGTGGGCACATGGGCGAGGGGGCGCTCACCGGGAACGGCCGGGGCCTGATCGGCCTGCGCGAGCGCCTCGCCGTCTACGAAGGAACCCTGAACACCGGCCGTCGTCTGACGGGGGGCTACCGTGTGGAAGCCCTGATCCCGCTGGAGGCACCGTGACCGAGCCGCTGCGCGTGCTCCTCGCCGACGACCAGACCCTCGTCCGCACCGGATTCCGGATGATCCTCGGAGCCGACGGCATCGATGTCGTCGCCGAGGCGGCCGACGGAGCCGAAGCGGTCCAAGCGGTCCGCCGCAGCCGGCCGGACGTGGTCCTGATGGACATCCGGATGCCCGGTACGGACGGCCTGGAAGCCACCCGTCGCATCCTCACGGGCGCCCCGGGCGAACCCCGCGTCATCATCCTGACCACCTTCGACCTCGACCGGTACGTCTACGCGGCGCTGGCCGCCGGTGCCAGCGGCTTCCTGCTCAAGGACGTCACCCCTGAGCACCTGACCGCGGCCGTGCGCACGGTCCGTACGGGCGACGCCCTTCTGGCGCCTGCCATCACGCGCCGGCTCGTGCAGCGGTTCGCCCGGCGCGGCAGCGACACCGAGGCCCTCCACCGCGACCTCGCCTCGCTCACCCCGCGCGAACTGGAGGTCCTCGGCCTGCTGGCCCGGGGGCTGAGCAACGCGGAACTCGCCACCCGCCTCCGTCTGGCGGAGGCGACCGTCAAGACCCACGTCGCCCGGATCCTCGGGAAGCTCGGCCTGCGCGACCGTGTCCAGGCCGTCATCGTCGCCTACGAGACGGGGCTGGTCAGTGTCGGCGGACGCGAGGCCGCCGACCCCGCCGAGCAGCCGTGAGCCGCTGCGGCGGGGTGACACGGGGTGCCGCGGTCGATCTCTCCCATGTCTGCGGGGATCCCGAACGCATCGTGAGTCCGCATGCGGGGACGGCCGCCCTGCCTGTCGCCGCGGGCACGATCCTGCTGAACCCGCTGTTCAGGCGCCCTCTGGCGACCATCGAGCGCTAGCGGGACCGGGGGAGAGACCCCCAGCGCTTCGGCAGCCTCCTGCTCGGCCTGGAGACCGATCCGCGGCAGGCGGTGTCGGGCGGCCTCCGTCGTCAGAACGGAAAACGCCTGCGCGCCCGGCGGCCGGCGGAGCCGCTGCTGCCCACGGCCTTGGAGCTGCTGCGGAAGGGCTTGCTGAAGATCCGGCCCAGGGCGCCCGGCGCCTTGCCACCCATGCGAGATCCGACCCCCAGGGTCCGCTGGGTGCCGCGTTCGGGGTGGCGGGACAGGCGGGGGACGAAGAACGCGAGGACGGCCAGAACGATACAGACGGCGACGATGCCGACGATCACCATGATGCACTCCCGAGGTCGATGTGACCTGCCGTGTGCCCGGCCGGCCGACCGGTATGCACCGCCGGTACGGGCACGGGCCCGCACGGTCCAAGAGGGGCCCGACAGCGGACCGCAGGCATCGGCCGCCGCAGGGCGGGCAGGCGCGAGACATGCTCGGAAGCCACGCACGGCCCGTGACGTACCCGCTCCACCGCCCGTCCCTTTCGGCGGCAGGAGCGGTCAAGACCCCCGCGCACCATGGCCGCGAGGGCCGCCACCGGTTGCCCGGCCACCGCAGGGGGGCCTGGCACCGGCGTGTACTCGCCTACAGAAAGGTCGAGTTGGTCCAGTCCGCTGGGCGGAGCGCCGACGACCGCTGCCTGCTTCTGGTACTGGTGCGCAAGGTGGTCGGCCAAGTGGAATTCCGCCTCTGCGCCTCCTGCTCGGAGGGGGTCATCACCGAGGTGAGCATCGAGAACCGGTTCCACGGCAGCGGGCTGGGCACCAGGGCGCTCTCCCACCTCCGGGCCCGATACCCCGGAGTCGTCTGGCGTACCACGCTCGACCGGCGCGTGACCCGCGACCTCATGCGCCGGATGCGGGTCCTGCGGCAGGCGGAGGGCTCCCGGTGCTCCCATACGAGCGACCGGACGGTCGAGTGATGCCGAGCCGCTCGCTCACTCATCCGGAGGGTCCGGGAGCCTCCGGTCCGCAGAGGCGGGGGAGGTGTCCCGCGCCGGCTCCTTCCCGTCCCAGGACGCCGTGGCGAGGATGGTGTCCAGGATCGTCCTCGAACTCTCGAGGAGGGCGATCGACTCGGAGACGCGGGCACGTTCGCGCCGTATCACCCCGACGAAGGTCGGGCAGCCGGCCGGCATCTCGAGCTCGCCCTTGCTGTGGACACAGTGCACCACCTGGGCGATGACCGTGGTGGAGAGCCCCGCGGCGAGCAGCGCCCGGACGTGGTTCACCCTCGCGACATCCGTCTCGGCGTAGTCGCGGTAGCCGTTGCCCGACCGGGCGGGCCGGAGCAGCCCCTGTTCCTCGTAGTAGCGCAACAGCCTCCTGCTCACGCCGGTTTCGCTCGCCAGGTCACCGATGCGCATTTCGGCTTCTCCTTGACCTTCACATGGATGTGACGCCCTACCGTCCTCAGTATTGCTGGTGGCGAAGCGGAGGAGCGCAACCATGTCAGGTGCGGTAATCATCGGGGCGGGGCCCGGGATCGGGCAGGCGGTCGCCCATCGGTTCGCACGGGAGGGCCTGCCGATCACGCTGATCTCGCGGCGTGGACAGCAGATGGCAGACGTGGCCCGCTCGGTGGCCTCCCACGGCGTTCCCGTCGTCACGTTACGGGCCGACAGCACCGACCGGGCCGAGCTGGACGCGGCTCTCCGCCAGGCTGTCGACAGACATGGCGTTCCGCAGGTCGCCGTGTACAACGCCGCCCTCGTACGAGCGGACGAACTGGGCGAGTTGTCGGTGCGCGAGCACCTGGACGCGTGGGCGGTCAACGTCATCGGAGCCGTCAACGCGGCAGCGCGCCTCCTGCCGGCCATGGCGGCCCGCGGGAGCGGCACGTTTCTCGCAACGGGTGGAATGCCGGAACCCAAGCCGCAGTACGTGAGCCTCTCCCTGGGCAAGTCGGGTCTCCGGACGCTGACCACACTGCTCGACCAGCAGTACGGAGCCGCCGGGGTGCATGTGGCCGCTGTCACCGTGGACGGCCCGGTGGCACCCGGCACCGACTTCGACCCCGACCGCATCGCGGAGCACTACTGGCGGCTGCACACGCAGCCGCGCCACCTCTGGACACAGGAGGTGGTGCACTCCGGGGCCTCGTCGGCACGTTGACACCCGAGCCCGCTCGCGTGCACCGCGGCGTCGTCGGCCGGCGACGTCCCCGGCCCCGGGCGCCCCGAAAGACCTCAGTCGGGGACCCCTGGCATGCCCCATCGAGCGGCTCTGTCACCGACTTCGGCCTCCGGGCATGCGCGGCGCCACCGGGTGAGGTCGGGATCACGGCCCGGGCGTCCGTGCAGGAGGTGCCTGTCGCGCAGGCGCAGGCGCAGTGATGCCAGGTCGAGCACGTTGTCGTGGATGAGGAGGACGCGGACCACGTGGTGGGGGTCGTGCTCCGTGATCCGTCCGCCGACACGGCGGAGGTGGAGTCGGGCAGGGCCGTCGGCCCCGCCCGGGACAATGCGCGCCTCGACCAGGCGCCGACGGTCCCACACCGCGTGCACGGCCTCCGCGCACCAGTAGAGAGCGCCTGCGTAGAGCACCCATGTGGCGTCGGAGCCGGTCCAGATCAACAGGCCGAGGAAGCCGATGCAGCCGGACGTCACTCCGACGCGCCGGAGTCGCGGAACCATCCGCAGGCTCTTGTCATCCGCATCCCAGAGCAGGACTTCGCCGGCAGTCATACCGCCATGATGGGCCCTGTCCCCCCTCGTGGAAAGCCCGGAGCCTTCCGCCAAGGACCGCCCGGTCAGGGAGACTTCGGCCCGGACCGTACTCGGCGTCGGTCCCGTGGGTCCCGTGGGTCCCCACGGGGATGCTGTGGGTCATGAAGGGGCGGCCGTGGTGAGCGGCAATCGGCGAACCAGCCGCTGCCGGGAGACCTCCGCGTGCTACTGCGCCGAGCCGGGCCGTTCCCGCTCGGCGTCGAGGATCGAGATCTCCAGCTTGCGCAGCAGCCGGGCGATCTGCCGGCGCTCGGAGGGTGACAGCCCCGCGAGCATCCGGTTCTCGTTGTCGAGGTGTTCGGCGAACGCCGTGTCGACGGTGGCGAGGCCCTTCTCGGTGAGGCGGGAGTACACGACCCTGCGGTCCTGGGTGTCACGCTCACGGACGATGAGGCCGTCCTTCTCCAGGCGGTCGATACGCAGGGTCACCCCCGCCGACGACACCAGCCCGGAGTCGGCGAGCTGCCCCGCCGTCAGCCGGTAGGGCTCGCCCGACCTGCGCAGCGCGGTCAGGACGTCGAAACCGGCCACCGACAGACCGTGCCGCTCGACGGACTCGGTGAGGCCGGTGCTGTAGCGAAGGAAGGAGCGGTGGAGCCGGGCGAGGACCTCGAGCGGACTCGTGTCCAGCTCAGGCCGTTCACGCGCCCAGTCCTCGATCACCTTCGCCACGGCGTCCTGGTCGCCAGGCCTTGATGCTGCCATCTCATCCCCTCGCACGGCTCCGGCCGGCGTCCCTCCGGCTTCTCACTGCACTGAGAATCTTACCGCTGAGGAGAAAGGTGGATCATCCGCGCGAGCGTCCCCTCAGCGCCCTGATCAGCACGACAGCCACCACCACGGCCGCCGCGGGTACGGCCGCCTTCCTGAGCAGCACCGGCAGCGCCGCCGCGCCGAGGTCCACGGCCTCCGGCTCGGCGGGATGCGCGCCCGGGACCGTGAGCCCGGCTCCTCCGACGCCGGGGCCGGACTCGCGCAGCAGGTCCTCCAGACGTCCGGCGAACTGCTGGACCAGCCGGTCGCCGACCTCGGTCATGATCCCCCGGCCGAACTGCGCCGGGCGCCCGGTGATGTCGAGGTCCGTGCGCACATGGACCCGGGTGCCGTCGGCGCCCGAGGTCAGGGTCGCGGTGACCGTCGCGGACGCGGTGCCCGCGCCCCGGGTCTCGCTGCCGCTGAGGTCGAGGTGCATCGAGCGCGCCGCCTCGTCGCGGGTGACGGTGCCCTCGCCCCGGTAACTCATCTGCACCGCGCCGATCTTGACCTTGACGCGGCCGGTGAACGTGTCACCTTCGAGGGTGTCCAGCACGGCGCCGGGCATACAGGGCGCGACCCGGCCGAGGTCGTGGAAGAGCTTCCAGGCGTCGTCGGGGTCGGCCGGGACGGTGAACGAGTGGTCGAGCTGCATGGCGATTCCATCCTGAGGTTCGAAAAGAGCGGTGGTGCGGTGTCAGACGCCCGGGGCACCCGTGCCCGAGGCGCGGATCAGGTCGCGCACCCGGCTCGGTGAGAGCGGGCCACGGCGCACGATCACGCCGAAGGGGTGCAGGGCGTCCTCGACCGCGTTGGCGAGCAGGGCCTGCGGGGCTATCGCGCCGCCCTCGCCCAGTCCCTTGACGCCGAGGTCGTTCATCGGGCTCGGGGTGTGGAGCTCGTCCATGTCGAGGTCGGGGATCTCCGACGAGGTCGGCACCAGGTAGTCCATGTAGGTGCCGGTCCGGGGCTGCCCGTCGGGCCCGTAGACCATCTCCTCGTACAGCGCGCCGCCGATGCCCTGCGCGATACCGCCGGTGACCTGGCCCTCCGCGATCATCGGGTTGACGATGACTCCCGCGTCGTGGACGACGACGTAGTGCAGGATCTCGACTCCGCCGGTGTGCTCGTCGACCTCGACGACGGCCGCGTGTGCCCCGCTCGCTACGGCGAAGCCCGGCGGACGGAAGTGCACGGTCTCGCTGAGCTCCGTGCCGTGCCGTCCGTCGGTGGGCTCGGGTGTGCCGGGCATCGGGGCCCGGCCTGCCAGCTCCGCCAGGTCGATCGACGGGCCGCCCGGTTCCTTCGACGAGACCACCCCGTCGCTCAGGTCCAGCGCGTCCGCCGCCACACCGAGGCGGCGCGCCGCGGCGTCGATGATCTTCTCGCGCACCAGCCGGCCGGCCCGGTGGGTGGCGTTGCCCGCGTTGACCAGGGCACGGCTGGCGATGGTGCCCACACCGAACGGTGTGGCCTCGGTGTCGCCGCCGGTCACATCGATGACGTCGACCGGCACCCCGATGGCGTCCGCGGCGATCTGAGCCATCGACGTACGGTGGCCCTGCCCCTGGGAGGGAGCCCCGATGGCCAGCCGCACCCGGCCGCTGGCGGCGATGTCGATACGGGCGGTCTCGAACGGCCCCAGGCCCGTGGCCTCGATGTACATCGCGAAGCCGATGCCGAGGTGCTTGCCGTTCCGGCCTCCCTCGCGCTGCCGGGCGCGCACCCCCTCCACGTCCGCCTTGGCCACGGCACGGCGCAGGAGCTCGGGGAAGTCCCCGGAGTCGTAGGACTGCGGACTGCCGGAACGGTCCACCAGCCCGGTGGCGTACGGCATCTCGTCCGGGCCGACGAGGTTGCGTGCCCTCAGTTCCTCGGGAGCCAGGCCCAGCGCGGCGGCCAGCCTGTCCATCGCGCGTTCCATCGCGAACACCGTCTCCGGCCTGCCCGCACCCCGGTACGGCGTGGCGAAGGTGGTGTTGGTGAGGACACCGGTCACATCGATGTCCACGTGCGGCACGCGGTAGGGACCGAGCAGATGGCAGAGCGAGTTGTACGGCACGACGAGGCCCGTCATGTTGTACGCGCCGAAGTTCACCGTGATCCGGTCACGGACGCCGACGATGCGGCCGTCGGCGTCCGCGGCGAGCTCGATGTCGTGGATCTGCTCACGGGCGTGCGAGGAGGCGGTGAGGTTCTCGTTGCGGTCCTCGCGCCACAGCACGGGGCGGCCGGTCAGCCGGGCGGCGTGCGGGATCAGGAGCTCCTCGACGTAGAGGATGCCCTTCTGCCCGAAGCCGCCTCCCACGTCGGCGGCGATGACATGGACCGCGTCGGTGGCGAGGCCGAGCGTGTGGGCGATGGCCTCGCGCAGCCGGTGGGGCGTCTGGGTCCCCGACCAGACGGTCAGCCGGCCGCTGTACGGGTCGACCTGGGCCGAGACCGCGCGGGTCTCGATCGGTGAGGCCACGTAGCGGTGCGCCTCGAAGCGCTCGCTGACCACCGTGTGCGCGGAGGAGAAGGCGGCGTCCGGGTCGCCGACGCGTGCGGTGACGGCCACCGCGGTGTTGTCCGGGAGGTCCTCGTGCAGCAGGGGCGCCCGCTCGTCCAGCGCCTCCTCGGGGTCGACGAGCACCGGCAGCGGGGCGTACCGGACGTCGATGAGTTCGAGCGCGTCCTCGGCGAGGTAGCGGTTCTCCGCCAGGACGAGGGCGACGGGCTGACCGACGTACAGCACCTTCTCCGCGGCGAGCAGCGGCATGGGCGTCATCCGGACCGTGGGGTCCAGGACCTTGGCGAGGCCGGGGGGAGTACGCAGCTCCTCCTTGTTGAGCATGTGCGGCAGCCCGGCCACGTCGTCGCCGGTCCACACGGCGACGACGCCCGGTGACTCCAGCGCGGCCTTCACATCGACGGACTCGATACGGGCGTGGGCGTGCGGGCTGCGCAGGAAGGCGGCCTCGACGCCTCCGGGGAGCGCGATGTCGTCGACGTAACGGCCGTTTCCGCGCAGCAGCCTGTCGTCCTCGACGCGCGGGACGGACCGGCCGATCCAGTTGCCGTCCTGCCGTCCGGGGGCACCATCGTGGGACATGCGGGTCACTCCCCGAAGTTCTCGTCGAGTGCCTGGCACACGGCACGGCGGATGTTGCGGTAGCCGGTGCACCGGCAGAGATGCCCGCTGAGGGCGTCGGCGACCTGCTCGGTGCCGGGCCGTTCGGGCTGTTCGGTCAGGGCCGTCGTGGTCATGACGAAGCCGGGGGTGCAGAAGCCGCACTGCATGCCGTGGCATTCGTGGAAGGCGCGCTGGACAGGGGTCAGCGGAGCGTCGCCGGGGGCGAGGCTCTCGACGGTGCGGACGGAGGCGCCCTCGCACTGCACGGCCAGCGTCAGACAGGTGCGCACCGGTTCGTCGTCGACGAGCACGGTGCACGCCCCGCACACCCCGTGCTCGCAGCCCACATGGGTGCCGGTGAGGCCGAGCCGGTCGCGCAGGAAGTCGCTGAGCAGCAGCCGGGACTCGACCTCGGCGGTGATCCGCTCGCCGTTCACGGTGAGCGCGATCCGGTGCCAGCCGGAGGGCTCGGACAGCGGTGGGGTTCGGGCGGTGAGAGGGGTCGGGACGGAGGGGGTCATGAGCAGCGCTCCCAGGCGGTGGTACAGGCGCGGACGAGGAGATGGGCGGCGGTCTCGCGCCGGTGGGCGGCGCTCGCGTGGACGTCGTCGGACGGGGTGAGGCCCGCGAGGGCCGCACGCGCCGCCCCGGCCAGCGCGTCTTCGCCGGCATCGGTGCCGAGCAGCGCGTCCTCCACGGCGGCCAGGCGTACGGGGGCGGGGCCCGCCCCGCTGAAGACGACCCGGGCACCGCCGACGGTGTCCGTGGAGGCGTCCCGCTCCAGCAGGACGGCCACCCCGACGGTCGCGAAATCGCCGTGTCTGCGGGTGAGTTCCTCGAAGGCCCAGCCGGTCCGCGCCCCGGGAGCGGGCACGACGACCTCGGTGAGCAGCTCGTCGGGCTCGACGGCCGTGGAGAACGTGGCGACGAAGAAGTCCTCGGCGGACACGGTACGGCTGCCCCCCGGCCCGGTGATCACGAAGCGGGCGTCCAGGGCCCGCGCCGCGGTGGGGAGTTCCGCCGCCGGGTCGTGGTGGGCCAGGCTGCCGCAGACGGTGCCCCGGCTGCGGATCTGCGGGTGGCCGATGTGCCCGATCGCGGCGGCCAGCAGGGGCCATCCGCGCCGTACGGCGGGGTCTGCCGCGGCCCGGGCCTGCCTGACGGCCGCGCCGATGTGCAGCGCGCCCGAGGAGTCGACGGCCAGCCGGGCCAGGTCGGGGATGCGGGTGATGTCCACGAGGAGTTCGGGGCGCGCGAGTCGCATGTTGAGCATGGGGATCAGGGACTGGCCGCCCGCCACGATCTTGGCGTCACGTGCCGGGTCGCCGAGGAGGGCGACCGCCTCGGCGACGGTGCGGGGGGCGGTGTAGTCGAAGGGTGTGGGTTTCAAATCTGCTGCCACCGGGCCTCTCGGATGGTCGTCACGCCGTGGCGCTCTCCACGCCCACGTACGAATCGACACGCACAGATCTATCTAGTACCTGAAATGATTTACACTAAAGTTTCTCGTTGGCAAGAGGCTCCCGCAGATTTCACGTCCCGAAGTGAGCGAAATGCGACATGTCATCGACCAGGCGGCTGCCTGGCAGAGATCGGGCACCCGCTGTGTCATCGCGACCGTGGTGCGGACCTGGGGCTCGGCCCCGCACGGACCCGGTGCCTCCATGCTGGTGGCCGAGGACGGCCGTGTCGTGGGCAGCGTCTCCGGCGGCTGTGTCGAGGCCGCCGTCGTCGCCGAGGCCGAGGAGATCCTCGCGGGCGGACCGCCGGTCGTCGCGCGCTGGGGAGTCGGCGACGACGATGCCTTCGCGGTGGGTCTGACCTGCGGCGGGACAATCGAGGTGCTGATTCGTGAGGTGCGTCCCGAGGCGCCGCTCGACCGGGTGTCCGCGGACCTCGCCGCGGGGGTCCCGGTCGCCCTGGTCACGGCGGTCGACGGTTCGGGGAGCCTCGCCGTGGGTGGCGGGACGGTGAGCGGCTCACTCGGCGATCCGGCCGTCGACCGCGCCGCCGCCCTGGCCGCGGAGGGCATGCTCGGCCGGGGCGCGAGCGGACCGCTGACGGTCGGCGAGGGGCGGGCGGGCGGCGCGGCCGGCCCGGACTGTGTGCCGGAGCGCGAGCTGCTGGTGCAGTCCTTCGCGCTGCGGGCCCGGCTGCTGATCTTCGGCGCGGCCGAATTCGCCCGGCCGCTGGCGGAGTTCGGTGCGGCGCTCGGGCACCGGGTGACGGTCTGCGACGCCAGGCCCTCGTTCGCGGACGCCGGGCGTTTCCCCGGGGCCGACGAGGTCGTCGTCGACCGCCCCGACCGCTGGTTCCGGGCCCACGAGGTCCTCGTGGACGAGGCGACGGCGGTGTGCGTCCTGACCCACGACCACCGCTACGACCTCCCGGTGCTCACCCTGGCGCTGCGCAGCAGGGCGGGTTACGTGGGTGCCATGGGCAGCCGCCGTACGCACGAGGACCGGGTGGAGCGGCTGCTGGAGGCGGGCACGACCAGGGCCGAACTCGCCCGTCTGCGCTCGCCGATCGGCCTCGATCTCGGCGGCAGGGGGCCCGAGGAGACCGCGCTGTCCGTCCTGGCGGAGATCGTCGCCGTACGGCGCGGTGGCAGCGGTCTGCCGCTCACCGCCGGTAAGGGTCCCGTGCACCCGGCGTGACTCGTTTTGAACGACTGTTTTTATAAACATCCGTTTAATCTGATGCATGTGGATCCAGAGAGCAAGACCAAGAGCGGAATGCGGCGCTCCGGCGGCAGTGCGCGGGCTGAGGTCCCGGAGGCGGCCGGGCAGCGCAGGCCCGGCTCCCACGACCCGGAGGGCAACCGCCGGGCGGTGCTCGACGCCGCGCGGCGCCTCTTCGGCGCACACGGCTTCAAGGGCGTGGGGGTACGCGCCATCGCGGCCGACGCCGGGGTGACACCCGGCCTCGTGATGGCGTACTTCGGCACCAAGGACGGTCTCTTCCGCGAGGCGGTGGGCGACGGGGCGGGCGTCAGCGGCGATCTGCTCGCGGCGGCGGCCGGTGAGCCGGGAGACCTGCCGGGCGCCCTGGCCCGCGCCTATCTCGACCGCTGGGACCGGCTGCCCGCCGACGACCCCTGGCCCGCGCTGATCCGCTCGGCGGTCAGCCATCCGCCGAGCGCCGAACTGCTGCGGACGATCCTCGACCGGCAGGTGGGCGAGCCGCTGGCCCAGGTGCTCGGCACGAGCGCCGAGGCCGACGTGCGGACCTCGGTCGTCCGCAGCGTCCTGTTCGGCGTGATCATGGAGCGCTATCTCTTCGCGCACGAACCGGCCGCTTCCGTGCCGACCGAGGAGTTCGCCCAGGCGCTGACGGACGTGCTGGCCACGGCGTTCGGCCGGTCCCCGGGCGGTCCGGGCGCCGGGACGAGCGAGCCGGGGGCGTCGGACCCCGCCCGGGAGCCGCGTCCCGGACACCCCGCCCCCGGGCCGGCCGGGGCGCCTCCCGGGCAGCCGACGGAGGAAGTCCCCGCGGCGCCCTCCCGGTCTCCCGAAGCGCCCTCCCCCTCTTCCGGGGCGTCCTTCGAGGCCCCGGGTCCGCTCTTCGCGCTGCTCGACGACTGCGCGGCGCGTCATCAGCTCGCCGTCGGCCGGGCCGTGCGCGCGTACGGCATCAGCCTGCCCGCCTACGACGTGCTGGCCGCCCTGCGCGAGGCGGGGGCGCCCCACCGGCTGACGATGGGCGAGGTCGCGGCGGCCGGCGCGGTCCGCGCCGGAGGGCTCACCCAGCAGGCCGACAGGCTCGCGGAGGCCGGGCTCATCCGGCGGGAGCGCGACAGCACCGACCGCAGGATCGTCAGGCTGTGCCTCACGGCCGAGGGCCTGGAGCTGACCGGCCGGGTGGCGGCCGTCCGCGAGGCGCACGAGCGTGAGCTGCTGGCCGGAATGGGGCCGGGGGAGAGACGGCGGCTCACCGCGCTGCTGGGGGCCCTGGGGCAGACGCTCGGGGCCGGCGGCCCGGAGCAGTGAACACTGCCCTCGGCCACCGGCCCCGGAGCGGAATCATCAGCTGTTGAGCTCCTCCAGCGTCTTGCCCTTGGTCTCGATGGCGAACCACGCGATCACGGCGCCGACCACGCCGACCACGGCGAGCTGCGCGAAGACCAGGGCCAGGCTGCCGCCCGCCCCGATGATCGCGCCCACGGTCACCGGGCCGAGAATGACGCCGATCCGGTTCCACAGACCGCCGAACGCCGCGCCCTTGGCCCGGTTGAACGTGGGGTACAGCTCGGGGGAGTAGAGGTAGAGGCCCGCGTTGATCGCGTACAGGAAGAAGGTCGTACAGGAGGCGAAGAGGGCGACCTGGCCGCCCGAGGTCGCGCCGGCGACGGCCAGTACGCCGAGCGAGAGCACGGTGCCGACGAACGCGCCGATCAGCGCGGGCCTTCGGCCGATGCGGTCGATCAGCATGGCCATCACGAAAGTGCCCAGCAGACCGGTGACATTGCTGACCAGGGTGAAGACCAGTGCCGTGGTCAGGTCGAGGTCGAACTCCTTCGTGTAGAGCGAAGGCAGCCAGGTGGAGATGCCGTGGTTGACGTAGTACGCGACGAACCACAGGCCGGACAGCACCGCCGTACGCCGCAGATAGCGCCCCCGGAACAGGTCCATCAGCGTGCCCTTGGGCTCGTTCTCGTCGGTGGACGGCACCGGCGCGGGAAGCTCCTCGGCGGTGGCCCGGGCGACCTGCGCCTCGATGCGGGAGATGGCGGCCTCCGCCTCCTCCGTACGCCCGCGGGCCAGCAGCCAGCGCGGGGACTCCTCGACATGGCGGGGCAGCAGGGCGGCGATCAGCACCGGAAGGGCGCCGACGAGGAACATCGCACGCCAGCCGAAGGCCGGCACCACCCAGACGGCGAGCAGCGTGGCCGCAGCGAGACCGGCCGGGAAGATCATCTCGTAGAGCAGGACGAAGCGGCCCCGCTTGTCGGAGCGGGCGATCTCGTTGATGTACGTGGCGGCGACCGGCACGACACCGCCGATGCCGAGCCCCTGCACGAAGCGGAAGAGCGAGAAGGTCTCGATGCTGCCCGAGAAGGCCACGGCGAGACTGGCGAGCCCGGTCACCGCGACGCCCAGGGCGACGGTGCGCACCCTGCCTATGTGGTCGCCCAGCCAGCCCGCGGCGAGGGCGCCGAGCAGCATGCCGATCGAGGCGGAGGTGACCGCGAACGTGGCCTGCCCGGTGCTCAGGTTCCATTCCTTCATCAGGACGGGCAGCGCTGAGGCGGCCAGGAGCTGGTCGAAGGCCTCGAAGAAGGTGACGGCGCCGATGAGGAACCGGACCTTGATGTGCCAGCGCGAGTGCGGCAGTCGTTCAAGTCTCGCGGCTATGGAGCCGAGGGCTGGCTTGCCGGCCACAGTCGTCATGGAGGGTGTCCTTCCGCGGGCGATGAGTTGCGGAGACAGTAGGGTCCAATACCTAAGCGGTCAATAGTTAAGAGCTTAGGAAGCTTGCTCCCGACGACTCGGCCACCATCATCGGTGCCATGGATGTGGTGCTCAAGGACTTCCAGGCAACGATTTCACCTCGGGGTCTTGTGTCGAGAAACTTAAGCGCTTAGATTTCTAGCACTTCGGCAGTCCGGGGGCGGTAACCCGACGAGCCTGTCCGCACCCGGAGTCCACCCCCTTCCCGCCTCGTCCGGAGGTCCACCCGTGCAGTTCCCCACCGAAATCCTGATCGCGGGCCAGTGGCGGCGCGGTGCGGGCGAGCCCGTCGACACCGTCGACCCGTCGACCGGCCGCGTCCTCGCCACCGTCCACTCCGCGTCGGCGGACGAGGTCGCCGAGGCGGCACAGGCCGCCGCGGCGGCGGTGGCGGACCCGGCCTGGCGCGACCTGCTCGCCCACGACCGGGCCAGGCTGCTGCACCGGATCGGCGAGCTCACCGAGCAGTCCGCCGACGAGCTCTCCGCGCTCCAGACCGCCGACACCGGCAAGACGCTCACCGAGACCAGGGCGCTCGCGCTCAGCGCGGCGGGCACCTTCCGCTACATGGCGGCCGTCCTGGAGACGGCCGAGGACGCGGTCACCCCGTCCCGGGGCGCGTACGTCACCGTGAGCACGCACGAGCCGATCGGTGTCGTCGGCGCCATCAACCCCTGGAACTCCCCGATCGCCAGCGACGCGCAGAAGATCGCCCCCGCGCTCGCCGCCGGCAACGCCGTCATCCTCAAACCCGCGGCGTGGACACCCCTGGTCTCCCTGGCCCTCGGCCGGCTGATCTCCCGGGCACTCGACGAGTTCGGGCTGCCCGCCGCGCTCCTCTCGGTCCTGCCGGGGAGCGGCCGGGTGGTCGGCGACGCCCTGGTGCGCCACCCCCTCGTCGGCCGCGTCGGATTCACCGGCGGCACCGATACCGGGCGGTCCATCGCCGAGATCGCCGCCCGGAAGCTGATCCCCGCCTCGCTGGAGCTGGGCGGCAAGTCGCCGACCATCGTGCGCGCCGACGCCGACGTCGAACAGGCCCTGGCGGGAGTGCTGTTCGGGATCTTCTCCTCCAGCGGCCAGTCCTGCATCGCCGGTTCCCGGCTCTTCGTGGCCCGAGAGATCTACGACTCCTTCGTCGGCGAACTCGTCGAGCGCGTACGCGAACTGCGCGTCGGGCCCGGCACCGACCCGGCCACCCAGGTCGGCCCGCTGGTGCACCACCGCCACCGCGACTCCGTCGCCGCCTACGTGGACCTCGCCCGCTCCGAGGGCGCCCGCGTGCTGTGCGGGGGATCGGCGCCCGAGGGCGAGCTCTACGAGGACGGGGCGTACTACCTGCCCACCGTGCTCGACGGGCTGGCGAACACCTCGCGCACCTGCCAGGAGGAGATCTTCGGCCCCGTCCTGGTCGCCCTGCCCTACGACGACGAGGACGACCTGGTCCACCAGGCCAACGACTCGGTCTACGGCCTGGCCTGCGGCATCTGGACCCGCGACCTCCGGGCCGCCGGGGCGCTCGCCCGCCGGATCCAGGCCGGAACCGTCTGGATCAACACGTACAAGCAGTTCAGCGCCTCCACCCCCTTCAGCGGGTGGAAGGACAGCGGCCTCGGCACCGAGAAGGGCCGCGACGCGATCCGCGCCTACCAGCGCCAGAAGTCCCTGTACTGGGGCGTCTCGGACCACCCGCTCCCGTGGGCCAACTGACCCGGCACACCTGCCTTTCCCGGAGGAACCCCATGCAACCACCGCCCGGTCCGATCGCCCGGCTCCGCTCCCTGCGCTACGTCGAACTGCACACCCCCGCCTTCGCCGAGGCCGCCGGCTTCTACGAGGACGTCTGGGGCCTGGAGACCGTCGAGTCCGACACCGGCGCCCGCTGGCTCCGCGGTACGAGCGACGAGCACCACGTGCTCCACCTCACCCAGCGCGACCGCGTCGGCCTCGGCCGGATCGCCTTCGCCGTCGCCACCCCGGCCGAGGTCGACCAGGCGGCCCGGCGCCTGGAGGCGCGCTCGATCGTGCCTGTCGCCGGACCCGGACCGCTGGACCAGGCCGGCGGCGGCTACGGGCTGCGGTTCACCGATCCCGAGGGGCGCCTCATCGAGATCAGCGCCCAGGTCGAGGCCGTCACCCCGCGCGGCCGGGACGGCGCCGTACCCGTCGGAGTCACGCACGCCGTGCTCAACACCACCGACATCGACGCCGCCGTCGCCTTCTACTGCGACGTGCTCGGACTGCGCGTCTCCGACTGGTCCGAGCACCAGATGGCGTTCCTGCGCTGCAACAGCGACCACCACTGCATCGCCTTCAACCAGGCCGAGTGGACCTCGCTGAACCACGTGGCGTACGAGATGAGCTCGGTCGACCACTTCATGCGGGGCCTCGGGCGGCTGCGCCACCACGGCATCACCCCGCAGTGGGGGCCCGGAAGGCACGGGCCGGGGAACAACACCTTCTCCTACTTCACCGACCCCTCCGGACTGGTCTGCGAATACACCTCGGAGGTCGCCCAGATCGTCGAGGACGCCTGGATCGCCCGGGTGTGGCGGCGGGTCCCCGAACTGTCCGACCTGTGGGGCACGGCCGGCCCGCCCTCGAAGGAGATCCGCTGCAGCATGGCGGGCTTCCCGGACCCCGGCCCGCTCGCTTCCCCCGACACCCCGGGCTCCGGCCCGCTCGCTCCCGTAGACGCCCAGGAGGCCACCGCATGAGCACCGTACGCAAGGTCGCCGTCGTCGGCTGGGGCGCCATCGGCCGGGTCGTGGGAACCGCGCTCGCCGAGGGCCGGATCACCGGCGCCGAACTGGTCCACGTCATCGACAACCGCCCGCTCGGCGAGGCCGCCCCCGTGCCCCAGGCCACCTTCGAGGAGGCCATGGAGGTCTGCGACCTGATCGTCGAGGCCGCCGGACAGGGCGTCGTACGCGAATGGGGCGAGCGGGTCCTGTCCTCCGGCACCGATCTGCTGATCGCCTCCACCGGCGCGCTGACCGACGACGAGCTCACCAAGCGGCTGCTCGCCGCAGGACCGGGCCGGGTGTATTTCACGGGCGGCGCCGTCGGCGGCCTCGACCTGCTCCAGGCGGTCCGCTCCCTCGGTCCGCTCGACGACGTCCGGCTGACCACCACCAAGCTGCCCTCGACGCTCGAACAGCCATGGATGGACGAGGAGTTGCTGAACCGGATGCGGACGGCGACCGGCCCGGTCGAGGTCATGTCCGGAACCGCCCGCGAGGTGCCGGTCAAGTTCCCCAAGTCGACGAACGTGGCCGCCTCGGTCGCGCTGGCCGTCGGCGACCTGGACACTGTGCGGGTCCAGGTCGTCGCCGACCCGGCGGCCCACCACACCCGCCATGTCATCGAGGCGTCCGGCGGACACGGCTCCTACCGCTTCGAGGTCGCGCACCTGCCCGACCCCGGCAACCCCGCCACCAGCCAGGTGGTGCCCTACGCCGTACTGCGCAGCCTCGCCGCGATCGCCGGCCGCACCGGGCAGATCCTGTGAGCGCCGCCCCCGTCCACGTCGAGGAGGCGGGCGACCAGGGCCCCCTGCTGCTCTGCCTGCACGGCATCGGCTCGTCCTCGGCGGCCTTCGCCCCGCAGCTCGCCGAACTCTCCTCCTCCGCACGGGTCGTGGCCTGGGACGCCCCCGGATACGCCAAGTCTCCCGACCCCGAGGCCCCGCTCGACCTCGACGACTACGCCGACACGGCCGCCGCCCTCATCCGGGAGCGCGCCACCACCGCGCACGTCCTCGGCGTCTCCTGGGGCGGTGTGATCGCGCTGCGGCTCGCCACCCGCCACCCGGAGCTCGTCGCCTCGCTGATCGTCGCCGACTCCAGCCCCGGCTCGGGCACCGACGCGACCAAGGCGGCCGGCATGCGCGCCAGGGCGGCCGACCTCGCCGAGCTCGGCCCCCGCGCCTTCGCCGAGGCCCGCGGCCCGCGCCTCGTCTCGCCCGCCGCACCGGACGAGCTGGTGCGCCGCGTGGTGGACACCATGGCCGCCTCGGTACGGCTGCCGGGCTACGCCCACGCCGCCGAGTCCATGGCCTCCGCCGACCTGCGCGCCGAACTCCCCTCGATCGCCGCCCCCACCCTCGTCCTCTGCGGCGAACAGGACCGGGTCACCGGCATCGAGGCGAGCCAGGCCATCGCCGGGGCCATCCACAAGACCGCCTACGTGATCGTCAAGGACGCCGGTCACCTGGCCAACCAGGAGCAGCCGGGCCACTTCAACGCCTGGGTGCTCTCCCACCTCCACATCACCGCATCCCTCCCCGAACAGGAGCCCTCACCATGCCTCTGACCACCGACGCGTACGACAACGGCGACGACCTCTCCGCGTACACCGACTCCCTCATCGCCACCAAGGCCTCCCGGGTCGCCGACTTCGACACCCTCTCCTTCCAGGAGAAGGCCGGCCCGCAGTTCCGCCGCGGCCAGATCCGCTACGTCGGCTCCGGCGCCACCGGCAACCACGAGAGCGACAGCCGCATCCTCCCCTCCGGCGGCTTCACCTTCTCCAACATGCTGCTGCCGCCCGGCGCCGAGGGCCCGGCCCACACCCACCACGACGTCGAGGAGGCCTTCTTCGTCCTGGAGGGCGAGGTCAAGGTCGGCATCCACCGCGGCGCCGACGAGGCCGAGTACCGCACCCTGGGCTACCGCGACATGATCGTCGTCCCCGCCGGTGTGACCCGGTCCCTCAAGAACGAGGGCGACACCGACGCCCTGTTCTGCGTCGTCATCGGCACGCAGAAGCCGCAGGTGCCGACCTACCCCGAGTACTCGCCGATGCACGGCGTGACCCGTGGCTGACCTGCCCCCGGCAGGCCGGCGCACCGTCGTCGTCACCGGAGCGGGCCGTGGCCTGGGACTGGCCATGGCCCGCCGGGCGGGAACCGACGGCTTCCGGGTCGTCCTCGCCGAACTGGAGCGTGACCGGGGCGAGCACGCGGCCGACGGACTGCGCGCCGAGGGCATCGACGCCCACTTCGTACGCTGCGACGTCGCCGACCCCGCGTCCGTCGAGGCGCTCGCCGGAGCGGTGCGCGGCCTCGGCCCGCTGTACGGCCTGGTCAACAACGCGGCGCTCGCCAACGGTGTGGGCGGCAAGGAGTTCCAGGACATCGACATCGAGGTCTGGGACCGGCTGATGGCGGTCAACGCCCGCAGCCCCTGGCTGGTGTCGAAGGCCCTGTACCCGCTCTTCACCGAGCCCGGCCGCATCGTCAACATCGCCTCGGACGCCGCCCTGTACGGCTCCCCGCGCCTCGCGCACTACATCGCCTCCAAGGGCGCCGTCATCGCGCTCACCCGGGCCATGGCGCGCGAGCTCGGCGGCAAGGGGATCACCGTCAACGCGGTGGCCCCCGGCCTCACCGAGTGCGAGGCGACCGAGACCGTGCCCGCCGAGCGGCACGACCTCTACCGCATGAACCGGGCCATCTCCCGGCCGCAGCAGCCCGACGACCTCACGGGGATCGTCTCCTTCCTGCTCGGCGAGGAGTCCCGCTATCTGACCGGACAGGTGATCGCCGTCAACGGCGGATTCACCATGAACTGAACCGCAGGAGATACGAGTTATGGATCTGGGCCTCGCCGACCGCACGATCGTGGTCACCGGCGGCAGCTCGGGCGTCGGCCTGGCCACGGTCCGCGCCCTGCTCGACGAGGGCGCCCGCGTCGCCACCTGCGGCCGTGATGCCGACCGCCTCGCCAAGGCCGCAGCCGGCCTCGGCGCGGGGAGCGACCGCCTGCTCACCGGCGTCTGCGACGTACGCGACGCCGACGCCGTACGCGACTTCGTCGACAGCACCGCCGACGCGTTCGGCTCCATCGACGGCCTCGTCAACAACGCCGGGCAGTCCCGCATGAAGGGACTCGACGACTCCACCGCCGACGACTGGCGCGACGAGCTGGAGCTGAAGTTCGCCGGGGTGCTCAACCCCCTCCAGGCCGCGCGCCCCCACCTCGCCGCCTCCGGAGCGGCGAGCGTCGTCAACATCAACGCGGTCCTCGCCAAGCAGCCCGAGACCCGGCTGATCACCACGAGCGCCGCCCGCGCCGGCATCCTCAACCTCTCCAAGTCCCTCTCCGCCGAACTCGCCGGCGACGGCATCCGGGTCAACTCCGTCTGCCTCGGGCTCGTCGACACCGGGCAGTGGACCCGCCGCCACGCGGCCGCGGACTCCGGCCTGACCTACGAGGAGTGGCAGGCGGAGCTGGCCGAGGACCGGGGCATCGCGCTGGGCCGCCTCGGCAGGGCCGAAGAGGTCGCCTACGCGGTCGTCGCCCTGCTCTCGCCCCGCGCCTCCTACATCACCGGCACCAGCATCGACGTCTGCGGCGGCGTCGGCCGCTCCATCCTCTGAGGAGACACCACCATGCGTCACGACAACGGAGGCGATCTCCTCGTCACCGTCCTGCGCGAACTCGGCATCGACACCGTCTTCGGCATCGTCAGCGTCCACAACCTGCCGCTCGTCGAAGCCGTCGACCGTGAGCTGCGATTCGTCCCCGTGCGGCACGAGGCGTCCGCCGTCAACGCCGCCGACGCCTACGGCCGCGCCCGCGGCACCCTCGGCTGCGCCCTCACCTCGACCGGGACCGGCGCCGGCAACGCGGCGGGATCGCTGATCGAGGCGCTCAGCGCGGGCAGCTCCGTCCTGCACATCACCGGTCAGGTGGAGAGCGAGTTCCTGGGCAGCGGACGGGGCTTCATCCACGAGACCAAGGACCAGCTCGGCATGCTCACGGCCGTCTCCGCGTACGCCAGGAGCGTGCCGGACGCCACGCGGGCGGGCAGCATCCTGCGCGAGGCGGCCCGCGCGGCGCTCGCCGCACCGGGCGGACCCGCCAGCGTGGAATGGCCCATCGACCTCCAGTACGCTGCGCAGACCGACGAACCCGAGGGCCTCGGTACGCCCGCGCCCCTCACCCCGGGCGCGGACGAGCTCGCCGCAGCGGGAGCCCTCCTGGCCTCCGCCCGGCGTCCCCTGATCTGGGCGGGCGGCGGCGCGAACACCGCGCGCGGTGAGCTGGCAGCGCTGCTGGAGGCCACCGGCGCCGGACTGATCACCTCGAACTCCGGGCGCGGCAGCGTGCCCGAGGACCACGAGCAGGTCATCGGCAACTTCGCCACCACGCCCGCCGTGCGCGCCCTGCTCGCCGACGCGGACGTCCTGCTGACCATCGGCACGCACTTCCGGTCGAACGAGACCGCCGACTACACGCTCGGGCTCCCCGGGGCGCACATCCAGATCGACGTCGACGCCGCCTCCATCGGCAGGGTCCACCCGGCCACCCACGCACTGCACGCCGACGCGGCCGAGGCCCTCACCGGCCTGCTGCCGCACGCCGTGCCCGCCGAGCCCGGCTGGACGGACCGGATCGGCGCCGTACGCACCGAGGTGCGCGCGATCCTGCACGACAACATCGGCCCGCAGGCCGCGATCTGCGACGCGATCCGCGCCGCCCTGCCCCGCGAGGCCGTCGTCGCCCGCGACGTCACCATCCCCTCCAGCAGCTGGGGCAACAGGCTCCTGGAGATGTACGACCCCAGGGACAACGTCTTCCCGCGCGGCGGCGGCATCGGACAGGGCCTGGGCATGGGCATCGGCGCCGCCCTCGCCCGCCCCGACGCGCCCACCGTCGTCATCGCGGGCGACGGAGGACTCGCCGTCCACCTCGGCGAGCTCCTCACCCTCGCCCAGGAGCGCCCCCGGCTGACCCTGATCGTCTTCAACGACGGCGGCTACGGAGTCCTGCGCAACATGCAGGACCGCCACAGCGAACGCCGCTCCGGGGTCGACCTGACGACGCCCGACTTCGGTCTCCTCGCCCAGGCGTGCGGGCTGCCGTACGCCCGTATCGGTGCCGAGGAGGACGCGGCGCGGGTGATCGGCGAAGCCGTCGCCTCCGAAGGACCGACGCTCGTCGAGGTCGACCTGGACGCGCTCGGCCCGATGAAGAACCCGTTCACCCCGCCCGTGCGCATCCCGGGCCAGTAGCCCGGCCGCCCGAACTGCCGGTAAGGAGGCAACAGACCATGAGTGAGGATTCGCTGCGGCTGATCGTCCGTCGTATGACCTGGGAGGCCGAGGGCGTCCTGTCCGTCGAGCTCGTCCATCCCGACGGCAAGCCGCTGCCCGCCTGGACCCCCGGCGCGCACATCGACGTCCACGCCGGCGGCCAGGTCCGCCAGTACAGCCTGTGCGGCGACCCCCGCACCGCCGACGTCTACCGCATCGGCGTGCTCAACGAGCCCGCCTCGCGAGGCGGTTCACGCTTCGTGCACACCCAGCTGCGGCCGGGTCAGCAGATCACCGTCTCCGAGCCGCGTAACCACTTCGCGCTGGAGGACGTTGACGCGTATGTGTTCGTCGCCGGCGGAATCGGGATCACTCCACTCCTGGCGATGGCCCGGGAGGCCGCCCGCCGGGGAGCCGAGTGGCGCATGGTCTACGGGGGCAGGAGCCGGGCCTCCATGGCGTTCACCGCCGAGCTCGACGCGCTCGGCGGTGACCTCACCCTCGTACCGCAGGACGAGCAGGGGCACATCGACCTCGACTCCGTGCTCGGCGGGCTTCCCGAAGGAACCCTCGTGTACTCCTGCGGTCCCGAGCCGCTGCTCGGAGCCGTCGAGGAGCGCTGCCCCGGGGACCGTCTGCGCCTGGAGCGGTTCGCCGCGCCGACGGTCGAACGCACCGGGGACGACGAGGCGTTCGAGGTCGAATGCCGCACCTCGGGCGTGACGCTCACGGTTGGCGCGGGGACCTCCGTCCTGGAGGCCGCGGAGGGCGCC
Organism: Streptomyces sp. NPDC002125; assembly: GCF_053593715.1. Classification (NCBI taxonomy): domain Bacteria; kingdom Bacillati; phylum Actinomycetota; class Actinomycetes; order Kitasatosporales; family Streptomycetaceae; genus Streptomyces; species Streptomyces sp. NPDC002125. The sequence goes on along the minus strand of NZ_JBSFDD010000020.1, from coordinate 49,428 downwards.
GGGCTCACCGTGGACAACTCGTGCCGCGACGGGATCTGCGGCTCCTGCGAGACCCGGGTGCTCGAAGGAACCCCCGACCACCGCGACTTCCTGCTCAGCGAGGCCGAGCGGGCCGCGGGCACCTCGATGATGATCTGCGTCTCGCGGTGCGCCTCCGGCCGGCTCGTCCTCGACCTGTGACACCTTCCCCCGCACTTTCAGGAGACACCGTGAACGACACCTGGCCGTACCTGGAGATCCACCAGTCCCGTACGCACGAGCCGACGCCGTACGAGTACAAGCTCGCCGCGACGCTCGAGGACGTCTACACCCACGTGGGCCACGAGCTCGCCGACGTGGTGCGCGGACTCAACGCCCGCCAGGTCCACGCCGCCGACGGCAGCCCGTGGACCGAGGATTCCTTCCGCGCCGAGATGAACCGACTGGGAGCCTGACCATGACGCTGACGTCCTCCGCCACCGCGGAACACATCTACGCCACCGGTCTGCGCAACCAGTGGCACCCCGTCGTCCCCTCGCACTTCGTCGCCCCCGGCGCGATGCGCAAGGTGACCGCGCTCGGTGAGCAGTGGCTGCTGTTCCGCAAGTCCGACGGCACCCTGTCCATGCTCGCCGACCGCTGCCCGCACCGCGGTGCCCCGCTGTCGCTCGGCAAACACCTCGGCGACCGGGTCGCCTGCTGGTACCACGGAGTCGAGGTAGAGCCCGACGGCACGGTCTCCTCCGTCCCCGGGCTGCCCGGCTGCAGCCTGGAGGGCAAGCGGCTGGTGACCTCGCTGCCCGTGCGCGAGGTCTCGGGCGCGATCCTCGCCTACTTCGGCGACGAGGAGCACCCCGAGCCGGCCGATCTGACCCTGCCGGAGCCGCTCACCGACCCCGACGTGGACGCCATCCTGTGCTACGCGGAGTGGAACTCGCCCTGGCGGTACGCCGTGGAGAACCTGCTCGACCCGATGCACGGCGCCTTCCTGCACCACGACTCGCACACGATGTTCGACGGCGACACCACGGCCAAGTTCCGCATCCGGGAGACCGCCCGCGGCTACTTCTTCGAGAAGACCGACCAGCGCGGCGTGAACTTCGACTGGGTGGAGCTCTGCCGCACCGGGGTGGACTGGGTCGACCTCTCCATCCCGTACCCGCCGTCCGCGGGCCCCGGCGGAGCGTTCGGCATCGTCGGCATGGTCTGCCCGGTGGACGAGCAGCGCAGCGGTGTCTTCTTCTGGCGCTACCGCCGTGTCCAGGACTGGCAGCGCGCGTCCTGGCGCTTCCTCTACCGGACGCTGATCGAGCAGCGCCACTGGGACGTCCTTGAGCAGGACCGCGTCATGCTGGAGTCCATGCCGGCCGACGCCGACCAGCGGGAGAACCTCTACCAGCACGACCTCGGTGTGGTACGGCTGCGCCGCCTCTACCGCGCGGCGGCCGAGGCCCAGTCGACGGCGGGAGCCTGAGCGGCTCGCCACCGCCGGGAGGAACGGGGGAGAGGACCGGGGAGCTCCCGGCCCTCTCCCCCGTCACGTCCGGCGGGCCAGGCGCGCGTGACGGGGACGCGGGGGCCGTGCGTCCCCGCGATCGCACCCGCGAGCCCCGCCGCTGCCGCCCGTGAGGAGCGGCAGCACCGCGTCGACGTCCCTCTCGTCCCTCACCCGGGCCTTTCTGCCAGGTCAGCCCGGTATGCGGCGCCCGCTCTTCGCGGCCGCCACCAGCTCCCCAACCGTCGCCAGCTTGACCCGGGGCCGTCCTTCCCTGAGGCCCAGGGCGCGTTCGGCCCGCTCGATCCGGGCCAGCCCGCGGGCGTCCACGATCCGCCGGTTGCGGCGCCGCACGAGCCGCTGGAACGCCTTCGCCCCGTGCTCGGCCGCCGGCAGCGTGCCGGCCACGGCATCCGCCAGCAGCGTGCCGACGGTCTCGGCCGCGCAGGTCCGGTTGGCCCCGATGCCGCCGGAGGGGCCGCGCTTGATCCAGCCCACGACATAGGTGCCAGGACGGTCCGTCACCCGGCCGCCCTCGTGCGGGACGGTGCCCGTCGCCTCGTCGAACGGCAGCCCGGCGACCGCCACCCCGCGCTGGCCGACGGCCCGCAGCAGCAGCCCGGCCGGGATCTCCCGGTCCCCGGCCCCGCCGGTGACCCGGACCGCGCGGACGGTGCCGTCGCCGAGCACCTCCTCGGGCGCGGAGTGGAAGCGGAACACGATGCGGCGTCCCGCCGGAGGCGGAACCGACCAGTCCACCTCCTCGCGGGCGACATCCTTCAGCAGGGCGGCCCTGCCGCCCGGCGCGGCGGCGTCGATCGCCGCACCGGTCCTCGGGTCGTGGTCGTCGACGATCAGCTCGACGCCGGGCAGATGCGTGAGCGCGAGCAGTTCGGACCGGGTGTACGCCGCGTCCTCGGGCCCCCGCCGTCCCAGTAGCACCACCTCGCGCACCGCGCCGTCGCGCAGGGCGTCCAGCGCGTGGCCCGCGATGTCCCCGGCGGCCAGCGCCCCGGGGTCCGAGACCAGGATGCGGGCCGCGTCGAGTGCGACATTGCCGTTTCCGACCACGACGACCCGCTCCGCGGACAGGTCCACCGCGTCCGGAGCGACGTCGGGGTGGGCGTTGTACCAGGAGACGAACGTGGTCGCGCAGATGCTGCCGGCCAGGTCCTCGCCGGGTATCCCGAGCCGCCGGCCGGCCGGAGCGCCGACCGCGTAGATCACCGCGTCGTGGTGCGCGGCGATCTCCTCCGGCGTGATGTCGCGGCCCACCTCCAGACCCAGGTGCATCCGCACGCGCGGATGCGTGTGGAACCGGGCGAACGTGTCACCCGCCTTCTTCGTCGACAGGTGGTCGGGCGCCACACCGTAGCGGATCAGCCCGCCGGCGACCGGCAGCCGGTCCAGCAGTGTGACCTCGGCGGCGGTGTGCAGCAGCAGGTCCTCGGCCGCGTACATCCCCGCTGGTCCGGTGCCGATCACCGCGACCCGCAGCGGCGCGAAGTCCGCCGGGAGTTCGCGGTCGAAGGACGGCTCGCCCCACACGTGGAAGTTCGGCCCCGCGGGAGCCGGTGCGGCCTCCCGGCCCTCGAAGTACGCGGCGTTGAGCGCGCCGTACTCCCGCTGCGCGGCCGGCAGGCTGTCCAGGGGGAGGACGGCGTCCACCGGGCAGGCGTCGGCGCAGGCACCGCAGTCGATGCAGGACTTCGGGTCGATGTAGAGCATCTCCGTCCGGCCGAAGTCCGGCTCCTCCGGAGTCGGATGGATGCAGTTGACGGGGCACACCGAGACACAGGTGGCGTCGCTGCAGCACGTCTGGGTGATGGCGTAGGTCATGTCGTCCGCTCAGATCAGATGGGCGCGCTTGTAGAACACCAGGGCGGGCTTGGTCAGCAGGCGGGCCGAGGCCAGGAAGTCCATGAGGCCCGCACAGCTGGAGCGCATCATCGACTTGTGGTGCTCGTTGGCCTTGGCCTCGCCGATCGCACGCTCCGCGTCGAGTCCGGCGTTGGCGTAGACGCCCTTGTTCACCATGCTCGTGACGATGACGTACGAGGCGATCGCGATGACCAGCGCGTTGATCCTGCGCCGGACAGGACCGGCACCGCTGAGGTGCTTGCGCGTCTCGGCGCGGGCGAACTTCATGTGCCGGGATTCCTCGACGACATGGATGTTGTTGATGGTGCGGACGAAGGGCACGACCCTCTCGTCCCGCATCCAGTCGCGCTGCATGACGTCGAGGACCTCCTCGGCGACGAGTATCGCCGCGTACGCCGCCTCGCCGAACGCCAGCGTCTTGAAGGCCCGCCCCAGCTCCACGGCGAGCCGGTGGGGCCGGTAGGGCGGGGCGCCCAGCTTCTGCGCACCCCGGGCGAACATGATCGAGTGCCGGCACTCCTCGGCGATCTCGGTGAGCGCCCACTGGACGTCGGCGCTCGTCGGGTCCTTGGCGTACACGTCGCGCAGCACCATCTGCTGCAGGATCATCTCGAACCAGATGCCGGTGCTCGCCACCGACGCGGCTTCCTGGCGGGTGAGTTCCTTGCGCTGCTCCTCGGTGAGCTCGGCCCAGTACGCCGTGCCGTAGAGGGTGCTCCACTCCGGGCTCGCACCGTGGAAGTCCTTGTCCAGCGGGGTGTCCCAGTCGACCTCGGTGGCGGGGTCGTAGGCGAGCACGGCGGCCGATTCGAGGAGACGACGGGTGAGGTCGTCCTCGGGCGGCCGGTCCTGCGCATCCGGTCGAACGGTGCTGCTTGCCATGGTGCGGCTCCTCGGTTCGTCAGCGGTGTTCCTTGGTGCTGTCACATTGCGTGGTTGCGGTGATGATTCGTCAACCGGCCTATGACTGGGGCCTGTTGTGTCGGCAGCATGAGCGGAGGACCGGCGTCCTTCCGCAGGGCAGCCGTCTCGTACCGCTTGTTAGACGGAAGGTATAGCAAGGATGCCGGGCGGGCCTACCCCCCAGTAAGAAATGTGAGCGCATCCCCCCGATTTCTCCCCGGGTGCCTCCGCGATTCCTCCTCGGGTACCCCGCCGACCGCCCCCGATTCCGGGTGCGCAGGGCCGCAGGGAGGGGTTCTTGTTCGCGGTGTCGAACATTGTTCGCAATTTCAGCGCGAGTCATTGACGCCGGGTTGCGCCGGGCCTACGGTCCCGTCCGAAGTGGCGGGCAGGCGTCGAGATTTCGAACATCCTGTCCTCCTTCGCCGCGTCCCCGCACCTCAGAGACGAGTCGAGACGAGCCGCCATGCAACCACCCCTTCTCAGCCGGCGCCGAGCCCTCGCGGGCGGTGCCGGCGCCCTGGCCGCCGCCGGAGCCCTGGGCTCCCTGTCCGGTTGTGCCGCCCCCGCCACCGCAGCCGGTCCCGGACAGACCCTGCTGCGGTTCTGGCACCTCTTCGGAGGCGGTGACGGCGTCAACATGCAGGGCATGCTGGACGACTTCCGCGGTGAGCACCCGGACATCGCCCTGGAGGCCTCGACCCTGCAGTGGGGCGCGCCGTACTACACCAAGCTCGGCATGGCCGGGGCCGGAGGCCGGGCCCCCGAGCTCGCCGCCCTGCACCTCGCCCGGCTCGCGGGCTTCGCCCCGGGCAGGCTCCTCGACCCGTTCGACCTCGATCTGCTGGCGGAGCACGGGGTGAAGGAGGAGGACTTCCCGCCGGACATCTGGCGCCGGGGCCAGGCGGGCGGCAAGCAGTACGCCGTACCGCTGGACACCCACCCCTTCGTCCTCTACTTCCAGACCGAGGTGTGCGAGAAGGCCGGACTGCTGTCGGGCGGCCGGCTCAAGCCGATCAACGGCGCCGAGGAGTTCGCCGACGCGCTGCGCGCCGCGAAGAAGGTGACCGGGCAGCCGGGGCTCGTGACCGAGACGCTCGGACCCGACTGCATCACCCCGTGGCGGCTCTTCTCCAGCTTCTACGCCCAGACCGGCGGCAAGGTGCTCTCCGGGGACGGGAAGCGCCTCGCGCTCGACGACGCCAAGGCGCTCCGGGTGCTGGAATACCTGGCCCGGCTCGTCGAGGAAGGACTGATGGTGCGCCGCGTCGACTACGCGGGGTCCATCGGGGTCTTCAACGGCGGAAAGACCGCCTTCCACCTCAACGGTGAATGGGAGATCACCACCTTCAAGACCACCGGGCTCCCGTTCTCCATGACCCGCATTCCCGCGCTCTTCGGCAGCGCGGCCACCCAGGCCGACTGCCACGCCTTCGTCCTGCCGCACCAGGCGGACCGGGGCGGGGCCGCCAACGAGGCTGCCCACATCCTCGTCGCCTGGATGCTGAGCAACTCCGTGGCCTGGGCCAAGGGCGGCCATGTGCCCGCCTATCTGCCGGTGCTCGACGACCCGGCCTACCTGGCGCTCAAGCCGCAGTCCGAATACCGCGACGTGATCGACGACGTCGCCCTGGACGAGCCCGCCTGGTTCGCCGGCTCCGCCTCCCGGCTGTGGATCGAGCTCGGGGCCGTGTTCTCCGGGGTCCTCACCGGCTCCCGCAGCCCGCGCAACGCCCTGACCGAGGCCAAGGCCCGGCTGCGGACCCTCCTCGACACCCGCAACCCCCTCCCGGGAGCCGCGTCATGACCTCCACCACCGCGGCGGCGACGGCACCCGTGACGCAGCCCGCCGGGAGCACGGCCGGGCGGCTGGCCCGCTCCGTGCGCAGGAAGTGGACCGAACACGGCCTGGTGTTCATCGCGCCCTTCTTCCTCGTCTACGCCATGTTCCTGATCTGGCCGCTGATATCCGGCCTGGGCATGAGCCTGACGAGCGAGAACATCACCGGTAGCGGCGGTGAGTTCGTCGGCCTCGACAACTACGCCGAAGCGGTGCGCGACCCCGAGGTGTGGTCCTCGCTGTGGAACACCGTCTGGTTCACGGTCCTGTCCACCGTCCCCCTCGTCGTCGTCGGACTCGTCCTGGCACTCCTCGCCCATCAGCTGCGCGTCGTCCAGTGGCTCTGGCGGCTCAGCTGGTTCGCCCCGTTCCTGCTTCCCTCCGGCGTCGTCTGCCTCCTGTTCCTGAACATGATCCTGCCGTCCGACTTCGGCCTCGCCGACCAGCTGCTCGCCTCCGTCGGCCTCACCCCGGAGATCGGCTGGCTCACCGACGAGCGCTACGCCATGCTCAGCATCGTCGCGACCACCGTCTGGTGGACCGTCGGCTTCAACTTCCTGCTGTACCTCGCCGCGCTCCAGGCCATCCCCGCGCATCTGTACGAGGCCGCGGAGCTGGACGGGGCGGGCGCCTGGAAGCGGCTCCTGCACATCACCCTGCCGATGCTCCGCCGCACGACCGGACTGGTCGTCGTCCTCCAGGTGCTGGCCTCGCTGAAGATCTTCGACCAGGTGTACATCATGACCGGCGGCGGCCCCGACGAGTCCACCCGGCCGATCCTCCAGTACGTCTACCAGCAGGGCTTCACGGGCTACCGCATCGGCTACGCCTCCGCCGTCTCCTACATCTTCTTCGCCCTGATCCTGACCGTCTCCCTGGTGCAGCCGCTGCTGTCCCGGCGCCGAGCTGAGGAGGCCGCGAAGTGAGCGGTTCCGTCACCGTCATCCCGCCCCGCACGGGGGCCGAGGAGTCCGAGAGGCCCCGGGGATCCGCCGCGGAAGGGGGCCGCCGGCCGCGGTGGACCCCCGGCCGGATCGTCCTGCTCGTCGTCGCCCTGGTGCTGACGGCCGCCTGGCTCCTTCCGATCGCCTGGGCCGTCGCCACCTCCCTGAAGCCGGAGGGAGACACCGCGAAGACCCCGCTCTCCTGGATCGGTTCACGCGTCACCTTCGAGGCGTACTCCAAGGTCTGGGAGTCCGGCGACCTGCTGGTCTGGCTGATGAACTCGGCGTACATCTCCGTCATGACGACCCTGCTGACCGTCGTGACCTGCGCGATGGCCGCCTACGGATTCACCCGCACCGACTTCCGGGGCCGCCGGCTGCTCTACGGTCTGGTGCTCGCCGGCATCATGGTGCCCCCGCAGGTCCTCATCGCGCCCCTGTTCCGCGAGATGGTCCAGCTCGGCCTGGTCGACACCTACTGGGGCGTGATCCTGCCCCAGGTCGCCGTGCCCGCCATGGTGTTCATCCTGGTCAAGTTCTTCGAGGGCTTGCCCCGGGAGCTGGAGGAGGCCGCCTTCGTCGACGGGGCGGGCCGCTGGCGGGTGTTCTGGACGATCGTGATCCCGCTCTCCCGGCCGGTGCTGGCCGCCGTGGCGATCTTCACCTTCATCTCCACCTGGAACAACTTCCTCTGGCCGTTCCTCGTGACCACGGACCCGGGCGGCATGACCCTGCCCGTCGGCCTCGTCAACGTCCAGTCGACGTTCGGCGTGCGGTACGCCCAGATCATGGCCTCGCTCGTGATCGCTGGGACGCCGCTCCTGATCGTCTTCGCGTTCTTCCAGCGGCAGATCGTGCGGGGCATCGCGCACACCGGTCTCGCCGGCCAGTAGCGCACGGCCCCGCAGCCCGTACGGACGGCACGGCGTCCGTACGGGCCGTCACGCGTCACGCGATCGCCGTGCCCCTGGCCAGCAGCAGCGCCACGTCCACCGCCGCCACGGCCACCGTCCCCGCCAGTGCCGCCTTGCGCCAAGTGCCGACCCGCCGCGAACCGGCGTACGCCGCCACCGCCACCAGTGCGCACAGGACGAGCGGGCCCCAGCCTCCGGGCGCCCCCGTGGGCACCGGTGCCAGCACCGCGGTCGCCGCCACCAGGGGCACCGGAAGCAGACGCCGGGTGCGCGCCTCGCCCCACCGCTGCGGCAGACCGCGGATGCCCGCCCGCAGATCCGCCTCGATGTCCGGCAGCACATCGGCGAGATGGGCCGCGACGCCCAGCAGCGCCCCCGCCGTCACCGCCCACCACGCGGGCCAGGGCCGGCCGGGCAGGCTCAGCGCGACCAGACAGGGCAGGCCGCCGAAGCCGATCGCGTACGGGAGCCAGGACAGCACCGTCTCCTTCAGCCTCAGGTTGTACGCCCAGGCCGCCAGGACCCCGGCCAGGTGCACCGCCCCGGCGGCGGCGCCGCACGCGAACGACAGCGCCGCGCACAGGAACAGCGCCGCGAACGCCGCGCCCCAGACCGTGCCGGCGCCCACCACGCCCTCTGCCACCGGCTTGCCCGGGCGGGCGGCCTCGGCGTCGCGGCGGGCGTCGAAGGCGTCGTTGCACCAGCCCACCGAGAGCTGCCCCGCGAGCACCGCCGACGCGACCAGCGCGCAACGCCCGCCCCCGAGACCGGAACTGACGGCCAGCGCGGTGACGAGCACCGTCACCGCCGCGACCGGACCCGGATGGCAGGACAGGGCCAGCCCCCCGGCCAGCTGCGGCAGCCGCGCGGCGGGGGAGGGGGACGAGAGCCGGTCCGTGGTGTCCACGGAGCGATCGTAGGGACGCAGGGGCGTACGAACACGGCAGCCGCGCGTCACATGTGCGACGATTTGCCCCGCTCTGTGGGCAGGATATGGGTCATGACTTCTCCGAAGCGGTGGCCCGGATGACCCGCATCGCGGCCGTGCACGGAGTGCTGCCGCCGCACCGCCACAGCCAGCGCGCGGTCACCGACATGGTGGCGCGCACCTGCCTGCCCGACGGCGCCGACCGCCGGGTGCTCGACCGCCTCCACGCGAACGCCGGGGTCCGCAGCCGGAACACGGTCCTGCCGCTCGACAGCTACGCCGGACTCGACGACTTCGGGGCGGCGAACGACGTGTTCATCTCCGCCGCCGTGGAGCTCGGCGCCGAAGCGGTCAGAGGCGCCCTGCGCAAGGCGGGACTGCGGCCCGCTGACGTGGACCTGCTGATGTTCACCTCCGTCACCGGGATCGCGGCGCCCTCGATCGACGCACGGCTGGTGGGACGCGTCGGACTGCGCCCCGACGTGAAGCGGCTCCCCGTCTTCGGGCTCGGCTGCGTCGCCGGAGCCGCCGGGGTGGCGCGGCTGCACGACCATCTGCTCGGCAGACCCGACCAGGTGGCCGTCCTGCTCTCGGTCGAACTCTGCTCCCTGACCTTCCAGCGCGGGGACGCCACCCCCGCCAACATGGTCGCCACAGCGCTGTTCGGCGACGGCGCCGCCGCGGTGGTCCTCGTCGGCGGCGACCGCCCCGTCCCGGCCGACGGACCCGAGGTGCTGGACACCCGCAGCCGGCTGTACCCGGACACCGGGCACGTCATGGGCTGGGACATCCGAGGCTCCGGGTTCACCGTGGTGCTCGACCCGTCCGTCCCCGACGTCGTACGCCGGTATCTCGCCGACGATGTCACCGGCTTCCTCGCGGAGCACGGCCTGAAACCGAAGGACATCGCCCGCTGGGTCTGCCACCCCGGCGGCCCCAAGGTCCTGGACGCCGTCACGGAGGTCCTGGCCCTGCCCGACGGCGCCCTCGACGTCACCTGGACGTCGCTGGCCGAGGTCGGCAACCTCTCGTCGTCCTCGGTCCTGCACGTCCTGCGGGACACCATGGAACGGCGAAGGCCCGAGCCGGGCACCCCCGGTCTGCTGATGGCCATGGGCCCCGGCTTCTGCTGCGAACTGGTGCTGCTGCGCTGGTAGTCCGGAGGAACACATGATCTGGTACACCGCGCTGGTACTGGCGGTCGCCGTCGAGCGCCTCGCCGAACTGGCGGTGGCGCTGCGCAACGCGCGCTGGAGCCTGGCCCGGGGCGGCACCGAGGCCGGACGAGGCCACTACCCGGCCATGGTGGCCCTGCACACCGCTCTCCTCGGCGCCTGTCTCGCCGAGACCTGGCTGGCGCAACGGCCGTTCCTGCCCTGGCTCGGCTGGACGATGGTGGCGGTGGTGGCAGCCGCCCAGGGGCTGCGCTGGTGGTGCGTACGGACCCTGGGCCGCCGCTGGAACACCCGGGTCATCGTCGTCCCCGGCCTTCCCCTGGTGACCGGCGGCCCCTACCGCCTGATGCGCCACCCCAACTACGTGGCGGTCGCGGCCGAGGGCGCGGCCCTGCCACTGGTCCACGGCGCCTGGACGACCGCCGTCGTGTTCACCGTGCTCAACGCGGCGCTCATGGCCGTACGCATCCGATGCGAGGACGGCGCGCTGGCGAGCGCCGCCGGAGCGGAGGCGCGGGCGTGATCGACATCCTGGTGGCGGGCGGCGGACCCGCCGGGCTCGCGGCGGCGATCCGCGCAGCCGCGGCGGGCCTGGAGGCCGTCGTCGTCGAACCCCGCCCGGCTCCCGTGGACAAGGCCTGCGGCGAGGGCATCATGCCCAGCGGAGTGGCGGCCCTGCGCGCCCTGGGGGTGACCCCGGCGGGCAGCGAACTGCGCGGAATCCGCTACATCGAGGGCCACCGGCGCGCCGAGGCGCCCTTCCGGGACCACCCGGGCCTCGGCGTACGGCGGACCGCACTGCACGCGGCCCTGCACCGAAGGGCCGCGGACCTCGGCGTACGCGTCGTCGCGGGCAGGGTGGGGGAGGTGCGCCAAGGGCCCGGGAGCGTCACGGCGGCGGGCCTGACGGCGCGCTGGCTGATCGCGGCCGACGGCCTGCACTCGCCGACGCGCCGTGCCCTCGGCCTGGAGCGCCCCTGCGCGGCACCCCGCAGATACGGGCTGCGCCGCCACTACGGCATCGCGCCCTGGACGGACTTCGTGGAGGTGCACTGGTCACGTCACGGCGAGGCGTACGTGACACCGGTGGGGGAGGAGCTGGTGGGTGTGGCCGTGCTCAGCCACCACCGGCGCACCCACGAACAGCACCTCGCGGCCTTCCCCGCGCTGGCCCGGGCGATCCGGGGGCTCGAAGCCGGGCCCGTGCGCGGCGCGGGCCCCCTGCGCCGGACCGCGAGCGGACCGAGAGCAGGACGGGTCCTGCTCGTAGGCGACGCGGCGGGTTACGTCGACGCCCTCACCGGCGAGGGCGTCGCACTGGCCACGGCGACCGCCTCGGCGGCGGTCGACTGCCTCCTGGCCGGGCGGCCCGAGCTCTACGCCGCTCGGTGGCGAAAACTGACGCGACGTCACCGGCTGCTCACCCAGGCGCTGTTGACGGCTGCACGGCACCCCCTGACCGCCGGACTGATCGTGCCGGCCGCCCAGCGCATGCCCCCGCTGTTCGGCGCGGCGGTACGAGCCCTGCAATAGCCGCTCCGGCGCCGGAGCTGACATGCTGGCGGTGTGCCCGCCTTCGCCCTCCCTCCGGAAGCGACGACCCCCGACCCGCCGCACCCGGACATGCGCCCGCTGATGACCCAGTCCTGGCTGGACCTGGCCTTCCTGCACTGGGCGGCCGACCCCGCGGACGTGGCACCGCTGCTGCCCGACGGAACGGAGCCCGACACCCTGGGCGGCGTCACCTACGTCGGACTCGTCGCCTTCCGCATGCACCGCGTCGGATGGCTCCGCCTCCCCGGCATCCCGTACCTCGGCAGCTTCCCCGAGACGAACGTACGGCTGTACTCGCGCGACGCCCGGGGAAGGCGCGGTGTCGTCTTCCGCTCGCTCGACGCCTCCAGGCTCATCCCGGTGGCCGTCGCCAGGAGCGTCTTCCGGCTGCCGTACGTCTGGTCCCGGATGGACGTCGTACGCGAGGCCGGCACGCTCACGTACACCAGCAGCCGGCGATTTCCCGGGCCACGGGGCGCCCACAGCAGGATCGTGCTGCGCACCGGCGGGCCGATCACGGCCCCCACGGAACTCGAACACTTCCTGACCGCGCGCTGGGGCCTGCACAGCACCCTCCACGGCCGCCCGGTGTTCCTCCCGAACGCCCACCCCCGCTGGCCGCTGCACCGCGCCACGCTCCTGGAGTGCGACGAGGACCTGGTGACCGCGGCGGGGCTGCCCGCGCCCGTCGGGGAGCCGCAGAGCGTGCTGTATTCGCCCGGAGTCGCGGTCCGCTTCGGCTGCCCTGTCCGCCTCTGACACCGGTCATGGCGGTTGGGGCCGGTCCGTGAGGGTTCGTGGCGGGGCGGCGGGGATGCGGGAAGCCGTGTAGAAAGGGGGACATGGCCGGACGCTACGGCCGCCCGCGTTCGTTTCTCCGGATGAGAAGCCTCGCTGGTCAGGTCTTTCTCCTGCAGGTGGCGATCGTGGTGTTGCTCGTCGCTGCCTCCGTGACCGCACTCGTGCTGCAGTCACGGGCCGACAGCGAGCGCGAAGCCCGCAATCGTTCGGTCGCCGTGGCCGAGACCTTCGCCAATGCCCCCGGCACGGAGGCCGCCCTCCAGAGCCCCGACCCCACCGCCGAGCTCCAGCCGAGCGCCGAGGCGGCACGGATGGGCTCCGGCGTCGACTTCATCGTCGTCATGAACCTGGACGCCATCCGCTTCACCCACCCGCTGCCCGACCGGATCGGCAAGAAGTTCGTCGGCGATGTGCAGCCCGCCCTGGAGGGCCACGTCGTCACCGAGAAGATCGAAGGGACCATCGGCCCGCTCATCCAGGCCGTGGTGCCCGTGACCGGCGCGAACGGCGAGGTCGTCGGCCTGGTGTCCGCCGGCATCACCATCGAGAACGTCAGCGGGGTCACCCAGAGCCAGCTCCCCCTGCTCCTCGGCACCGCGGGGGGCGTCCTGCTGCTGACCATGGGCGGCACCGCGCTCGTCACCAGACGGCTCAAACGCCAGACGCGCGGCCTGGGCCCGACCGAGATGACCCGCATGTACGAGCACCACGACGCCGTGCTGCACGCCGTGCGGGAGGGCGTCGTCATCGTCAGCGGCGACGGCAGGCTCCTGCTGGCCAACGACGAGGCCCGTAGGCTCCTCGGCCTCCCCCTGGACGTCGAGGGCGCGCCCGTGGACCGGCTCGGGCTCGACCCGGTGATCGCCGGACTGCTCGCCTCGGGACGCAGCGCGACCGACGAGGTGCACTCCGTGGGCGACCGGCTGCTGGCGGTCAGCCAGCGGGCCACCGACAGGAACGGCGGACCCCCCGGCAGCGTCACGACCCTGCGCGACACCACGGAACTCCAGGCCCTCTCCGGCAAGGCGGCCATGGCGCGCGGACGGCTCAAGCTGCTCTACGACGCCGGCACCGAGATCGGCACCACCCTGGACGTCATGCGCACCTGCGAGGAGCTGTCCGACTTCGCCACGGCCAGGTTCGCCGACTACGCCACCGTCGACGTGGCCGAGGAGGTGCTGCGCGGCGAGGAGCCCACATCCGCCGGGACCGCCGGCCGGGGACTGAGGCGCTCCGCCCTCAGCGGCGCACGCGGCGACACGGGGCTCCATCCGCTGGGCGCGGTCATGCGCTTCCGGCCGACCACGGACATCGGCGCCGCGCTGCTCAGGGGAGAGGCCGTCCTCGACCCCGACCTGTCGGCCCGCTCCGGCTGGCAGGAGCAGCAGCCGCAACGCGCCGACCGCATGGTCGAGAGCGGCTTCCACTCCCTCATCGCCGTACCGATGAGGGCCAGGGGGGTGATCCTGGGTGTGGCCATGTTCTGGCGTGCCGAGAGGCCCGAGCCGTTCGAGGACGAGGACCTCTCCGTCGCCGAGGAACTCGTCGCCCGCGCCGCCGTGAGCATCGACAACGCCCGCCGCTACTCGCGCGAGCACAACGTGGCCGTCACCCTGCAGCGCAGCCTGCTGCCGCGCGGCCTCCCCGATCAGAGCGCCATCGACGCCGCCTACCGCTACCTGCCCGCTCAGGCAGGGCTCGGCGGGCTCGGAGGGGTCGGCGGCGACTGGTTCGACATCATCCCGCTGCCCGGCGCCAGGGTCGCCCTCGTGGTCGGCGACGTGGTCGGGCACGGCCTCCACGCGGCCGCCACCATGGGACGCCTGCGTACGGCCGTGCACAACTTCTCCACCCTGGACCTGCCGCCCGACGAGCTGCTGTGGCATCTCGACGAGCTGGTCGCCCGCATCGACCAGGACGAGACCGCCGACGGCTCCGACGGGAGCGGGGTCACCGGGGCCACCTGCCTCTACGCGATCTACGACCCGGCCTCCGGGCGCTGCACCATGGCCCGGGCCGGCCATCTCCAGCCGGTCGTCGTCAGCCCCGAGGGCGAGGCCGTCTTCGCGGACGTCCCCGGTGGTCCGCCCCTGGGCCTCGGCGGCATGCCCTTCGAGACCCTCGACGTACAGCTTCCGCCGGACAGCCGGCTGGTGCTGTACACGGACGGGCTCGTCGAGGACCGGCACCGCGACATCGACGAGGGCCTGGAGACGCTGCGCGAGGCCCTGGCCGGGCACCCGGACCGGCCGCCGGAGGAGACCTGCGAGGCCGTCCTGCGGGCCCTGGTGCCCGCCAAGGCCCGTGACGACGTGGCGCTGCTCGTCGGACGCACCCTCCGTCTCGCCCCCGAGAACGTGGCGGAGTGGGACGTGCCGTCCGATCCCTCGGCGGTCGCCCGGGTCCGCTCCGACGTGTCCCGGAAGCTGGCCGAGTGGGATCTCGTCGAGGAGGCGTTCACCACCGAGCTGATCCTCAGCGAGCTGGTCACCAACGCCATCCGCTACGCCACCGGCCCCATCCGCGTCCGCCTGATCCGCGACAGGACACTGATCTGCGAGGTGTCCGACCGCAGCAGCACCTCGCCCCATCTGCGCCAGGCGGCCAGCATGGACGAGGGGGGCCGGGGACTCTTCCTCGTCGCCCAGCTGGCCGAACGCTGGGGCACCCGTTACACCGACGACGGAGGCAAGGTCATCTGGACGGAACAGGTGCTCCAGCCGGAGGTGAACGGCCCGGAGTGACCGGCCGCGCGCTGTCGGGTCGCCGGGGTGGTGGCCGTCAGGTCACCTGCGGCAGTGCAGGAAGAGATGGGGTTCGGGCACGGCCGCCGGATGGGACGGCGTGAACACCGTGTCCTCCTGGTGCGTGACGGTGAGCCCGGCCTCCGTCGCGAGTGCCCGGAACGCCTCGGGGCCGAAGCTCGTCACCCGTACGTCCTGGCCCATGAAGACGGCGCTCACGCCCTCCACGTCCAGCGGCACCGTCGCCAGGACCAGATGGCCGCCGGGACGCAGGACGCCCGCCAGACGGCGCACGAGCGCGCGCTGCTCCTCGCGCGTCATCTGCAGGAGCGAGAAGTAGACGCAGACCGCGTCGAAGCCCTCCTCCAGCGCGACGTCGCGGATGTCGGCGCAGCGGAAGGCCGCCCCGGGGACGCCGCGCGTCGCGAGGTCCACCATGACGGGCGAGACGTCGACGCCCAGCACCTCGTGCCCCGCACCGGCCAGGGTGTGCGCGGTCGGCCGCCCGGTCCCGCTGCCGACGTCCAGGACCCGGCTGCGCGGGGCGAGCTGCTCCAGCAGCCGTTCCAGCGAGGCGCGGTGCGCGTCCGAGCCGGCAAAGGCCCGCTCGTAATCGGCACCGATGGCGTCGAACGCCTCGGCTGCCGGGTGCTGGTGGCCTTCGGCCATGGGACATCCCCTTCCGGACCGGTGGTGCGGGAAGTCTGACACACGGCCATCCCGGCGTACGGGCTCCTGCTGGCACCGAGCCGCGCGGCCCCCGGGACTCCTTCCCCGGGGGCCGCGCGGCGGACGGGTGTCAGGGAGCGGTCACCAGGTCGTGCTTGGGGACGGTCACCGTGCGGGCGCCGGGCTTGCCGCCCAGGACCACCTTCCGCAGGGCGCTGTTGTTGCCGAGGTCCGTCTCCTTGAGCCGCTTCTCCGGGTTGGCCAGCACCTGGATGAAGTACGTGCCGTTCGGCAGACCGGTGATGTCGAAGGACTGGCCGGGAAGGTCCTGGGTGTAGGTGTCACCGGAACCCACGTCGAGCACCTCCCGGACGGAGATGGAGTTCTCCTGGCCGCAGGCCGTGGAGAGATCGGTGTTGCCCGGGTGCCAGTTGGCGTTCTTCACCGTGTAGTCGACCGCGTCGGTGTTCGCCAGGCAGAAGGCCTCCTTGCCGCTGCGCACCGTCTCCTTCTTGTCGGCCTTCAGCAGCCGGTAGCTGGCGAAGTCGGTGAAGTGCCAGTGCTCATGACCCGGCCGGGGGTCCCACTCCATGGTGCCGGTCGGGGTGTAGCCGACCTGCTTGCCGGAGGCGTCGTAGAAGTACTGGTAGGCGTCCATCAGCGCGTTGCCGGGCTTGCGGAAGCCGTCCACCACCAGCTGCGCGGGGCCCGCGTTCCACACGTTGGCGCTGAAGGCCAGGTAGTCCTTGCCCGGCTCGCCACCGGTCGTCTGGCCGATCGTGATGCCGTAGGCGGGCAGCGAACGCAGATCGGGCTTCGGCACGTCCGGTACGGAAGCCCTGCCCGTCGGACGCCGCGCCTCGGGCGCCACTGCGGGAGCCTGCCGGGAGCCGTCCGTACGGCCCGGCGTCTCGCCCTGCGCCGGCCGGAAGCCCAGGCGCTTGTCGGCCCACGGCACGGCCGCGGGCGCGGGCGGGTGGGGTCCGTGACCCACGTTGTACGAGGGACCGGCTCCGGTGGTCGCGGACACCGGAGCGGGGGTGCGCGACCCGGCGTGGCCCGCATGGCCCGTGTGTCCGGCGTGCCCGGACGCGGCACGGCTGCCCCGGGCGGTCGAGGAGGGGTTCTCCTCCTCCCAACTGCGCTCGCGCACCGTCACCTTGACGGTCTGCGGCTTTCCGGTGACCCCGAACAGCATCCGGTAGCGCGGGGCCACGGCCACCTCGGCGGTGTACTGCCCGGCCGGGAGGACGACCGGCGCCGCGTAGTAGCCGGCGTACGTGTTGGACGCCCAGCCCTTCTCGACACCCCACACGGAGCCGAGCGTGAACGGGTTCGTCGGGCAGCTCTCGGGATACTTCGACGTGGCCGGGGCCTCGGGCTGGATCCTGCCCGAGGCGTTGTTCGGGCAGAACGATTCCGAACGGTTCACCACGATCTTGCCCGCCGCGTCCCTGACCGTGATCCGGACGAAGCCCGGCAGCCCGGAGAAGTCCTTCACGGTGCCCGCGGGCAGGACCCTGGTGCGGGTCCTGGCCCCGTCGCGGATCACCTGGGTGGCGACGACCGGGTCCTTGTAGCTCTTCCGGGTCACCCGCAGTTCCAGCGGGGCTCCCGAGGCGGTGAGATACGTCCCGAGGTCCAGGTAGACGCCGGGGTCCTCCGTCCACGAGTCGAGTGTCACCGACTTCGAGGCGGCGACCAGGCCGAGCTGCGGGACGCCTGACGCCTTCCCGGCGCCGGGCGTGGCGCCGGAGACTCCAGCGGTCACGGTGATCACCGCGGCGGCGGCGACCGCCGGACGCCACAGGCGGTTGCGGGGGGTTCTGGTGCTCATCGCTCTCCGATGTCCGAGTGCCCCGTGGGGCAGTGGATTCGCTCAGCCTGTGAGAGACGACTCTCGCGGCGGAGGTTGTCCGAAGAGTGATGAGACATGGATTGTTGGCCGAAATCAGCCTGGAGGCGCATATTCCAGCATTTCCCGGCCAAATAACCTCCCCATGGAAGACGGATGTGCTAGACGTCCAAAGCCGTCCCGTACAGCCGCTCCACCCTCAGCCGGATGACGATCCTGCGCTCGGCGACCAACTGCTCGAGGAACGCGTCCTCGTCCTCCGGCTTCGCGGCCGACGGGATCATCGCGAGCAGCTCCCGCCCGACCGCGTCGCCGGGAGCCGTCGTGATCCCGGACACCTCCGCCGTGCCCTCGGCGACGGCGAACGACCAGACGTCGTCACCCCGCACATGCAGCGCCGCGTGCGGATCGCGCCGCACGTGCTGGACCTTGACGCGGTCGGCCGTGGTGGACAGCCGCACGACACGGGCCTCGGGGTCCCAGCTGTAGAGCATGGTGGTCAGGTGCGGATGGCCGCTCTTCTTCACGGTGGCGAGAGTCCCGAACTGCTGCCCCGCGAGCAGGTCGGAGAGGGCCGCGTCGGACAGGGCGCGAGGTGCTGGTCCTTGAGTCATGCTGGGATCAACTTCCCTGACCCGCACGGCATTCCACTCCCCTCTCGCGCGCTGCGGTCCTCCTTCACCACGGCTCCCCGCCTCCGGATCCCGGTGCACGGCCCGGGCCCGTGGGAGCACCGTACGGGCGGCAAACGGGCACGGTCATCGGCGAAGCGGGCACAGCCGGGCCGTCCCGCCACCCCCGTCACGCGGACCACCAGCGCGGGACCCCGAGGCGATTCGGGCACGAACGGGCACAGCCCGTGGCGCGAAGAAGCTGGTCCAACAGCCGATGCTGCTTGTACAAACGATGCGTGGGCCCGAACGGACGCCGGGTCCACGGCCGGATCCGCACTAGCGCAGGGATGGTGTCGTGGGCACCGAGGAACGCCGACGGGGAATTCTGGAAGCCGCCCGGCAGGACGGTTCGGTCGACGTGAACCGGCTGTCCGAAAGGTTCCAGGTGGCCAAGGAGACCATCAGGCGCGATCTGCACACCCTGGAGGAGCACGGACTCGTACGGCGGACCCACGGCGGTGCGTACCCGGTCGAGAGCGCGGGGTTCGAGACGACGCTCGCGATGCGCACCACGCACCACGTGCCGCAGAAGTCCCGGATCGCGAAGGCCGCCGCCGACCTCCTGGGCGACGCGGAGACGGTGTTCGTCGACGAGGGCTTCACTCCCCAGCTCATCGCCGAAGCCCTCCCGCGCGACCGGCCGCTGACCGTGGTCACCGCGTCCCTGGCCGTGGCGACCGTCCTCGCGGACGCCGAGAAGACCGCGGTGCTCCTGCTCGGCGGGCGCGTGCGGGGCTCCACCATGGCCACGGTCGACCACTGGGCCACCCGTATGCTCGCCGACTTCGTCATCGACCTCGCCTACGTCGGCGCGAACGGAATCTCCCGGCAGTACGGGCTGACCACCCCGGACCCGGCGGTGTGCGAGGTCAAGGCGCAGGCCATGCGCAGTGCCCGCCGCCGGGTCTTCGCCGGCGTCCACACGAAGTTCGGAGCGGTGAGCTTCTGCCGCTTCGCAGGCGTCGACGACTTCGAGACCGTCGTCACCGACACAGGGCTGCCCTCGGCGGAGGCCCAGCGCTACTCCCTCCTCGGCCCGAACGTCATCCGCGTCTGATCCCGCCGTCCCCCGCTCACCTTCCCGTCCCGCCCAGGAGGCCGGAGGGCAGCCCCGCCACGCCCTCGGACCGTCAGGAGAGCCGCGAAGGGCACGGCTACCGACCCATGAGCCGCTACGACCGATACAGGAGATCAACTTATGCCCCACCAGCAACGACGCCGTGGGATCCGCGTGCGTGCGGTCGCGGGCACGGCAGCGATGGCCCTGGTCACCGCCGGATGCGCGGGAGCGGGCGGCACCGCCTTCGGAGGAGGTGACGCACTCAACGTACTCATGGTCAACAACCCCCAGATGCTCGAACTGCAGAAGCTCACCGCCGAACACTTCACCGAGGAGACCGGCATCAAGGTCCACTTCACGGTGCTGCCCGAGAACGACGTCCGGGACAAGATCAGTCAGGACTTCTCCAACCAGGCGGGCCAGTACGACGTCGGCACCATCAGCAACTTCGAGGTCCCCTTCTTCGCCAAGAACGACTGGCTGCATCCGCTCGACGACTACGCCGCGAAGGACACCGCCTTCGACCAGGACGACATCCTCGAACCCCTGCGGGAGTTGCTCACCGCCGAGGGCAGGCTCTACGCCCAGCCCTTCTACGGCGAGTCGTCCTTCCTGATGTACCGCAAGGACGTCTTCGAGGCGAAGGGGCTGGAGATGCCCGCGCACCCCACCTGGGAACAGGTCGCCTCACTCGCCGCGCGGGCCGACGGCGCCGAGCCCGGGATGAAGGGCATCTGCCTGCGCGGACTGCCCGGCTGGGGCGAGCTCGTCGCCCCGCTCACCACCGTCGTCAACACCATGGGCGGCACCTGGTTCACCGAGGACTGGAAACCGCAGCTCACCGCGCCCGAGTTCAAGAAGGCCACGAAGTTCTACGTCGACCTCGTGCGCGAGCACGGCGAGCGCGGCGCCTCCCAGTCCGGGTACGCGGAGTGCCTCAACAACATGACCCAGGGCAAGACCGCCATGTGGTACGACGCCACGGCGGGCGCCGGCTCGCTGGAGGCCGCGGGCTCACCGGTCAAGGGGAAGGTCGGCTACGTCCCCGCGCCGGTCGAGAGGACCAAGAGCTCGGGATGGCTCTACACCTGGGCGTGGGGCGTCCAGAAGGCATCCAGGAAGGCCGACGACGCCTGGAAGTTCGTCTCCTGGGCCTCCGGCAAGGAGTACGAGTCGCTCGTCGGCGAGACCAGCGGATGGTCCAGCGCACCCGCAGGCAAACGGGCATCCACGTACGACAACCCGGGCTACCTGAAGGCCGCGGGTGCCTTCGCTACCGTCACCGAGCAGGCCATCGCCGGCGCCGACCCGAAGAACCCCGGCGTCCAGCCGCGCCCTGTGCCCGGAATCCAGTTCGTGGGCATCCCCGAGTTCACCGATCTCGGCACCAGGGTCGCGCAGGAGATCAGCGCGGCCATCGCCGGCCGCCAGTCCGTCGACAAGGCGCTGGCCACGTCCCAGGAGCTGGCCGAACAGGTCGCCAAGGAGTACCGATGACCACAGCAGTCGGCACCACCCCGCAGTCACCGCCCCGGCCACCCCACGCCCCCGCCCGCCGCGGGAGCGGACCCCGGGCCTGGGCCACCAGGGCGCCCCTGCTGCCCGCACTGGTCTTCCTGGTCGTCGTGACCCAGCTGCCCTTCGTGGCGACCCTGGTGATCTCCCTCTTCGACTGGAACTCCCTCAGCCCCGAGAAGCGCGCCTTCAACGGGCTCGACAACTACGCCTCGGTCTTCACCGACGCCGCGCTGCGCGACTCGGTGCTCACCACGATCCTGCTTACGGCGGGCGTGGTCATCGCCACCGTCGTGCTCGGGCTGGCCCTCGCGCTGCTCCTGGACCGCACGTTCTTCGGCCGCGGCATGGTCCGCACCCTGCTCATCACGCCGTTCCTGATCGTGCCCGTCTCCGCCGCGCTCCTGTGGAAGCACGCGCTCTACAACCCGGAGTACGGCCTGCTCAACGGCGCGCTGAGCTGGGTCGGTGAGCTCTTCGGCGACACCACCCCGAGCCAGCCCGACTGGATCGCGGAGATGCCGCTGCTCGCCGTCATCGCCGCACTCGTGTGGCAGTGGACGCCGTTCATGATGCTGATCCTGCTCGCCGGGCTCCAGAGCCGGCCCGCCGAGGTCGTCGAGGCCGCGCGACTGGACGGGGCGAGCGCCTGGCAGACGTTCCGCTACCTGACCCTGCCGCACCTTCGCAGATACCTCGAACTCGGCGTCCTGCTCGGCGCCGTCTACATCGTGCAGAACTTCGACGCGGTGTTCACCCTCACCGCCGGCGGGCTCGGCACCGCCAACCTCCCATACACGATCTACCAGACCTTCTACCAGGCCCACGAATACGGACTGGCGTCCGCCGCGGGAGTCGTCGTGGTGATCGGCACGATCATCATCGCCACCTTCGCGCTCCGGACCGTCTCGTCCCTCTTCAGTGAGGAGGCGAACCGCGCATGACCACCGCCACCGTCCCCGCGCCGGCCCCGTCCGCGCGCAGCGCCCTGCGCAGGTCCAAACGGCGCAGCACGGCGCTCGGCCTGCTGGCCTGGGCGGCCGGACTCGCCTTCTGCCTGCCCGCGCTGTGGATGCTGCTGACCTCGCTGCACGCGGAGCCGGACGCCGCCACCAACCCGCCGTCCCTCTTCGCGCCGCTCACCCTCGACGGCTACCGGGCCTTCTTCGGCGCCGACACCGGCGTCACCCCGTGGCCGCCGCTGCTCAACTCCCTGGGCGCGTCGGTCTTCTCCACGCTCCTGACGCTGCTGCTGGCGCTTCCGGCGGCGTACGCCCTGTCCATCCGGCGCGTCCGCAAGTGGACGGACGTGATGTTCTTCTTCCTCTCCACGAAGATGCTGCCCGTCGTCGCCGGACTCCTGCCCGTCTACCTGTTCGCCAAGAACGCCGGAATGCTGGACAACATCTGGCTGCTCGTCCTGCTCTACACCTCGATGAACCTGCCGATCGCGGTCTGGATGATGCAGTCCTTCCTGTCGGACATCCCCGTCTCCGTGATCGAGGCAGCCCAGGTCGACGGCGCGAGGCTGCCTACCGTCCTGGTCCGGGTCGTCGCACCGATGGCCGCGCCCGGCATCGCGGCCACCGCCCTCATCTGCTTCATCTTCAGCTGGAACGAGCTGCTCTTCGCGCGGGTGCTCACCGGCGTCGTCGCCCAGACCGCGCCCGTCTTCCTCACCGGATTCGTCACCAGCCAGGGCCTGTTCCTGGCCCAGCTGTGCGCCGCGTCCGTCGTCGTGTCCCTGCCGGTGCTCGCCGCCGGCTACGCCGCCCAGGACAAACTCGTCCAGGGCCTGTCCCTCGGAGCAGTGAAATAATGCGGGCAGCCATCGTCGAAGCCCCCGGCAGGATCTCCGTCACCACCGTCCCCGACCCGGCGCCCGGCCCCCGTGACGTCGTCGTCTCCGTCGCCTCCTGCGGCCTCTGCGGCACCGATCTCCACATCCTCCAGGGCGAGTTCGCGCCCACCCTGCCCATCGTCCCGGGTCATGAGTTCGCCGGGGAGGTCGTGGGCACGGGCCGGGACGTCACGGAGCTGGCCATCGGCGACCGGGTGGCCGTCGACCCCTCCCTGCACTGCCACGAGTGCCGGTACTGCCGCATGGGGCGCGGCAACCTCTGCGAGCGCTGGGCCGCCATCGGCGTCACCGTGGCGGGCGGCGCGGCCGAGTACGCGGTCGCCCCCGTGGCCAACTGCGTCAAGCTGCCCGAGCACATCGACGTGAAGGACGCGGCCCTGATCGAGCCGCTCTCCTGCGCGGTGAGGGGATACGACGTACTGAACAGCACGCTCGGTGCCGAGGTGCTCATCTACGGCTCAGGCACCATGGGCCTGATGATGCTGGAGCTCGCCAAACGCACCGGCGCGGCGGGCGTCGACGTCCTCGACGTCAACCCCGAACGCCTCGCCACGGCCGGGCTCCTCGGCTGTTCCCGGTCGGCGGCCGGGGCCGACGAGCTGGACCGGCCCGGCGGCTGGGACGTCGTGATCGACGCGACCGGCAACGCCGCCGCCATCCAGGACGGCCTGGGGCGCGTCGCCAAGGGCGGCACCTTCCTCCAGTTCGGGGTCGCGGACTACGCGACCACGGCCGTCATCGAGCCGTACCGCATCTACAACCAGGAGATCACCATCACCGGCTCGATGGCCGTCCTGCACAGCTACGAACGCGCCGCCGCGCTCTTCGCCGGCGGGGTCCTCGACCCGGCCGTCTTCATCAGCGACCGGATGCCGCTCGACGCATACCCCCAGGCCATCGACCGCTTCAAGGCGGGCATCGGCCGCAAGATCGTGGTCGAGCCGTGACGGGCGGGCGGCCCGGCCCCGTGCTGGTGCTGGGCGAGGCCCTCATCGATCTCGTACCGGTGGACGGGGACGGCGGCGTACGGGCCGCACAGTTCGGCGGGGCGCCGGCCAACGTCGCCGTCGGGCTGGCGAGGCTCGGCACCCCCACCGTGTTCGCGGGCGGCATCGGCGGCGACGGCTTCGCCCGGACGATCGAGGAGCGGCTGCGGGAGGCCGGGGCCGACCTCACCCTGTGCGCACGCTCCGGCCTGCCCACCGCGCTGGCCGTCGCGGAGCCCGGCGCGGGGGGCACGGGCTACCACTTCCACCTCCAGGACACGGCCACCTTCCGGCTGCCGGACCTCTCCGCGCAGACCTCCCGGTTCGGTGCCGTGTACGTCGGCGGGCTCGCGGCCGTGGTGGAACCCGCGGCCGCGGTCGTACGGGCGACAGCCGAGGCCGCGGCCTCCGGCTCCCTCCTCGTGGTGGACCCCAACGTCCGGCACGACCGCGCCCTGGGCGAGGACGACGGCTCGGCGGTCCTGCGCGCGCTGTGCGGCCTCGCACACGTCGTGAAGGCCAGCGACGAGGACCTGGAGCGACTGTGGCCGGGGGCCCGCCCGGAGGACACCTGCCGCAGGCTGGCGGCGGGCGGGCGGCTGACCGTCCTGACCAGGGGCGCCCGGGGCAGCACCGCGTACACGGCGACGGCTCCGCCCGTGTCCGTCGACGCGGTGCCCGTCGAGGTCGTCAACACGATCGGCGCCGGGGACGCGTTCGCCGCCGGCCTGCTGAGCCGCATGAGCGCCCTCGGCTCCTTCACCGCGAGCCCGGACCCCGGGACGGTACGGGACATGCTGTCCTTCGCCTCCCGGGCCGCCGCATCGGTCTGCGCGCGGGCCGGTACGGAACCCTCCGTGCCCGCCGGAACCTGAGGGGGAGCCGCGGCCGTGGACATGCGCGGCCGGGAGCCGGTGCGCATCCTGGCTGTGTGACCTGGAGCCCCGAAGCCGGCCGGACACCCGACGGGCTGTCGCTGGCGCTCGCCCAGGCCGTAGTGAGCGCTGTCGACGCCGTCGGGGGGTACGCCGGCGGCGTCTATCTGCGCACGCGCACCCCCGACCTCCTGATGCTGGCGGTGCTCGCGGGGCTGCCCGGCCCGCTGCTGCGGCCCTGGTCGCGCATGCATGTGAACCGGCCCTTCCCCGTGGCCGAGGCCTACCGCTCGGGCCATCCGGTGTACCTCGGCGACGCCGAGGAGACCATGCGCCGCTTCCCGCAGCTGATGGCGGGCCTGCCGTTCCCCTTCGGCTCGCTCTGTGTCCCCGTCGTCGGCGGGACCACCCCCCTGGGCGTCCTCGTCGTGCTGCGCTACGCCACCAGAGGCGTGCCGGTCGGCGGTGCCGACCGGCGCCGGATGGAGGAGCTCGCGGAGCGGCTCGGCGAAGAGCTCGCCGCCCTGGAACGGGACGGGCACCCGGTCGAATGGGAGGGCGAGCCCAGGCTTCTGCGGCTGCCGTCGGACACCGCGCGCCCGCTGCGGGTCGGACGCTTCGAGTGGGACGTCGACAGCGGGGCCGTCACCGCGGACGAGGAGGCCCACGCCATCCTGGGCCACGGGAGCACCGCCTCTGCGGTGCACACCATGGAGGCGATGACGGCCGGGCTGCTGCCGGACGACGTCTACGGACTGTGGGCCCTCGGGCACCGGGCCGCGCGCTCGGCGGAGCCCCGTGTGCGCCGCATGCGGCTCTGGGGCCCCGACAGCCGCCCTCTGGTGGTCGAACTCACCGGCCGCGGGGAGAACGGCCACCGGGTAGCGGGCCTCCTGCTCGACCCGGGAGCGGAGCCCGTGGTCCCGGAGGCGGCCGACCGGGTCCCGCGCGGCATGCTCTCCCTCGACCGGACCGGCAGGATCACCTACGTCAACCGCAGGGCCGAGCAGATCCTGGAGCACCCCAGGGCGGAGCTGGCGGGCCGGATCCTGTGGGAGGCGCTGCCCTGGCTCGCGAATCCTGCGTACGAGGACCACCACAGGGCCGCCCTGTTCTCCGACGCTCCCGTCTACTTCCTCGCCCGCCGCAACCCGAAGCAGTGGCTCTCCGTGGCGATGTTCCCCGGCCGGGACGGGGTCACCGTCACCGTCATCCGCTCCGGGCGGCCCGGGCACACGCCCGATCCCGCCACCCAGGCGGGAGCGGGATCCGGCAAGCCCGCCGACCGCTCCGCCGTCCTGTACCGGCCGGTCGCCCTGGCCATCGCGCTGACGGAGGCCGTCACCGCGCGCCAGGTCTCCGCCGTGGTCACCGAGGAACTCCTCCCCGCGTTCGGCGGCAGGCAGCTGGCCATCTACCTCCAGCACGAGCGGCGTCTCCACATGGCCTGGGAGACGGGCTTCCCCCCGGGCTTCCTGGACCGGTTCGACGGGGTCGGCCTCGACGCGCACATCCCCGGCGTGGAAACGCTGACGACCGGCCGGCCGCTGTTCTTCGAGTCAATGGAGCAACTGGCCGAGGCCTACCCAGGCATCCCCCTGGACACCGATGTGGGCGCCCGCGCCTTCCTGCCGCTGATCGCCTCCGGCAGGCCCGTCGGCTCGTGCATCCTCGGCTTCGACCAGCCCCGCGGCTTCAGCCCCGAGGAGCGCACCGCGCTCACCGCGCTGGCCGGGCTCATCGCCCAGGCGCTCCAGCGAGCCCAGCGCTACGACACGGAGGCCGCACTCGCGCGAGGGCTCCAGGACGCGCTGCTGCCGCACCGGCTGCCGGTCGTCGACCAGGTCGACACCGTCGGGCGTTACCTCTCGGGCACCCAGGACATCGAGATCGGCGGCGACTGGTACGACGTCGTCGAGACCGGGAGCGGACTCGCCCTGGTCATCGGCGACGTCCAGGGCCACGGAGTCGCCGCTGCCGCCACCATGGGCCAACTCCGCAGCGCCGTACGCGCCTTCGCTCTCACCGGGCACGAGCCGCAGGAGATCATGAGCGCCACCAACCAACTGCTCATCGGCCTCGATCCCGGTCAGTTCGCCAGTTGCTGCTACGTGCTCCTCGACCCGGCCACCGGCACCGTCAGGGCCGTACGCGCCGGACACCCCCAGCCCGTACTCAGGCACCCCGACGGCAGGACCGAGGTGCTGGACCTGGCGGGGGGTGTGGTGCTCGGTGTCGACCCCGATGCCTCGTACCCCGTGACCGAGCTGCGGCTCGGACACGGGGCCGTTCTGGCGCTGTTCACCGACGGACTGGTGGAGAAGGCGGGCACGGACATCGACGAGGGCATCGAACGGCTGCGCAGCACGCTGGCGGACACGGGCCGTCTGTCGCTGGCCGAGACCGCGGACCGGGTGATCGCGCGGGCCGGACTGGACGACGACCGCCCCGACGACATCGCCCTCCTGCTGGCCGCCCGCCGGGATCCGTCGTGCTGATCTCCGCCCCGGGCTGCGGTCCGGGCGCCCGGGTGAGGCATCCTCTGCTGGTCGGGCAGAACGGGTCCGCGACGGTGAACAAAGATCCGCCGTGGTCTGTGACGGAGAAGGATTCGGAACCAGATGGCAGACAACTCGGACCTCTTGGCCTTCGTGCGGGCGCGCCTCGCCGAGGAGGAGCTCATCGCGCGGGAAGCCGGCGGAGACGGCTGGCGCACCCCGGCCGAGGCGCCCGGCGAGGTGCACGACCGTACGAGCGGCATCGCGTTCGTCGTACGGTCGCGCGGCTACGACCGGCACATCGCCTTCCAGGACCCGGCGCGCACCCTACGCCGTATCGAGACGACCAGAGTCCTCCTGGACGAGTACGAGGAGATCGCGGTCCTGGACACCGACCGGCCCGCCCAGGACTTCACCTCGGGCCGCGCCGTGGGGCTCGGCTTCGTCGTCCGGCAGATGGCCGCCGAGCACGCGGGGCACCCCGACTACCGGGTGAAGTGGCTGCCCCGCTTCTCGCACTGGGGCCCGCCGTCCGAAGCGTGACGGCGCCGTCCGGGGCAGGTGCCCACCGGCCGGAGTGAGTACGGGGGAGCGGCCCGTCTGAGTACCCGGCCCGATGCCGCCACCGGCCGTCGGCGGTCGAATGGGGTCATGGTCCGCATCGCGCCGCCGCGCCCCCGTATCCAGAAGAACCTGACCAGTGCCGGATCGGCGCTGGCCGTCACCCTGCTCCCGCTGGCCGTCGGCGTCCTGCTGGCCAGGACGATGGCGCTGGATCCGATGACGCCGGTGAACGCGTTGGTCACCAGCGGCGGGCAGCGCGCCCGGATCGCGCCGTCCCGCTGGGTCCTGAGGGCTCGAACGCGCGAACTTCTATCCCGACGGTAATGAAACGCCTGTCCAGGCAAGCGCTCTCGCTGCTGTTACACGGAACAGGGCCTTCCCGGCCTCGGCGCCCGGGGGAGCGGAGCGGGTGTGAACGGGGCGCTCCGACCAGGCGAACGGCCCGCCGAAAGGGTCGGTGCAATGATCAACGGTTGACAGGTCTACGACCGCCGGAATCCGTGTCGAATGCAGTCGTGTGTGACAGAAATGTCCGCACTTTGTCACACGAACCAGGGCACCTTTCGGCCATCTCGAAAGCGGGACAAAGTTTGCGTTCCCGGCACGACGCCGGGGTCGGAAAAACGCCCGGCACTCCATTCCGGGCCCGCCTGATGAGGGGTTTCCATGTCCCGTTCCGCACGACGGATCACCGCCACCGTTCTCACCGCCGGCGCCCTGCTCGGCGCCGCGGCCCTGCCGGCCACGGCCGATGGCCGGGACCACGACCGCCAGCGCTCGGCGATCGTCCTGGGCGAGATCCAGTACGAGAGCCCCGGCCGCGACAACGGCTCCAACCGCAGCCTGAACGCGGAGTGGGTCACCGTCACGAACACCAGCCGCCACTCCGTGAACCTCCGCGGCTGGACGCTCACCGACGAGAGCCGGCGCTCGTACACGTTCGACCTGCGGCTGGCCGGCCGTTCCTCCGTCCGCGTCCACACCGGCGTGGGCCGCGACACCCGGCACGACGTCTACCAGGACCGTCGCAACTACGTGTGGGACAGCCGGGACACCGCGACCCTCCGTGACAACCGGGGTCGCAAGATCGACTCCGAGTCCTGGGGCCGGCACCGTGACGGCGGCCACCGCGACGACCACCGCGGCGGCGGTCGTGACGGCGGCCACCGCGGCAACCGCTGAACGGCGTGGCCGGGGGGAAGCGGCGTTCTTCCCGGCGTGCTGCCTGAGCGAAAGGCCTGAGCGTTCTCCCTGAGCGATGGGCCCGGATGGCCGGCGTACCACGGCTCACCCCCGTGGTACGCCGCGTTCGTCTGTGCCGCCGCACGGCTCCGGGACCGCGTGGGCGGGGGCTGTGCAACGGGAGGCGTCCGGTGATGTCAGGATGGACTCATGACCATCAAGGCGTATTTCGACATCACCATCGACGAGAAGCCCGCTGGGCGGATCGTGTTCAACCTTTTCGACGACGTGGCCCCCAAGACCGCGGAGAACTTCCGCGCACTGGCCACGGGCGAGCACGGCTTCGGTTACGCGGGCTCGCCGTTCCACCGCGTCATCCCGGACTTCATGCTCCAGGGCGGCGACTTCACCAGGGGCAACGGCACCGGCGGCAAGAGCATCTACGGCGAGAAGTTCGCCGACGAGAACTTCACCCTGAAGCACAACAAGCCGGGTCTGCTCTCGATGGCCAACGCCGGACCGAACAGCAACGGTTCGCAGTTCTTCATCACCACCGTCGTCACCCCGTGGCTGGACGGCAAGCACGTGGTGTTCGGCGAGGTCGCCGACGAGTCCAGCATGGAGCTCGTCCGTAAGATCGAGTCGTACGGCTCGTCCTCCGGCCAGACCAAGGCCGCCATCGCCGTCTCCGCGTCCGGCGTTCTCTAGGTCTTCCGTCCGGATCGGGCCGGGGCACGCGAGCCCGGCATGATCCGACGCGAGGCTCTGGGCGCACGCGATACGGGCCCCGGCCGCTCTCTGCGGTCCGGGGCCCCCGCGCGTTCACGGGCCGTCGGGAACGGCCCCGGGGGCTGGCATGATCGTGGGCATGAACGAGCGCATCATCGCCGCGTGTGACGGGGCATCGAAGGGCAATCCGGGACCTGCCGCCTGGGCGTGGGTCGTGGCCGATGACCGGGGAAACCCCCAGCGATGGGAGGCGGGCCCGCTCGGCACGGCCACCAACAACGTCGCCGAGCTCACCGCCCTGCTGGAACTGCTGAGGTCGACCGACCCCGCCGTCCCCGTCGAGGTGCGGATGGACTCGCAGTACGCCATGAACGCGGTCACCAAGTGGCTCCCGGGCTGGAAGCGCAACGGCTGGAAGACATCGGGCGGCAAGCCGGTCGCCAACCGCGAGCTGGTGGTCGGCATCGACGAGCTGCTGGCCGGGCGCAGTGTGGAATTCCGCTACGTGCCGGCGCACCAGGTCGACGGCGATCCGCTCAACGCGCTGGCCGACCAGGCCGCGAGCGAGGTCGCCGTGTCCCAGCGGGCCGCGGGCACCGCGCACGGTACCGCCGCGCTGCCCGTGCCGGCACCGGCCCGCTCGGCCAAGGGCAGGGCGGGAGGTACGGGCGCGGCGCGCGGGGGGGCCACCCGGTCCGGCGGAACGGGGTCCGCAGGCACCGCTGCCGGTGGGTCCGCCCGGTCGGGCGCGACGATCAGGGCGAAGTTCGCGGGCCGCTGCCAGTGCGGGAAGCCGTATGCGGCCAAGGACATGATCGCGAAGAACGCGAGCGGCTGGGGCCATCCGGAGTGCCGGGCGCTCGCCTGAGGTGACCGCCCGGGGCGCTCAGATGTCGGCCCAGACCAGCCGGCCGGACACGCTGGTGCGGGTGCCCCACCGTGACGCCAGCGCGTCCACGAGCATCAGGCCCCGCCCGTCCTCGGCGACCGAGGCGAGGCTGAACCCCTCGTGCCCGTCCACGCCGTCCGGCACGGTCGCGGCGATCGGCCCCGGTGCCTCCGTGCCGTCGTGCGCGCCCGGGCCATGAGACCCGTCGCCTGCGGCGCGGTGCTGTTCCTGGCGGGCGGCGGCGTGGCGGGTGTGCGGCGTGACCGGGTCCCTCGGACGGGGCAGTGGCTGCCCGTGCCGCAGCCGGCGGTTCCACACGCAGATACGCACCCGGCCGGGAGTCCGCAGCAGGCGGCACCGGATGCGCCGGCCCGTGGTGTGCTCCACCGCGTTGGCCACCAGCTCGGTCACCACCAGGGCAGCCGTCTCCACACGTTCGTCGGGCTCTCCCCAGCTCCGCATGGCGTGCTGCACGCGGTGCCTTGCTTCAGGGACACCCCGGGGGAGGCGGGGAATCCACCAGCTCTGTGCGCTGCGCCCACCCGAGCCCTCCGGGATGAGACGCGCGCACGCGACTATTTCCGACATGTACGTACTCTCCGTGCAATGTGCATACTTTGCAAGAGGCAGAATGACCGAATAGTTCCAGATAGTGTCTGAAGCTGTGCTGCGTCTGCCCGAAACCCACCCGTTTCGGGGCGTCGAGAGAGGTGCGTGGATGAGGCCCCGATCCGGCCCCACGGTCGAGCACCGTGTTCTGGCGGCACGCCTGCGCCTCCTGCGGGAACGCGCGGGCGTCAGCCTGCAGGCCGCCGCTGTGGCACTGGGTGCCCACCCCGCGACCGTACGCCGGATCGAGCGTGCCGAGACGGGGCTCGACGCCCACCAGGTCCGGGTCCTCCTGGAGCGCTACGGAGTCTCCGACGCCGAGGGCGAGCCGATCATGGCGGGCCTGGCCGCCGCGAATCTGCCCGGCTGGTGGCACGGGTGGCGGGACACGATGCTGCCGTGGCAGCAGGAGGTCATCGGCATCGAGTCCTCCGCCCGGCTCATCCGGGCCTGGCACCCCGCGGTGGTCCCCGAACTGCTGCGCACCCCGGCCTACGAGGCCGCCCTCTGTCACGCCCTGTTCCCCGCCGAATCCGGCGCGTGGCGCGACCGCCGCGTCGAACTGCTGGGGGAGCGGCAACGCCGTCTGGAGGAGCGCGGGGCGGCCCTGTGGGCCCTGTTCCCCGCAGCCGCCCTGCACACCCGCGTCGGCGGCCCCGGGGTGATGGCCGAGCAGCGGGCCCTGCTGGAGGAGGCCGTCGACCGCCGGCACCTCACGGTCCAGGTGGTCCCCCTCGACCACCCGCCGCACCCCATGACCGGAGTCCCGCCCCTGCACCTGCTGCGCGTACAGGCCCCGGAGATCGGCGACCGCGCGGTCTTGGAGATCCCCGGGAGCCGCGTGGACATCATCGACGAACCGGCCGCCGTCATGGACTGCCGCATCAGGCTGGACGCCGCCTGCGCGTCCGCCCCGCACCCGGGCACGCCCCTCCCGGCCGGCCGGGAAAATCCCGGAAACCTTTGAAGAACGGGCCTGTTGTGGTTTCGAACGCCCAGAGGCGGTCACGCGCACAGTGCGCGACTCACGCAACGCACGGAACACACAGCGACGAAGCGGGAACCGCCGCGTCGGCGGGACCGTCCCGTACGAGAAGGAGTGAGCGACATGGACAACTGGCGCACCCACGCGGCATGCCGCGAGGAGGACCCCGACCTGTTCTTCCCCATCGGCAGCAGCGGCCCGGCACTCGTGCAGACCGAGGACGCCAAGGCGGTCTGCCGGGCATGCCCCGTGCGGGAACAGTGCCTGGAATGGGCTCTGGAGAACGGCCAGGACGCCGGCGTGTGGGGAGGCACGGACGAGAACGAACGCCGCGCACTGAAGCGTCGCCGTTCCCGCCGCCAGGCCAGGAGCCACGGATGACGCCTCCCCGCTCCGGGCGCCCCGCCGGGAGAGGATGAGCCATGGACACCTGGGTCTGGCTCCTCATCGGCGCGATCGTACTGCTGCTCCTGGCGGGTTGCGCCGCCGTCCTGCTGGTACGGGTGATCCGCGCCAGGAAGCTGCTGATGGACGCCGGAATCCCCCTGCGCGACAAGGCGCTGGTGTGGGCGGCCGTGATCTACACCGTGTCGCCCGTCGACCTCCTGCCGGACCCCGTCTACCTCGACGACATCGGCTTCCTGCTGCTCGCCCTGCGCTCCCTGCACGCCGCGGCGCACACGGCGGGCGTGGGGCGGGGCCGGGACGCCGTGACGCGGAACGAACCGGGCGGCAACCTTTCGGCTTCCGGGAGCAACTGAGGGGGCGTAAGCCATCCCCGGCCAGAAGGTGCCTCCCGTGGAGCCTCCGCTCACCCCACCCGGATCCCGTCCCCCTCGCAGACGCCGCACCACCCGCACCCGCGCGCTGATCGGCGCGCTGGCGGCCGGGCTGCTCGCCGCCGGCGGGCTCGTCGCCCTCGGCCCGGCCTCGCAGGCCGCCACCGCCCGGCAGGCGGAGGCCCTCGACCGCGGCCTCGTGAGCGTCCACACCGACAGCGGCAACCTCGTCAGCTGGCGCTGGCTGGGTACCGACCCCGACAACGTGTCGTTCAACGTCTACCGGGCCGGCACCAAGGTGAACGCCTCGCCGGTCACCGCGTCGACGAACTACTTCCACGCGGGCGCGCCCGCCACCGCCGACTACACGGTGCGCGCGGTCGTCAACGGCGTGGAACAGGCCGACTCCGTGCACGCGATCCAGTTCCGCGCCGGATACAAGGACGTGCCCATCAGCCCGCCCGCGGGCGGGACGACACCCGACGGGGTCGCGTACACCTACGAGGCCAACGACGCTTCCGTGGGCGACCTGGACGGCGACGGCGCCCTCGACTTCGTACTGAAGTGGCAGCCCACCAACGCCAAGGACAACTCCCAGTCCGGCTACACGGGCAACACGATCATCGACGGCATCAGGCTGGACGGCACCAGGCTCTGGCGCATCGACCTGGGGCGCAACATCCGCTCCGGGGCGCACTACACGCAGTTCCAGGTGTACGACTACGACGGGGACGGCCAGGCCGAGGTGGCGATGAAGACCGCCGACGGCAGCGTCGACGGAACCGGCAAGGTGATCGGCAGCTCCTCCGCGGACCACCGCAACTCCTCCGGCTACATCCTGTCCGGCCCCGAGTTCCTGACGATGTTCAACGGGAGGACCGGTGCCGCGATGGGCACCGTCGACTACGTCCCCGCGCGCGGCACGGTGTCCTCCTGGGGCGACTCGTACGGCAACCGGGTCGACCGCTTCCTCGCCGGCACGGCCTATCTGGACGGCGCGAGGCCGTCCCTGATCATGGCGCGCGGCTATTACACGCGCAGCGTCATCGCCGCCTGGGACTGGCGCAACGGAGCCTTCACCCGGCGCTGGACCTTCGACACGAACAGCTCCACCAACACAGGCAAGGGATACGACGGCCAGGGCAACCACCAGCTGTCCATCGCCGACGCCGACGGTGACGGCAAGGACGAGATCATCTACGGCGCCATGGCCGTGGACGACAACGGCTCCGGACTGTGGACCACGAAGAACGGCCACGGGGACGCCATGCACGTCGGGGACCTCGACCCCTCCCGCGCCGGCCTGGAGGAGTTCAAGGTCGACGAGGACAGCTCCAAGCCGTCCTCCTGGATGGCGGACGCCAAGTCCGGCCAGATCCTGTGGTCCACCCCGGCCAGCGGGGACAACGGGCGAGGGGTGTCCGGCGACATCTGGTCCGGCAGCGCCGGCGCGGAGTCCTGGTCCTCCGCCGTCTCCGGGGTACGCGGCCCGAAGGGCGACGTCGTCACCAGCCGCAAACCGTCCAGCTCCAACTTCCTGTCCTGGTGGGACGGAGACACCACCCGCGAACTCCTCGACGGCGACCACATCGACAAGTACGGAACCTCCGGCGACACCCGTCTGCTGACCGGGTCCTCGGTCCACTCGAACAACGGCACCAAGGCCACGCCCGCGCTCTCCGGCGACATCTTCGGCGACTGGCGTGAGGAAGTGGTCTGGGCGACCACCAACAACACGGCACTGCGGATCTACTCCACGCCGCACGAGACCGGCACGAAGATCACCACACTGCTCCACGACACGATGTACCGCACGGCGCTGGCCTGGCAGAACACGGCCTACAACCAGCCGCCGCACCCGAGCTTCGCCATCGGGAGCGGCATGGCGACCGCGCCGCGGCCGGTCATCACGACGCCGTAGCCGGGAGAGCGTGCGCCACATGCCCGATTGAGGCGGCGGTCGGAGTGATCGACTCCGACCGCCGTTCTGCTGCCGCTCGAACCTCACATCACGTGGCACAGCCTCTATGCTCCGGCCGCTGCGGCCGATCTGGCGGCCTGCTCGATGTTCGCGCAGTAGGCGGCGCGGGCTTCCTCATCGATCCGCACCTCATGCTCGGGGCGCATTCCGGTCCGGCCGTCGAGGCCTTCGCGCAGGATGTCGGCATGCCCGGCATGCCGGTTGGTCTCGCCGAGGACATGGACCATGACGGCGAACAGGTTCGTGTGGGAATGAGGAGCCGGCCACCAGGGCACGTGGCCGGGGGCATCGAGGGGAAGCTCGTCGATCGTCGCGTCCGAGTGTTCCCATGTGCGCCTGTACAACTCGACGATCTGATCGCGGGTCTCGCCCTCAGCCGCCCACAGATCGCTGCCGTCGTGGTCCTGCCACCGGGGCAGCGGGTCCGGGAACCGGCGGTCGAAGACCTCGCCGAAGTATCTGGCCTCGACGCAGGCCACGTGTTTGACCAGGCCGAGGAGGTTGCTCCCGGTCGCTGTCAACGGTCGACGGGCGTCGTACTCGGACAAGCCGTCGAGCTTCCAGAGCAGCGTCTCGCGGTCCCGCCGCAGTCTCCCGTGCAGGTTGTCCTTCGCGAATTCATCGATCATGCGGCGTGAGCCTGCCATGGGCTGCTCGCGGCCTCAAGATCCCGTGAGTGGACCGCAACGACCGGAAGAGCCGAAGTCCGGCCATGACTGGCATGCAACCGCCCTCGATCCGCTGGGAATCGGGGCAGCGCGGGCTCCGGGGCCGGCGGCGCGGGTACCGGTCACGAGTCCGCGGGCAGCAGCGCGGCGATCTCACCCAGAACGCGGGCCGCCGGTGCCGGGTCGACCAGCCACTTCAGGTGGCTGCTGGTGAGCGTACGGACGTCGTAGGGGTTCTCCGGCGTCAGCGCGTCACCCTCGCGGATCATCCGGTCCTGCACGGCGAGCGGCATGCTGGTGTCCTCGGTGAGCCGGACGTACGACTTGGGTATCCGGCCCCAAGTCCCTGCCTGCGCACGGTCGTCGGGCGTGCCGACGTCGAGGTTCTCGTCGGGCTGGAAGGTGTTGAGGAAGACCATGAACTCCTCGTCCGTCCCGTCGGCGAGGAAGGCCGCCTTGAAGGCCGCGAGGGTTCCGGAGTCCGCCGTGCGGAAGTTGGAGCGCAGCAGCCCGAGCTCGGCAGGGTTGCCGACCATCGCCGAGGCCAGCCCCTTGGAGTCGACCGTGGCCATCTCGGGCTCGGCGTAGTAGGCGCCGACGTCGAGGTCGACGGGGCACCAGGCGGAGACATAGACGATGTGATCGATCAGATCCGGCCGCTGATTGGCCGCGACGGTGGCCGTCATGCCGCCGCGGCTGTGCGAGACGAGGACGACGGGCCCGTTCTGCTTGGCCCGCTCCAGAATCCCGATGAGGTGCGTGGCGTTGTGGGCGAGCGTGACGCCCTTGATGGCCCCGGGCGCGGTGGCGAGCGCTTCGAGGTCCTGCGGCGCCTGGTAGGCGCGGTGGTACGTCGCCGCGAACCCGTGCCCCGGAAGGTCGACGGCGACGGAACGGTGCCCGAGGAGGCCGAGTTCGGCCTGGAGCGGCGCGAAGGAGAAGGAGTTCGCGAAAGCTCCGTGAACCAGTACGAACGTCGGTTGCATCTGTCTGCTCACTTTCTGGTCCCTGTGGCGCCGGCGGTACGTCATCGCCGGACCGGCGACACGAACCGCCTCACCACCGGGGCCGGGGAACGGGTCGTCGTCCGGCGGCGCACCTTCCTGCCGCGGAGACGTTCTCGCGCACGGGAAGTACCGACAGCCGAACCCGGTATCCCGAGGGCGACTTGGCCGAGCTGTCGACCGCCTGACACTTCACCGTACTCAGTGAAAGATCATCCGCACTACTCGTACGAGTCGTTCCGCTTGTGCACTTCGCGGACCGCCCGCCCCCGGACGGGTTTCCAGTCCCGGTTGCAGGCGGGTCAGGCCGAATCGCGTCGGCGTGCCCGCGTACCCGCGTCACCCTGTGCCGGAGCGGGCGGTTCGCCCCAGGGGCGTGCGAGGATCTCGCGCAGCAGCCCGGCCTGAGGGCCGATGCGCTCGGCCAGGACGGCCTCCAGCTCGGTGAGCATGAGCTGCGCCCGCGCGTGCGCCCGGGCACCCTCGGGGGTCGTACGCACGATGCGGGACCGGGCCGAGGACGGATCGTCCGTCTGCTCCATCAGCCCCAGACCGATCAGGCTGTGCACCGCCTGATGCGTCGTCTGACGGGTGACCCCCATCCGGCGGGCCAGCTCGGAGATCGAGGTGCCGCCCGGGTCGAGCGTCGCGAAGACCGCGGCCTGCGCGGCGGTCACGGGCTCTTCGCCGGCGGCCCGCATCCCGGCGTGCAGGGCGTCGTCGAACCAGCGCTTGGCCTCGCTGAGCAGCTGGGGCATGTTGGGTGCGGCGTCGGTCATCGTTCCTCGTCGGCAGGCGGACTTCCGAGCATACGGTCCCGGCCCCGGCCGGGCGGCCGGTCAGCGGGTGCGCGCCCTGGCGTATGCGACCGAGCCCTCGAAGCACTCGGCCACGGCCTCGTCCGGGAGCCCCACCCACAGGTGCTGGGCCCCCTCGATCAGCCGCAGCTCCACCGGGGCTCCCGCCGCGCGCAGCGCGTCGGCCAGGCGGACGCTCTGGCGGCTGGGCACGAGGGTGTCGTCGGTCCCATGCAGCAGGAGGAAGGCGGGGGAGCCCGCCGAGACATGGGTGACCGGGCTCGCGGCCCTGGCCAGTTCCTCGTCGACGGCGGGGGCAGCGCCCAGGAGGCGGGCCTCGCGGGTGGTCGGGTCGCCGGGGTCGAAGCCGCCGCCGTGGTCCTCCGCGAGGGCACCGAGATCACTGGGGCCGTACCAGCACACGCACCCCCGCACTGCTTCCTCCGGTGTCGCCGAGATCAGCGCGGCGAGCGCGGCCAGATGCGCGCCCGCGGACTCGCCCCACAGGACGATCCGTGAAGGGTCCACCGCGAGTTCGTCCGCTCGGAGGCGCAGCCAGCTCAGCGCGGCGGCGAGATCGTCCCGCTGTGCGGGAAAGCGTGCTTCGCCGCTCAGCCGGTAGTCGACGCAGGCGACCGCGAACCCCGCCTGGACGAGACGGGCGAACGGGCCGGGCCGCCAGGTGCGGAAACGGGGTCCCATGTCGTCCCGCCGCCCCGTCCGCCAGCCGCCGCCGTGGACGAACACGATGACGGGTACGGGCCCGTCCGCCCCGGCCGGCCGCCACAGGTCCAGCTCCAGCGGACGGCTGCCGTCGGGGACGGCGTAGACCGCACCGCGCAGGAGCTCCACCCCCGGCTCGGGAGTCGCCACGGGCGGCAGGGCCAGCGTGGCGGGGTCGGGCGGTGAGAGGAGCTCGAAGGGGAAGGGCGGGAGACCGGATCGCGTCATGGAACGGACCTTTGCTGGCGGGAGGAGGCGAGGACTTCCGCCGGCGGGCCGTCGGGGCAGGCACCCGCGACCGGCGCGCCGGCGTACGGAACGACGGGTCAGCCCTGGGTGCGCCACGTCTGCTCGGGCATGAACCGCACGTCGTACTCCTGCGGAACCGTGCCGAACTTGTGGGGCTCGGGGACGAAGGGCTCGCGTGGAAGCGTCAGTTCGTCGGTCGGGGTCCCGAGGTTCTCGAAGAAGCGCTCGAAGGTGCCGCCGGGGCCCGCGGCCACACCGATGATCTGGCTGTGGTGCCGCTCGATGCGATAGGCATGCGGGCAGTTCTTGGGTACGAACCCGAAGTCGCCGGTGGTGAGCAGCTTCTCGTACTGCTCACCCTCCTGGTCCTCGACGAAGAGCCGGGCGGCTCCGCTGCCGATGTAGAAGACCTCGTAGGTGTCCGCGTGCAGGTGGGCCGGGATGATGTCGCCCTTCGTGCCTTCGACGGTGAAGAAGTTGAAGGCGTTCTCCGTCTGCTCTCCGCCGGCGTAGACGGTGACGAGGTCACCGAAGAGGTGGGCCCGGTCGCCCATGCCCTTCTCGATGAAGTACGGCTTGCCCGGCTGCGGGGGGATGTGCGAGCGGGAGCGGTACTGGGTGGCGTACTCCATGGTCATGGCGAACCTCCGGAATCGGCTCCGATTGAATTGTCAGGCTACCTGACGTTTCAATCGGAGTGAAGGCGTGGAGGGCGTGCCACCGTCAGGCGGGCTGAGCCAAGGGCTGTGTGGCCGGCCCCCAGGGCGGAGGGCGCGGCGGTGGGGCAGTCGTCCCGGCGGAGTACGCAGGGGTGGGGTCACCCGTCCGGGCCGAGCCTGCCCTGGGTGTCTCGAAGCGGGCTACCGGCTTCGCGCAAGCCCGTGTCGCTTCGCCCAGGTGGTGACGGCCTCGGCGATGGCCGTGGGCTGGTCCTCCGGCGCGTGGTGCCCGGCCGGGCCGCAGTGCCGGATCTCCAGCGCGGCGATGTTGGCCTTGCACCACTCGATCATCTCCGCGCCGATCAGGAGGGTCGGGGAGGAGTCGAAGGTGAGGAGCAGCTTGGGTACGTCGTGGCTGCCGGCCAGCCACTCGTCGTACTGCTCGACTCGGGCGGTGACGTGTGCCGGCTGCCCGTCGAGCGGCAGCGAGCGGGCCCACTCAAGGATGGGGCGGCGGCTGTCCCGGGTGGGGTACGGGGTCAGGTAGGCCGCGAGGTCCCCCTCGTCGACCGGGTGGAGCACGCCGCCGGTGAAGGCCGACTCCAGGAAGAAGGTCCGGTCGAGCACCAGTTCCTCGCCCTTCGGTCCACGCACGGCCTCGGCGCGTGACCGGGGCCCGTCGCCCAACTCGCTCCAGGACATGGGCCGCACGATGGTCTCGAGGAAGGCCACGCCGCGGGCCCTGCCGGGGTGCCGCGCCGCCCAGTCGAAGGCGAGCGCTCCGCCCCAGTCGTGGCCGACGAGTATCACGTCGTCCAGGTCCAGCCGGTCGAACCAGGCGTCCAGGTAGCGGGCATGGTCGGCGAACAGGTAGGGCGCGTCGGGTTTGCCGGAACGGCCCATGCCGATCAGGTCCGGGGCGAGGATCGGGGTGGGCACGTCGAGCGCGGGCATGACGTTGCGCCACAGATGGGACGAGCTGGGGTTGCCGTGCAGGAAGACGATGGGCGTGCCGTCGCCGGGTAGCTCCTCGTGGTACATGGTCGAGTCCAGCACGTTCGTGACCGGCATGCATGCCTCCCATTCGTTAGTCACACCAACGGTTCGGTGGCCGACCCTAAACCGTTAGTCTGACTAACGCAACGAGGTAGGGTGGCGCCATGAGCGACAGCACGCCCCACGACGCATCCGCGGCGACTCGACCGGGCGACCGATGGACGGGTGCCGAGCGGCTGCGCAGACTCCCCACCCGGCTGCTGTCCCTCGCCGCGATCCATTCCGATCGTCGGGTCAATGAAGAGATGGCCCGCGTGGACGCCCGCAAGTGGCACTATGCGGTGCTCGCCACGCTGGACGAGTTCGGCTCAGCGAGTCAGGCCGAGCTGAGTTCGCGCACCGGCATCCACCGCAGCGACCTGGTCGCAGTCATCAACGAACTGGCCGACCGAGGGCTGGCCGAACGCGCACCCGACCCTGCCGACCGCCGTCGGAACATGGTCACGCTGACCGGCGCGGGCCGCCGGAAGCTGCTCAGACTGGACAAACTGCTCGCCGACGCGGAAGACGAGGTGCTGGCCCCGCTGTCCATGACACAACGTGAACAGCTGGCCCACCTGCTCACCACCCTTGTAGACCACCACGGCCGGCAGATGTGAACGATCGAAGTGGGGGTGGTCGTGGGCGGCGGTCCGGGGCGTGGATCGTCTGGCGGTGCAGCTTTGCCGATGTTGTTCGGCGTCGAGGAGACCTTCCGGGTACCGGAGGAAGGGGCGGCCTTCTACCGCGGCTTGCGCATCGGCGACACCGACCTCGGGCTGGTTGCCGCGACGGACCTGGGGACCGGGGCGGCACCCCGGCGGTGGTTGCCCGGCACAGCCGGAGCCGGCGCTCACCTCTGTGTTACCTCGTAAGCCTCGCGAATTTCCGCCGGTATACGACCCCGGTTATTTACGAGATAACCGTTGGCTCGTGCCCAGAGGCGTATCGGCTCGTCTTTCGGACGGGGATCGAGACTACGGGGTTCAGCGCACTTGCCGGGACCTCTCCAATCTCCCGAGGAGACCCCTTCCAGTCGGTCCGCTGTCTCTTGGAAGAAGGCGAACAACGAGGCGTATGCGCCTTCCTCGGGACCGTATGCCTCGTCCCACGTTCCGATGGTTCCGTTGAACGTGTTTAGAAACGTTCCGTAGAGCCCATCGCGCTCCGCGGCGATGGGCACCCACTCGCGTCGCCAGACCCGATGGTCGGGGTCTGCGGACCGCTGTATCTCCTCCAGGCCCATCCGGCTGAGGTAGACCCGCTGAATGTCCGTCAGCCCGAGGAGGAGATGGCCGCCGGGGATGTCTATCTCGCACCCCAGCGCCACCAGACACGACTGTCCATCCGGTTGCCGGTCGGCATCGATGTCGTTCGCCAGCAGCCACTGCCGCATCTCCGCCGGCAGGTCCAGACCCATGTGCAGTTCGGCTGCCCTGATGGCCGCAAGACTTCCCGGGCCGCCGAGCGCAGCGAGAGTTTCAGGCTCGTTGCGTTCAAGCCACCCGGTCACCCGGGCCCACGCCTCTCGTGCGTCTCGCGTCTCGTGCATCGGCGTTTCACTCACGTGTGTTCTCCATTCCGGCAGGATGCGCACGTACGTGGAGCACACCCACCCAGATCGCTCACCCTCACAGAACGTTGTCCGGTCTCCCGGCCTGTGAAATGGTCCTCCAGGCGAGGTGACGACCGCTGATGGTCCATGGGAGAACCGTATGCGGGAACACTGACACTGACACTGACAGTGACTGCGGCGGAACGGCCCTCCACCTGGCAGGCGTCTTCGTGTGGTCAGCAAGGTGGGCCGGAGGGAACGGCCTACTCGCCCGTCGCGGGATCGCGTCCGGTGAGGCAGTAGATCCCGCCCGCCGGATCCCGCATGACCGACCATCCGTCGCCGTCGCGGAGGAACTCGGCACCCAACCGTTCGTGCAGGCTCCGCCCCGCGGTGAGATCGGAGCAGGCCAGATCCAGATGCGCCGAGGCGGGGCGCGGCTCGTCCAGGCGCTGGATCAGCAGGTGGACGGGCAGATCCAGGGGTGGCCGGAGCACGTGGAACTCCCGGTGGTCGCCCGGGCGCGCGTCCCACCCGGTCAGCTCCGCCCAGAACGCCACCTCGGTCCCGAACGCGTCCGGTGCCACATCGAGGCAGAGCTGGTCCAGCCGGGTCGTCGTGCCCCCGGGGTGCGTCAGGACCGGAGGCAGGGTCCGCTGTCCCCGCCAGGGCACCACGCAGAACGGCTGCCCGCCGGGCGAGCGCAGGACGGTCAATTCGGGCCGCGATCTTTCGGCTGTCGCGCCCAGCCGAATGGCCCGGGCGGTGAACGCGGCCATGTCCTCCACCGCGAAATCCGGATGCGCCCCTCCCTGGTCCCCGACGGCCTGCGTCACCAGGCAGGCGTCCGCCCCCTCGGGGGAGAGGGTGGTGAATTCCCCCCGCTCGCCCCACGGGGCGGACGGGCGGGTCATGGTGACCGCACTCCAGAAGGAGGCCGCGCGCTTTGCGTCAGGGGCGGGTCGGTCGATGAAGGCGTACGTCCAGCGGATCACGGCGCTCCTCGGTGGCTGATCGGATTGTCTCCCAGCAGGTCACATCGTGTCAGCAGGGCCCTCCGCAGGCGCCGTTCACCGCCAGTTCACCGCTCGGCACGGCCCCGGGCATTCCCTCGAACGCCCGAGGGATCTACGCTCGGCCGCGAATCGATCAACGCTGTCACATCGCACCGTGAGCGAAGCTGACAACGTTGTCCAACCTGCCGGAGGTATCCGAGAACATGCCCTCCAGACGCTCCGCGGCCAAGCGGTTCGCCGCACGGGCCGCCGCCTTCGTCGTCACCGGCGCCCTCGCCGGGGCCGTCCTGCCCCCGGCCGCCCAGGCGGCCCCGCTCGTCGCGCATCCCACCGCCTACGTCGACCCGATGATCGGCACGGCGAACGGCGGCAACACCTATCCGGGCGCTGTCCGCCCGTACGGCATGATCGCCTGGTCCCCGACCAGCACCACGGGGGACCAGACGAGCACCGGGGCGGCCAACGGTTACGAGTACGGCGTGACCCGGATGCGCGGACTGAGCCTCACCCATGTCAACGGCGCCGGGTGCAACCCCGGCGCCGCGGGGGACGTGCCGATCATGCCGTTCGTCGGCGACGTCACCTCCTCGCCGTCCGCCGACACCAAGGACGCCGTCTACGCCTCGGGCTTCTCGCACGACAACGAGCGTGCCGTGCCCGGCCGTTACACCGTCGGACTCGACTCCGGCGCCACCGCGGACCTGGCGGTCAGCGAGCGTGCAGGCGTGGCCGACTTCA
This sequence comes from Streptomyces sp. NPDC002125, assembly GCF_053593715.1. NCBI lineage: Bacteria > Bacillati > Actinomycetota > Actinomycetes > Kitasatosporales > Streptomycetaceae > Streptomyces > Streptomyces sp. NPDC002125. The sequence continues at coordinate 6,115 of NZ_JBSFDD010000020.1, read as the reverse complement.
GCTTCCCCGCCGACAAGTCCGCCAGTCTTCTCTTCCGGGTGTCCAACTCCCTCAACGGGAGCGAGGACGCCGAGATCCGGATCGACACCGCGCACCGCAAGGTGACCGGTTCGGTCCTCACCGGGGCGTTCTGCGGCCGGCGCGCCAACGGAGGCACCAACAACCGCAAGAGCTACTACCGGCTCTACTTCAGCGCCTCCTTCGACCGGGACTTCGCCGGCACCGGCACCTGGCGCGACGGCACGCTCGCACCGGGCGCGACCAGCGGAAGCGGCGGCGAGGGCTACGCCACCGGCGCCGACCGCGCAGGGCGGGGATCCGGCGGCTGGGTCGGCTTCGACACGGCCGAGGACGACGACGTCCGGATGCGGATCGGTATCTCCTACGTCAGCCAGGCGGGCGCCGAGGCCAACCTCCGCAAGGAGATCGCACCCAGGGCGAGCGTCGACGACGTGGCCCGGGCCGGAGCCGGTGCGTGGGACCGGGAGCTCTCCTCCGTGCGCGTCGGAGGCGGCAGCGACGCGCAGCGCACCTCCTTCTACACCGCGCTGTACCACTCGCTGATGCAGCCGAACCTGATCAGCGACACCGACGGCCGCTACCCCGGCATGGACGGCGAACCGCACAGGGTGGCACGCGGCCAGAAGGCGCAGTACAGCAACTTCTCCGGCTGGGACCAGTACCGCGCCCAGATCCAGCTCCTCGCGCTCCTCAAGCCGAGGATCGCCGGCGACTTCGCCCAGTCCCTGTACAACTTCGCCCGGCAGAACGGCGGCGTCTGGGACCGCTGGGTGCACATCAACGGCGCCACGCATGTGATGACCGGTGACCCCACGGCCGCCACCCTCGCCACGTTCTACGCGATGGGCGTACGCAACTTCGACTACGAGGGTGCCTTCGAGTCCCTCGCCCGCCAGGCCACGGTGCCCCACCCGGACGGCCTCTCCGACGCGGGCTGCCCCGGCCAGTGCACCGGTCAGCGGCCCAACCTCGCGCAGTACCTGGAGTCCCACTACGCGGCCCAGGACGTCTGCCACTGCTGGGGCGGGGCCGCCGAGACGCTGGAGGACGCGGTCGCCGACGCGGCGCTCGGCCGGTGGGCCCGGCTGCTCGGGCGCGACGAGGAGGCCGCGGCCTTCGAGGTGCGCGGCACCTGGTGGCGCAACGTGTTCAACCCCGGGGCAGGCGACGGCGCAGGAACCACCGGCTACATCCAGGCGCGCAACCTGGACGGCTCCTGGGTGACCCCGTTCAGCCCCGGCAGCGACCGGGGCTTCGCGCAGGGGACCAGTGCCACCTACACCTGGATGGTCCCGCAGGATGTACAGGGTCTGGCAGAGGCCATGGGCGGCCGGGACGTGGCGGCGAAGCGGCTGGACGGCTTCTTCCACAAGGCCGACGGCTCCTGGTCGGTCAAGGGCGGCGACGCCCTGCGCTACGACCCGACCAACGAGCCGGGCATCCACGCCCCGTGGCTCTACAACGCGCTGGGGCAGCCCTGGAAGACCCAGGAGACCGTACGCGAGATCGTGAACACGGTGTACGGAACGGGCCCGCGCGGCCTGCCCGGCAACGACGACCTCGGCACGATGTCGGCCTGGTACGTCTTCTCCGCCCTCGGCCTCTACCCGCAGACGCCGGGCAGCGCCACCATGCTGCTCGGGGCGCCGCTCTTCCCGTCCGCCGTCCTGGACAGGCGGGAGGGCGGAGACATCACCATCAGCGCCCCGGAGGCCGATGCGACACATCCGTACATCGACGCGGTGAAGGTCGACGGGCGGACGAGCGACCGGTCCTGGACGGACGCCCGACTGGTCACCCGGGGAGGTGCGCTGACCTACCGGCTCGCTGACCGGCCGAACACCTCCTGGGCCACGGGACCTGCGGGTCTTCCTCGGTAACACGTCGACGAGGTCCGGTCCGGTACCCGGCGGACGGCGCACAGCCGCTCGCCGGGTCCGGCATGCCCGCCGCCGGGAGCGAGCCGGGTCTCATTTTTCTATCGTTGAAAATTCTCACTGCACGACCGTTGTCAGGTGTTTGGGGCTGTGGCTCAATGTTCGACTATGTGCAGTGCTCCGCGGTCCGGGGCACTCCGGCTTCTTCGACGAGGACGACGCCTTGATACGACAACTAGCCCGCCCCCGCACGCTCTTGAGAACGCTCGCCTGTACGGCGGCGCTGATGATGCCCGTCGGGGCCACCATGGTCCCCGCCGCTGCTGCGGCCCCCGCAACGGTTCCTTCCGCGGGTGCCGCCGCCAGGACGTTCGCGGCGGAGGACCCCTCCACCGAGGTGCACGGCCTCAAGGGCGAGTACTTCGCCATGTCCGCCCCGGGCGCCCGCGACTTCGCGACGCTCGGTGCGGTGGCGCTGGACCCGGACATCAACTTCCCCGGTCTGACCGGTGCGTTCGAGTCGGCCACCGGGAAGACCGAACACACCACCGCGCGCTGGACGGGGCAGATCGCGGCCCCGGAGGACGGCGACTACACCTTCTCCGCCATCGGTGACAACGGCTTCCGGCTCTTCATCGACGACAAGCCCGTCATCGACCACTGGGTGCCGGACTGGGACAAGGAGCAGACCAGCGCGCCCGTCACCCTGAAGGCCGGTGAGCAGCACACCTTCCGGCTGGAGATGTTCCAGGACGTCGGCGGGGCGAACATGTTCCTGCGCTGGTCGAGCGCGAAGCTCGCCAAGCAGATCGTCCCCGAGTCCGCGTTCACCCCGCCGGCCGACTTCGAGGTCTACCCGGTCGGGCTGAGCGTCGCGGAGGACGGCCTGAAGGTGCAGGCGACCTTCGACCACGAGGTCAGCGGCATCGAGGACGTGAAGGGCCACCTCGCCGTCGAGGCGGACACCACGCCGATGCCGGTGAAGTCGGTCGTCAGGGCCTCGAACAACCGCAAGGCGCTCATCGTCACCCTGGGCGGTGCCATCCAGAAGAACCAGCAGGTCAGGTTCGCGTACGACGGTCAGGGCGGGCTGAAGAACGGCGACGAGACCGTCCCGGAGATCAGCCGCAGGGCGAAGAACCTCTCCACGCACCGGCTTCTCACCCCGTGGGGCGAGAAGCTGGACAAGAAGAACCCGCTGCCCGAGTACCCCCGCCCGCAGCAGGTGCGCGACGACTGGAAGAACCTCAACGGACCGTGGGAGTTCGCCGGAGCCACCGCCGGTGAGCAGCCGGTCTTCGGCAAGTCCCTCGACGAGCGCATCACCGTGCCGTTCCCCGTGGAGTCCCAGCTCTCCGGGATCGAGCGCCACGAGGACCACATGTTCTACCGCAAGCTCGTCACCGTGCCCAAGAGCTGGTCGGTCGGCAAGCAGAGCGGCGACGACCGTCTGAAGCTCAACTTCGGTGCCGTCGACTACCAGGCGCGCGTCTGGGTCAACGGCAAGCAGGTCGCCGAGCACACCGGCGGCTACACGGCCTTCACCGCGGACATCACGGACGCCCTCAAGGGCAGCGGTCCGCAGGAGATCGTGGTCGCGGTCACCGACACCACCGGTGCCGACCAGCCCACGGGCAAGCAGTCCGCCAACCCCAGCGGCATCTTCTACACCGCCTCCTCCGGCATCTGGCAGACCGTCTGGCTGGAGCCGGTCGCTCCCGCCGCCGTCGACTCCCTGAAGACCACCCCGGACATCGACAAGGGCCGCCTGGCCCTGACGGTCAACTCCGAGGACGCCTCGAAGTCCGCCCGTGTCACCGCCGTCGCCCGTGACAAGAAGGGCAAGGTCGTCGGTACCGTCACCGGTCCCGCCAACAGCGAGCTGAGCCTCCCGGTCGCCAGGCAGCACCTCTGGACGCCGGACGACCCGTACCTGTACGACCTGGAGGTCACCCTCAAGGACGGCCGCTCCAAGGACACCGTCGACAGCTACTTCGGGATGCGCTCCTTCGGCGTCGCGAAGGTCGGCGGCTACCAGAAGCTGGTGCTCAACGGGAAGCCGTTCTTCTCCCTCGCCCAGCTCGACCAGGGCTTCTACCCCGACGGTCTGAACACGCAGCCCAGCGACGCGGCGCTCGTCTTCGACCTGAAGGCGCAGAAGGACCTCGGCTTCAACTCCGTACGCAAGCACATCAAGGTCGAGCCGGCGCGGTGGTACTACCACGCCGACCAGCTCGGGCTGCTGGTCTGGCAGGACTTCGTCTCCGGCAACATCACCGGTGAGAAGGGCCAGAAGGCCTTCCTCGACCAGGGTGCCGAGATGATGGAGCAGCTGCACAACTACCCCTCGATCGGTGCCTGGATCGTCTTCAACGAGGGCTGGGGCGAGTGGGACCGCACCGAGACCGGAAAGATCACCGAGAAGGTCCAGGCCGCCGACCCCTCCCGGGTCGTCAACGCCCACAGCGGTGTCAACTGCTGCAACTCCAAGGGTGACAGCGGCAAGGGCGACATCATCGACCACCACGACTACAACAACACCGACCCCGCCTTCCCGGACGCCAACCGCGCGGCGATGGACGGTGAGCACGGCGGCTTCACCCTCCGGATGCCCGGAAACATGTGGCCGGGTGCCCCCACCGCGATCTACAGCGGCGTCGCCGACAAGGACGCGCTGACCGCCAAGTACGTCGACAACACCCGCACGTACTACCTGGACGCGGCCCGCGCCGAGCTCTCCGGCTCCATCTACACCCAGGTGACCGACCTCGAGAACGAGCTCAACGGTCTCTGGACGTACGACCGCCGCGAGATCAAGGTCGACCCCGCGAAGGTGCGGAAGATCAACCAGGAGGTCATCGCGGCCGGTGCCGCCGCGGGCGAGCGGGACGAGATCAAGGGGGGCGGTGCGTGGTCCCTCGACGAGAACAAGGGGACCACGGCGGCCGACAGCGGCCCGAACCAGAAGGACCTCACCCTCTCCGAGGGGACGTCCTGGACGCCAGGCGTGCAGGGCTCCGCGCTGAAGTTCAACGGCGAGGGCCAGTTCGCCGAGACCGACGGCCCGGTCGTCGACACGACCGGTGACTACACCGTCTCCGCCTGGGCGTCGCTGGACGCGCTCCCCGGCAACTACGCGACCGTCGTCAGCCAGGACGGCCGGCGCCAGGAGAACCCGTTCTATCTCCAGTACGGACAGGGCGCGTTCGCCTTCTCCACCCCGGGTGCCCACCGCGCCCGGCTGGAGATCCAGCCCGAGCTCGGCCACTGGTACCACCTCGTCGGCGTCCGCAGCGGTGACGAGATCAAGCTCTACGTCGACGGCAAGCTGGCCTCCACCGCGGCCGCAGGCACCGCCGACGTGAGCTCCGGCGCGCTGTCCGTCGGCCGTGCCAAGTGGTCCGGCGGCAACGTCGACTTCTGGAACGGCTCGGTCGACCAGGTCAAGGTGTTCGACAAGGCGCTCACCGACCAGGAGGTGACCGCGCTCCACGACGGCGAACAGCCGTAAGGAACAACCCCCGCAGGACCGCTCCCGGCAGTGCGCGCACGCGCCGCACTGCCGGGAGCTCCGCGCTGTCCGGCGTGCGCCGCGTCTGCCGGTACGTCCGGAGGGGAGCGGCGTGGAACTGCCTTACGCCATCGTCCCGTCACCGCCTTCGGCCGCCCGTCTCAGTGGCCCGGTGGACCGCCCGCCCCACGCACCCGGGCCGACTCCTCGGGGGCCGGCCACGGGTCCCTGCGGGCCAGCGCCTCACTCAGCGGTACGCCGTATCTGGAGGAGAGAACGAGGCGGGTGCGCAGCTCGGCACGCGTACGGGGGCGGGACTCCGGCTCCCTGGCGCAGCCGCACGCGGACCGGCCCTCGTAGCGCAGTCCCAGTCTCAGCACCGCGGCGACGACGGACCAGGCCCGCACGTCCCGACGGGGCGGCGCGGCGAAGTCGTGCCCCGCACACAGCAGAGGCAGGGAGCAGTTGGGGCACGTGTGCCTTCGCGCCGGGTCCGGGTGCTTCTTGAAGCTGACCCGGCAGGTCACACACGCGTAGTGGAGCTTGTACGAGGTCTCCGCATAGAAGCACACCCGCCCAGCGTAACGAGGGCGGGCCCGGTGGCGGCGGGGGGGGGGGGGCGCCCCCGCCCCCCCGGGGGCGCCCGGGGGGGGGGGTGCGGGCGCAAGGGGCCCCCGGGGGGTTGCCCCCCGACGAGCGGGTGGCC
>NZ_JBSFDD010000019.1:0-155868 GCF_053593715.1 Streptomyces sp. NPDC002125 | reverse complement strand
TACCCCGCCTACACCATGGGCCGGGCCGCCGAGATGCTCGGCACCACCCAGGGCTTCCTCCGCGCCATCGGCGAAGCCCGCCTGATCACCCCGCTGCGCTCCGCGGGCGGGCACCGCCGCTACTCCCGCTACCAACTGCGCATCGCCGCCCGGGCCCGGGAACTCGTCGACCACGGGACCCCGATCGAGGCCGCCTGCCGCATCGTCATCCTCGAAGACCAGCTCGAAGAAGCCCAGCGCATCAACGCCGAATACCGCCGCGCCGCCGAATCATCCGCTCCGCCGGCCTCGGCCTGAGCCGGCGAAGACCTGCACCTGCCAAGGGGCTTCGCGGCCGGCGTCCGCACCTGCTGCCCGGGACGCTTCGGCGTCCCGGGCAAGGTCGTCTTCATCATGGCTCCGGCCCCGCCCGGAGCCCGGCTGTCACGCCGGGGCTGCGGCGGCCTCTCCCTGCGGGGTGCGCGGGCCGTGCACCGTCGTCCAACCCTCCCTGGCGCTGGAAGGGCACCGGCCGTCTACGCGGCCGGGGTGAGTTCGGCGCGGCCGAACAGCAGGGCGTAGCCGGTGGGGAGCTGGTGCAGGATACGGGTGATGAGGTCGGGGCCGGTGTGGGCGGTGACGGCGGCGAAGACGGAGCCGGTGTCCCAGCGGGTGGTGGCCAGGGAGGCGCCGGAGCGGGCGGCGAGGTCCTTGACGAAGGCCCATCCGGTCAGCGGCTGAGGGTCGGGGATCTGCGCGGTCAGCACACGAGCGGCCTCCCGGGGCAGGCAGCGCGCCAGGTCGACGCGTTCGTCGCCGGTCAGCTGGCGTCCCAGCCCCGAAAGGACCAGGCGGACGGCTTCCTCAGCTCGCTCGCGGGTGGGGTAGGCGCCTTCGTAGCGGACCTTCTCCAGCATCTGCTCGTACGCCGTCGAGTACGGCTGCTGGCGCTCAAGCGGTACGCGTACGTCGGTGATCACTGCGGGATGCCTTTCATAGGAGCGGGTGGTCAGGTGGGCTGGGGGCGGCCGAAGAGGAGGTCGTAGCCGGTGGGGAGCTGGAGCAGGATCTCGCCCAGCAGGTCATCGCCGGCAGTGTCGGCGACCGTTGAGAGGACGGCGCTGACGTCCCAGGTCGCGGTGTGCTCGGTGGCGCCCTCGATCCAGGCCGCAGTGGCCCGCAGGAACCGTTCCGGTGGCAGCGGTTCGGCGCTCTGGAGCGGGTTGAGCAGGATCAGGGCGAATTCCTCCGGCAGGCGTGCCGCGAGCTGGGCGCGGACTTCGCCGACCAGGTGCGCGCCGAGCAGGGCGAGGATTACGCGGGCCGCGCGCTCGGCTTCCTCCGCAGTGTCGTATTCGCCGCGTTCCTTGACGTGGTCGAGGAACGTTTCGCGTCGCAGAGTCATTTCGGCCGCCACCCCTTCTTGTTTCATTCGGACGGGCCGCGGGGTGCGGAGGGCGGGGCGAGGGGGAGATCAGGAATTTTTCCCTCCGCACCTGTCCGGCCGGTGTCAGACGGAGATCTCCTTGTGGCCGGATCCGACGCCGATGGAGATCTTGCGGGGCTTGGCGCGCTCGGCGATCGGGATGCGCAGGGTGAGCACGCCCGCGTCGTAGTCGGCCTTGATGTGCTCGGTGTCGAGGGTGTCGGCGAGCACGATCTGGCGGGAGAAGGCGCCCAGCGGCCGCTCGGACAGTTCCATCTGCACGTCGTCGGCCTTCGCCACCGGCCGACGCTCGGCCTTGACGGTGAGCATGTTGCGCTCGACGTCGATATCGATCGCGTCCGCGGTGACACCGGGAAGGTCGAAGGCGACCACGTACTCGTCGCCCTCTCGGTAGGCGTCCATCGGCATCGCCGACGGCTTCGACCAGGTACCCGGCCCCATCAGCTGCTGCGCCAGCCGGTCCAGCTCACGGAAGGGGTCAGTGCGCATCAACATCGTGAAACACCTCCAGCAGGTTCAGGCAGTTGCTGCCAATGCGCTGCACTGACACTGTTGTAACATGTCATCCAATGGATGACAAACATGATGTCGTCTGCCTGATGACAACCTGAGGGAGGTTCCGTGACCCCGGCCGACCAGCCGTCCCCGACCCGCGCCGACGCCCACAGCCCGGTGTCGTTCCTTGCCGCCGCGGCGGCCCTTGACGCCGTGAACGACGCCCTGCGTGAAGCCCGGCACGAGACCGCAGCCGCCCCCGCCCCCGGTCCGGAACAGGCCCTGGCCTCCTTGTCGCTGCTGCGGCAGGTCCGCGAGCAGCTCGCCGGATGGGAGACCGGCCTGATCGAAACCGCCCGCGAGGCGGGCGCCAGCTGGGCCGACCTCGCCCACCCCCTCGGCGTCGCCAGCCGCCAGGCCGCCGAACGCCGCTACCTGCGCGGCCGCCCCGGCCCGGACGGGACCACCGGCGAGCAGCGTGTGACGGCCACCCGCCGGGCCCGGGCCGCCGACCGCACCACCGCCGCCTGGGCCCGCCGCAACGCGGCCGACCTGCGCCGCCTCGCCGGCCAGATCACAGCCCTCACCGACCTGCCTGCCGCCGCCCACCGCCCGCTCGGCGAGCTCCACGCGGCCCTCGCCCACGACGATCCCGCCGACCTCATCGCCCCCCTGACCGCCGCCCGCCCCCACCTGGCCGCCGCCCACCCCGACCTCGCCGCCCGGCTCGACACCCTCACAGCCCCGTAGTACGAGCCAACGCCAGCCGCCCCGCCGACGACGCCGGGCCTGTGGTCTTCAGGTTGCCGACCCGGCCGCACTCGGCGTTCTCCGGGAACCGGGCGTCCACCTCGAAGAACTCAGCAGCAGCGCGAACCCCAACCGGTTCGCCCCCCACTTGTTCCGCAGCCGCTCCTGGTCCTCCTCCAGCAGCGTCCAGGCCTCGATCAGGGCCTCCGGCTCCCACTCCTGCCGCACCCCGGGCTCCTTCCGGTCGTCATGACCGGACCAACGTCGCCGAGCACGGCCCCCCCGATGAACCCAGAAGATCGAAAACGCTGACAAGCGCACCCCAGGGAGCCCTACCCCTCGCACATCGAGCTCGCCGCAACCGCTGATTCCGGAGCGCCGTCTTCATCGTCATGACATTTGATCGAGGGCCACGATCGCTTTCCATGAGTGGCTCCCTCGCCTGGTGATCGCCGCGGTCGACTCGGGTCGACAGCCTCCTGCGGCGACAAGTGGGCCGGACCGCAGATCGGTCGGACAGCCGGGCAACGCTGCAGAAGCCCTGAAGATGAGCCACAAGACGGCAAACCACCTGAACGCGGGAAAACCCAAGGAGGCGGGGCCCTAATTGCTGGTTCCGTAGGCGGCCATGAACATGTCCAGCAGCCCGTCGACCACGCCCTCGTCGATGGGGCGGGTCGACAGCAGGCTGCGGTAGTACAGGGTGCCGCACAGTACCTCGGCGGCGATTTCCAGATTCGCTTCCGCGGTCAGTTCACCTGTGTGCTGGGCGCGGGTGATTCGGTCGAGGGTGCTCTGCTCGACGGTGACCAGGAACCGTTCGTGCAGGGTCGCCCGCAGAGTTGAATCGGCCTGCGCCTCGGCGATGACCGCGCGGTAGACGGGGCCGATCGGCGGGCTGGAGAGGGCGAGGCCCGAGCGTAGGAACTGTTCGCGCAAGTCCGCGCGGACGTCCCCTGTGTCGCGGTAATCCAGGTCGCTGGTCCACACACGGCTGAGCGCGTCCAGCAGCAGTGCCGACATGGACGGCCAGCGCCGGTAGATCGTGTGCTTTCCGACCCCGGCCCTTCGGCCGACCGCTTCGATGCTCAGGCCCGCGTATCCGACTTCCGCGGCCAGATCGAGGGTCACCTGCAGCAGCGCTTCGGTGCGAGCGGCGCCTCGGCGTCTCGGCGTGGCGGGCGTCTGGGTCATGCCGCCATCCTAACGGCACATGGCGTGCCGTTGACAATGTCGAGGCTTGTGCGCAGTATTCAGACTCGATCGGCACGTCGCGTGCCGATGTGGCATGTGGTGGCACGTCGGCACCCACGCGCCCAAGATCCAGCACGTCAGACCCTCAGAGGGAGATCTGCCATGAGCAGCACCGAAAGCAGCACACACGCGGGATTCACGGCCGAGGAGCGGGCCGCGATGAAGGACCACGCCCAAGAGCTGAAGACGGCAGCCCGCCGTACCTCGCGCGCGGACAAGGCGGCGGAGGCAAAGCGAGACGTGCTCGCGAAGATCGCCGAGATGCAGGACTCGGACCGGATCATGGCTGAGCGGGTCCACGCCGTCATCACGGCCAGCGCCCCGGCCCTCGCACCGAAGCTCTGGTACGGGATGCCCGCCTACGCGCTGGACGGCAAGGTCGTCTGCTTCTTCCAGAGCGCGGAGAAGTTCAAGGCGCGCTACGCGACGCTCGGGTTCAGCGACCAGGCGAAGCTGGACGAGGGCACGATGTGGGCGGCCAGTTTCGCCCTGACCGAGGTAACGGACGAGGTGGAGACGCGGATCGGTGCGCTCGTGAAGCAGGCGGTGAGTTAGGGGTTCGACCGCTGGCGCTGGATAACCGACAGGCGCGGGGATTCGATGTCGCCGCTGCTGGCGCGCCCGGAACGTAGGGTCGCTGACCAGTGCAGATGGCCCGCTTCACCGAACCGGAACCAAGATCGGCCCGATGCCGCTACTGGCCGTTCCGATCCTCCTCAGAAGCCCCACTCACAAGCTCGGCATCCAGCCGGACGCGTACGACCCGAAGCTCGACGTCGACTTCACCGCACTGCGAGAGGGGGCCTGAGAGCGAAGGCTTCAGCCAGGACGCCTGAACGGTACGCATACGCCGATCTCCCGCCGGCTGGGGGCACGGTCCTGCGCACCAAGACTCTCCTTCGGATGCAGCGGGTGGAAGTCCGGCCGCATCCGGGCATGAGACGAGACCAACCACCGAGACCAACCACCGGGGCCGGTCGCCGTGGGCGACGTCGTCGCGGTGTACTCCGACATCGTCTTCGGCCTGTTCGCGATCTGCGGCTACCAGTTCTCGCCGAGGATCGCCGACATCTCCGACGCCCGGCTGTGGCGGACGAACACCGCGGCCGGCTACGGGCCGCTCCAGCCGGTTTCCAACCACGAACGCCGCGCCGACCTACACCAGGGCCTCCTGGAACTCGCCTGCAGCATCATCTGCCTCCGACGGCTCCGCACGTCATCCTGAAACGATCAGTCAGCGGTGACGACGGTTCGGGCGTGAACGCCACCTGCCTGGGCCGCCATTGGCTGCCGATCTCGGATCTGTTGCCCTCGTTGTGGCGACGTACTGCGCGTAGCGACGACGTGCGTCGGTCAGGCTATCCGCCCCGTTGGGGCCGCCCCAGACCTCGTCGGCGTTCGGGTCGTCCTGGCCATCGTCTTCCCAGCTGCACTCGTCACAGATCTGGAATTGTCCGCGAGCTTCCAGCGTCAAGAGCTTGCAGCAGGGACAGGCATACGAACCGCCGCTGGGCAGGCTTGCTTCGGACGGTTCTTCGGGTGCTGTCACGCGCCGAGTGTTGCATGATCTGCGAGGACGCTCTGGGCTGGCCGCGTCATTCAAACCCCATTCTGAAACCATCAGTTACTGAGGTTTTCGAGGTGGGGTCGGTGGGTTGATGGCGAGTCTTGTGGCGGTGAGACAGCCGTCGATGAGACGGGGTCGGAGTTGGATCCTGCGTAACTTGATGCGGAGCTTGCGGTCGAGGTCGTCGGGTGTGGTGAAAGCGGTGTTGGCCATTGCTCTGCGCACGAGTGACCAGACGGCTTCGACGGGATTGAGGTCGGGTGCGTACGGCGGAATCCGGACGGTGGTGAGCCAGTCGTGTTCGGCCTCGTACTGCTTCAGTCCTGCGGCCAGGTGGGTGTTGAGGTTGTCCCAGACGACGACGATCGGTCCGTCGAGCTGGATGTGTGCCCGCACCAGGAGGTCGCGATAGTCCTGCCAGGAGAAGCTTTTGCGGGCACCCTTGAGCAGGAGGTGTGTGCGGGGCCGGTGGATGAGACGGCTCTTCTCGCCGGCCTTGTAGCAGCACAGCGCGGCAACCGAGGTCCGGCGGCGGGACCTGCCACGCACACGGATGACGGGGGTGTGCCCGCGCCGGCCCCAGGTGCGGGCACGGGGCGGCGTCATCGAGAAGCCGGCCTCGTCCTCGAAGACGATCCAGGCCCCGGAGGCCGCCGCGAGCCTTTTACCCGGGGCCACACCTCCTTCTTCCACAGCTCCACCGCGTGCTCGTCACGCTCCAGTGCTCTGCGTGCGGGCGCCTGCCAGGACCAGCCGTGTCGTTTCAGCAGCCGCCACACCGTCGCCACCGACAGGGTCACTCGCAGCCGACGGCAGATCACCACCTGGACCCGGACCAGGGTCCAGCGTTCGTCCTCGAAGCCGTGTGTCGCCGGGCCTTTGCCGAGTTCCTCTTCCAGCACGGCGAACTGGGCATCGGTGATGGTCGGTGAGTTCGCTGGACCCGCGGAACGCAGGCCCTCCATGTCGCCCTCGCGCCAGGCACGGCGCCAGCGTTCCACCGACCGCACGCTCACTCGCAAGTCCTTCGCGATCACAGCGGTCTTCTCACCCGCCACGAACCGTCGCCCGGCCTGAAGCCGGATCTCCTCACGTAACGCCCGACGCTCAGCGGTCAGGCCCCCACCCTCCGAATACCTCACCCCACCGGCATACCGCAGGGATCATGAACCGTCACCACCCGACGACAACACGAAAACCTCAGTAGGCGCCGCCGCCTACGCGGTCCGGCGCGCGGTGGCCGCCCGCACGCCATGACCCGGCGGTCAGCCGGTCATCCGACGGGCTGGCCGGCGCGGCGGAAACGGGTCAGCGCCCGGCGGCCGAGGAACACGCCGCCCAGCCCCAGCGGGACGGCCGCGACGGCGCCGACGAGCCCGTTTCCGGTACCGGGGCCCCCGCTGGAAGTGGCCAGGTGCAGCACCGCGAGGACCGTGCCGACCGCCCCTACCGCGACAGCCGACCTACCGCCGGTGCGCGCGTTGCCGGTCCGGTTGCCGGCGCGGGCCAGGGCCAGCCAGCCGATCACCACGCCGAGCAGCCCTACCCCGAGGGCCAGGTTGGCCCCCGTCCGTCCGTCGCCGATGATCCCGCCCTCGGCCGCCGCTATCAGTACTGCCGAAGCACTCATACCGCTCTCCTCCTTCTCCGTCGCTGAATCCGAGCTGTGACGCACCTTGAGAATGCGCCCCGTCCCCCCTGCCGGTCGTCCCGCAGGCGCAGGCACTTTCCCCTGCCGCACGTGCGGCAGCCGGGTACTGCGGATACGGCAGGCGGCACACGAATACCGCGCCCGCAGTAGTCGGCCGCTCGTCCGTGAGCCGGACTCGCCCGCTGCCGCGTCCGGCTACGGTGCCCCCATGAACAAGGGGCGGTTCACTGTTCCGGCCAAGGTCAGCGACTGGTCGATCACTGTGGGGGTGGCGGCACTTCTACTGGGCACCGGGCTGTCCGGGCCCCACCCGTCCGGGGACCGCGAGGTGCTCGGCCTAACGCTGTTGGCGGTCGGCGCGCTGGCGCTGGCCGCGCGCCGCCGGGCACCGCTCGTGGTGCTGGCCGTCGCCGGGCTGTCCGCAGTGGGTTACCAGGCGGCCGGGTTCGAGGTGCTCGCCGTCTCCTACTTGGTCGCGGTCTACAGCGCTGTACGGGCCGGGCACCGCGCCATCACCCTGACCGCGTCCACGGGCCTGCTGGCCGCACTCCTCCTCACCTCCCTGGCTTTCCCGGGCGGTCCTGCGCGCGAGGTCGTGACACAGGCCCGGACCACCCTGGAGATCGCCTGGCTGATCGCCGCCTTCGCGGCGGGGGAGGCCGTACGGCAGGCCGAACGGCGGGCGGACGAAGCCGAACGTACCCGCGAGGAGACCGCCAGGCGCCGGGCCGACGAGGAGCGGCTGCGCATCGCGCGGGAGCTGCACGACTCGCTCACCCACCAGATCTCGGTCATCAAGGTGCAGTCCGAGGTCGCCGTCCACGTGGCCCGGAGGCGGGGTGAGCAGGTGTCGGAGGCCCTGCTGGCGATCCAGGAAGCGGGCCGGGAGGCGAGCCGGGAGCTGCGCGCGACCCTGGAGGCGCTGCGCGACGACGACATCACCCCGCCGCACGGACTCGACCACATACCGGACCTGGTGAAACGGTTCCGGACGACCGGCCTGGAGACGGCGCTGAGAGTCGAAGGGCATCCGTACGCTGTGCCGGCTGCGGTGGGCCGCACCGCTTACCGGATCGTTCAGGAGTCGCTCACCAACGTCTCCCGGCACGCCGCCGCCACCACCGCCTCGGTCCTGATCGACCACCGGCCGGGCGCCCTCGCCATCCGCGTCGACGACGACGGAAAGGCCACGCCGGACACCGCGCCGGCGCCTGGCCTCGGGCTGCTCGGCATGCACGAACGCGTCACCGCCCTGGGCGGCAGCCTGCGCACAGAGCCGCGCAGCAGGGGTGGCTTCACCGTCCAGGCCGAACTCCCCTTGGGCGGAGCGTCGTGATCCGGGTCCTGCTGGTCGACGACCAGCCGCTCCTGCGCAGCGGCTTCCGCGCGCTGCTCAACCTGGAGGACGACATCGAGGTGGTGGCCGAGGCCGCCGACGGAGAAGAGGGCCTGGCGTTCGTCAGGAAGCATGTGCCCGACGTCGCCCTCATCGACATCCAGATGCCCGTCATGGACGGCATCGAAGCAACCCGGCGCATCGCCGCAGACCCGGCCCTGGCCGGCGTACACGTCGTCATGCTCACCAACTACGGCATGGACGAGTACGTCTTCGAGGCGCTGCGCGCCGGTGCCGCAGGGTTCCTCGTCAAGGACATCGTCCCGGAGGACTTCCTGCACGCCGTACGCGTCGCCGCCCGCGGTGATGCCCTGCTCGCGCCCGCGATCACTCGCAAACTCATCGACCGGTACGTCACCCAGTCATGCCCCATCCGCGCCGGCGGCGGCCTGGAAGAGCTGACCGGTCGTGAACGCGAGGCGGTCGCCCTCACCGCACAGGGCCTGTCCAACGACGAGATCGCCTCCCGCATGGTCATCACTCCGCTGACCGCCAAGACCCACATCAACCGGGCCATGACCAAGCTCCACGCCCGGGACCGCGCCCAGCTCGTGGTCCTCGCCTACGAATCCGGCCTGGTGACCCCGCGCACCACCTGACCCCGCGCCGCTGACCGGCCAGGCGCTACGGCACCTCGTCGCCCGGCACCTCGCGGGCCGGCTCCCGGAGTGCCCGACGGTCCTCGGCCAGAGCCTTCTTCCCAGCCTCGGTCGCCCAGTAGACGCGCCGGGCGCGGCCGTCGACCTCCAGCCGGTGCAGCGTCGGGTCCAGGGTGCCGGGGCTGATCCGGTAGCGGCAGGGTCGACCAGGGCCGCCTTCTGCTGGTCGTCGGTGCACCCCCGTGTCAGGGTGGTGACTTCTTGACGGGCGAATTGGCTTTGTTCACGAGAACCGGTTCTGGTCCAACTTTTGTGGAGCGGTGACGCTCAGTGTTGTTGAACAGCTCTGCGATGGTGATGTGCCACCACGACCGACGGAGTTTCGGTGGGACAGTCGATAATGCCGGGCATGGCAGATCGCAGTCCGGTGCTCCGGATCATCACCTCGGCGGCGCGGGAGTCCCTGAAGCCGCTCGGCCTGGCCCAGCGCGGGCGGTCGCGGCTGTGGATTGATGATCACGGGTGGTGGCTCGGGGTTGTGGAATTCACCCCGCCGCGGGTTGCCGGCAGCGGTCTGTACGTCGGCGCGATGTGGCTGTGGCACGACGTGGACCACGTGGCCTTCCATGTAGACGCAGTCCGGGTCGGCTCCGAACTGTTTCGCACGGAGGACCAGTTCACACCGCTGGCACTCGAACTCAGTCGGCAGGCGGCTGCGAACGTGGCCGCGCTGAGGGCGAAGTTCCCGGCTTTGCCGGACGTCGCCCGGTACCTGACGTCCAGGCCCGTGCGGTGGGGATTCTTCTGGGACAGCTTCGACTCCGGGATCGCAGCCGCTCTGGCCGGGGACCCGGACAAGGCCCGCGATCACTTCGAGCGAGTCCTTCGAGAGGACGCGCTGGCCCCGTGGATGGTCGAAGCCCAGGAGAAGGTGCGTGAGCTTCACGCGATCGCGGCAGATCGCGACGCAGTGACCGTCTGGGTCGCGCGGGCCGTCGACTCATGCCGGAGAAAGCTGGGCCTGGATCCCGCGCCGTTTGCGATCAGCTGAGCGGACTCGTTCGTCGTGACAGAGTCGCGGTCAGGCAAGGAGGACTCGCTTCCGCAGCAGGCTGAAGCTGGCCCGGCCGTACATCTGGCGTTTGATCATTTTGATCCGGTTTACGTGTCCTTCGACGATGCCGGAGCTCCACGGCAGTGTCAGGCCGGCGGTGACAGCGGCGAGATCCCGTTCGAGGCCGTTGACGAAGGTGTGAAGGCTGGGCAGGTCGTCGGCGCGAACCTCTTTGATCCATTGCGGGAGCTGGTCGCCCTGGAGTTGGGTGAGTATCTTCCCGAACGCGCGGACGTGCCCGGTGAGGGCATCGAGTTCGGGGCAGCCGGCGAGAACGGATTTGAGCTTCAGACGCTCGCTCTCCGGCAGGGTGTCGGGGTGAGTCAGGATCCAGGCGGTGACCGTGCGTGGGGACGGCGGACGGGCCGCAGGTGCGGTCGGGGATGTGCGGAACGGCTGGAGGTGGGCGCGGACGCCGCCGTAGCCGCCGGTGTAGCCGTGCGTCTTGATCTCTTCCCAGAGGGTCCAGGCGTTCGTGCAGCCCTCGGCCCATCGCCCGTGCAGGAAGGGCTTGAAGTCGTCGAGCTTTGTCCTGCGGTTCTGCCACTGTCCGTGGAACAGGTCTTCCGGCCTGGCGGCGTCGGCCAGCCGTTGGACGGTGCGGTAGGTCATGCCGAGCTGTCGTTGGATCGAGCGTCGGCTGTGGCCGGCGGCCAGCAGCGCGTGGACGGTGGCGTGCTTGGCGCGGGTGCGGTCGGCGAATCGGTGTCCGGTGGGCCATGGCGACCCGTTCTCGGCCCGTTCCGGAGCCGGAGTCTTCTCCGGCGCCGGCTCGGCGGAGGTCGCACGGAGGCACGGACGGTGGAGGGAGACGCACCGCTCGGCCGCTTCGCCGAGGTTGCGCCAGAGGTGGAATCGGTCGGCGACCTGTACCGCGGTGGGTGCCCCGATCCTGGCACCCTCGGCGAAGTACGGCGCGCGGTCGCGGCAGACGACCTCAATGCTCGGGTGCTCGGCCAGCCAGGCCGCGACAGTGCCTGCCTCGCGATCCGGCAGGAGGTCCACCGGTCTGCGGGTCTCGACGTCGACCAGCACGGTCCCGTAGATGCGGCCCTTGCGCATCGCGTATTCGTCGACGCCGACCACACGCGGGACCTGTGGCTGGGGCTCCGGGAGGGCGTTGACCAGCCGCAGGACCGTGTTCCGGCTGACCCTCGCCCCGAAGACATCGGCCAGCCTGGCACCGGCGCGACCGGCCAGCGCGAGGCCGACCTCAGCCAATAGCGACCGCATTCGATCGGTCCTCTGGCTGTACCGCCGGGTCAGGCCGGCAACCTGCTCGACGAAGGTCCGCCGTCCGCAGGAGATGTCTTTGCACGTGAAGCGCCGGACACGAAGCCGCAGAACCACCCGCCGTCCTGCCACAGGCAGGTCAGCGGGAAACCGCAGGTAAGAGCCGTGCACCCGCCTCGACCAGCTTCCGCAGCCTGGGCACCGAGCCCCGGCCGTCCGGCATCTGGCACCGACTCGGATTACCTCGCCATCGTCCTCAACCGACTCCACCCTAACCCCCGGATCCGCCAGGAAGAGCAGCTCTTCCAGCTTGAGCAGTACCTCGCGCACAGTCAGAACCATCAGGCCGAACGCGATCGGCACCGGCAGTTTCTAGACGATCTCGCGAGACCTATCAGCAAGGCCAACGATCACAGTGAGTAGGCAGACCACAGAAGTTGGACCAGAACCAATTTTCGGTTGTAATCGAACATCGGGGTAACGCTGCGCGACGGCTCCCAAAGATCTGTGCCAGAACCCGGTTCTCGTGAACAAAGCCAGCGAATCGAGCTTCCTGTTCGCCGAACAGCGTGTCGCCGTACGGATCCACCCAGCCGAAGGCCGGGCAGCGATCGGCGTCGGTTCTCGTTCCGACGTTCCGCGAGCTCCCTGAGGCGTTCCGTCACGGGCGGGACAGCAGCAGTGCCCCAGGACGCAGCGGCGCGCCGAAGACCTGGAGGACGAGGTTGCGGTGGGCGGAGTGCAGGGTGCGGACGGCGGCCCGGGTCAGTCCGGGCTTGGGGGGTTCCTCGCCGCCGCGGGGGCGGCCGGGTTTCGTGGGGATCCAGAGGTAGCCGGGGTCGCTGCCTTCGAGCTGCTGGGTGATGCCGGCGCGGACGTCGAGCCAGCGGCGCAGGATGCCGGCGGTGTCCTTGTCGAGGGGGTGTGGCCCGGTGTCCAGCAGTACCTGGGGGAACGGGCGGTGCTCCAGGTCGACGTGTGCGACGTCCAGGCGGTGGAGGTCGGGTACGGAGCGGCCGGTGGCGGCGACGAGCGCGGCCACCGCGGCGGTGCGGATCGCTGTGGCCGCGTTGGAGCCGGCTGGGCGCTTCACCGCGAGGGTGCGCAGCAGCTTGTGGGACTCCTCGGGTTCCAGCCAGTCGCCGTGTACGGCAGGAGGCGTTTCCAGGCGCACGGGTAGGCCGAGGTATTCGGCGAACGAGTTCCACGTCTGAATGCGGACGCGCTGGCTGTTGCCGGCGGCGACGGCGTCGGGTCCGGTGAGGGTGTTACGTCTGCGGGTCCGGCCGGCGGCCGCCGCCGCGATCCAGGACTCGGCGCGGGTGAGGTCCATGAGCTCGTCGACGGGGAGCGCGGTGGCCTGCTCCTCGCCCAGCACGTAGTCCAGGTACTCGTTGAGGAAGTGCGCGCGCAGCCGCCGGGTCTCGTACACGTACCCACGGGCTTCGAGCGCGTCGAGGAAGCGGCTGATCGCGCCGGAGGTGTCGGCCGGGAGGGAGCGGCTGGGCTGCGGCATGGCTTCAGCGTACGGATCGAGCCCCGGGAATTCGATATAACAGCAAGAAGCAGGAGGATGAACCACTCCCCTTCTGCTGCGGCTCTCGTTTCGGTCCGTGTCGAACCGATTCGCAACGTCCCGGTTCGGTACGTTCAATGCGCCCCACTCCGCTCCCCGGGACAGACCGGCAGCTGTCGCATGGAAGTCCCGCTTCTTGCTGTTATTCAGCCCGGACAGAACGGATCACCTGCTG
The DNA here is from genome assembly GCF_053593715.1 of Streptomyces sp. NPDC002125. Lineage (NCBI taxonomy): Bacteria > Bacillati > Actinomycetota > Actinomycetes > Kitasatosporales > Streptomycetaceae > Streptomyces > Streptomyces sp. NPDC002125. Next base: position 142,632 of record NZ_JBSFDD010000019.1, on the reverse strand, counting down.
TTCTGTTGCTTCGCGCCCGGGGCCCGGCATCCCAGGCCCTGGAGGGCGGCCGGCTCTGCGGTCAGCCTGTGGGCCGGTGTGCCCGGTGCGCCTCGCGGAGGGCCTCCCAGGCGTCCGCCACAGGACCGACGTGCCCGAGCTTGTCGGGGTTGTTCACCGTGCGGATCGTCTGGATCTGCCCGTCGAGCACGTCGAGCGCCCAGGTGCTGAGGACCTGGCCGTTCCGGTCGCGGAAGACCGAGCCCGGCTGGCCGTTCACCTGGCACGGCTCCACAAGGCCACCGCTGCTGATCACCAGAGGGGCGAACGTCGCCAGCGCCCGGAGCACGTTCTCGGCGCCAAGGACGACGGGCTTGAACTGCGGGGCCTTGCCGCCGCTGTCGCCGATCATCTGGACGTCGGCGGCCAGCAGCCCGGCCAGCCCGTCGACGTTTCCTTCCCGGAAGGCGTCGAAGAACCGTTCGGCGAGTTCCTCGCGTTCCTTCCGGTCGGCCTTGAACCGGACCCGGCCCGCTTCCATGTGCCGGCGTGCCCGCACCGCGAGCTGGTGGCACGCGGCCTCCGACCGTCCCACGGCCGACGCGATATCCGCGAAGCCGAAGGCGAACACCTCCCTCAGCACGAAGACCGCGCGCTCGAGCGGGGTGAGCTGCTCCAGCAGGAGCAGAGCCACCATCGACAGCGAGTCCGCCAGCTCCGCCGACCGCGCCGGATCCTCGTACGGGTCGGTCAGCAGCGGTTCGGGGAGCCACGGCCCGACGTACTCCTCCCGCCGGACGCGGGCCGAGCGCAGCACGTCGATCGAGATGCGGGTGACCACGCTCGACAGGAACGCCTTGGCCGACCCGGGCCGAGTGGAGGTGGCCTGGTAGCGCAGCCATGTCTCCTGGACCGCGTCCTCCGCCTCGCTCACACTGCCCAGGATCCGGTAGGCGATCGAGAACAGCAGCGGCCGCAGTTCCTGGAACGCTTCGGTCTTCGTCATTGCCGGATCCTCCTTGAATCCACGCTGCCATGAGGGACCGCAGGGCTCCTGTCTGGAGGAGCCGTGACCTCCGGCGGTTGATTGCCACTGCCTGTCGTCCGACCGGCATCAGGGCCGAGCCATGTCGCCGGCCGGTACGACGCAGTCGTCCAGGGCCGCCGTCACCAGGGCAGCGGGCCCTCCTCACCGAAGAATCCGGCAGTCGGTCCGTCCGCACCGAGCGTGGCCAGGCGCACCACGACCGTGGCGCCCTGCGCGACCGTGAGGAACCCGGTGTGGTTGTTGCTGTCCGTGGCGACGAAGCCGGGGGCGACCGCGTTGACCAGGATGCCGTCCTTCCGCAGCTCCTTGGCGTACTGCACGGTCAGAGCGGTCAGGGCGGTCTTGGACGGCGCGTACGCGGCCGACGGCAGCAGTGCCGCGAAGGGGCCGTCCGGATCGCTGGTGAGCGTCAGCGACGCGGCGTGACTGCTCACGTTGACGACGCGTGGCGCCGGTGACCGCCGCAACAGCGGCAGCATGGCGTTGGTCACCGCGATCACCCCGAGGACGTTGGTGTCGAACACCGCCCGGACCATGTCCAGGTCGACGGAGCTGGGGACCTGGTCGTGGGCGTCTTCGGGCGACACCTGTCCGGAGCCGGTGATGCCGGCGTTGTTGATCAGTACGTCGAGCCGGCCGAAGCGCTCCTCGACCTGCCTCGCGGCCTCTTGGACGGTGGCCCGGTCGGTGACGTCCAAGGTGACCGCGTGCGCGTCGCCGCCGGCCGCGCGCACCGCCGCAGCGGCCTCCTCGCCGCGCAGTGGGTCTCTGGCCCCGATCACGACCGTCATGCCCAGCGCGGCGAGCTGCTCGGCAACGCCACGACCGATCCCCTTGTTCGCCCCTGTCACCAGCGCGACCTTCCGCTGCGTACTCTCCTCGCCCATGATCTGCTCCTCGTCGTCGAGGCGGGTTCCCGTCGGAACTTGCCTTCACAGCCTGAGACGAGACAGCCCGGCCGTCTCTGACATGCAGACACAAGGAACTCTTCCAAGGAGATGGTCCAGCCGAGGTCGGGCAGGGAGGTCTACGCGTTTTCGGGGTTCGCAAAGCGGTGCAACTAACCGGTGTGACCGCTTCACGGTCGGCGCTCTGTCCGGAAGGGGCGGTGACAGCAGGCCTGCCTTGGTGACAACTGTCGCGGGACGGCGGGTGGTGCTGCGGCTTCGTGTCCGGCGCTTCACGTGCGAGGACGTCTCCCGCGGGCGACGGACGTTCGTCGAGCAGGTCGTGGGCCTGACCCGGCGATACAGCCAGCGGACCGAACGCATGCGGTCAGTCCTGGCCGAGGTCGGCCTCGCATCAGCCGGCCGTGCCGGTGCCAGGCTGGCCGACGTCTTCGGGGCGAGGATCAGCCGGAATACGGTCCTGCGGCTGGTCGACGCCCTCCCGGAACCCCAGCCACAGGTCCTGCGGGTGGTCGGTGTCGACGAGTACGCGATGCGCAAGGGCCGTGTCGACGGGACTGTACTGGTCGACGGCGAGACTCGCAGGCCGATTGACCTGCTGCCGGATCGTGAGGCGGGCACTGTCGTGGCCTGGCTGGCCGAACGCCCGGGGATCGAGGTCGTCTGCCGTGACCGTGCTCCGTTCTTCCGAAGGGGCCAGGATCGGGGCGCCCACTGCGGTCCAGGTCGCCGACCGGTTCCACCTGTGGCGCAACCTCGGCGAAGCGGCCGAGCGGTGTGTCTCCCACCACCGCCCGTGCCTGCGTGCGACCTTCGCAGAGTCGGTGCCGGAGAAGACGCCCGCCCCGACCGAGAGCGGGTCGCCATGGCCGACCGGGCACCGTTTCGCCGATCGCACCCGGGCCAAGCACTCCACCGTCCACGCGCTGCTGACTGCCGGCCACAGCCGACGCTCGATCCAGCGCCAGCTCGGCATGACCTACCGAACCGTCCAACGGCTGGCCGACGCCGCCAGGCCGGAAGACCTGTTCCAGGGGCAGTGGCAGAACCGCCCACCAAGCTCGACGACTTCAAGCCCTACCTGCACGAGCGATGGGCCGAAGGCTGCACGAACGCCTGGACCCTCTGGGAAGAGATCAAGACGCACGGCTACACCGGCGGCTACGGAGCCGTCCGCGCCCACCTCCAGCCGTTCCGCACATCCCCGACCGCACCAGCAGCCCGCCCGCCGTCCCCACGCACGGTCACCAGCTGGATCCGGGGCCTGAGGAACATCCGTGTCAGATCGTGCGCTAAGGGTTCGCCGGGCTGGTTGGTGCTTTGACCTGGGATGATTGAGCGTCGGAGCCTTCGTGGGTCGTTGTTGTCGATCTTCGGAGAGCTGTTGTGGCGGTCGAGTTCCTGACGGATGAGCAGGCGGCCCGGTACGGGTCGTTCTACGAGGTGCCCTCGCGAGCGGAGCTGGAGCGGTACTTCTTCCTGGACGACGCGGACCGGGAGGCGGTGCAGGCCAAGCGGCGTGCGCACAACCGGCTTGGGTTCGTTATCTGGAGTCCGTGAGGCTGTGTCCATCACGTCCAGCACGTACGGGTGAAGGCCCCTTCGTCCCGTCCTGGATGGGATTACCTTCCGTCATCCACCACGGATGAACGGGAGGTTCCATGCGGGTACAGCGCGTGCTGATGCCGGACTCGGAGACCGAGTCGTGGACCGTGCTCGGAGACGACCATGTGCCGGTCGCGCCGATCGAGCGGTACCTGGCCTACCTGGCCTGGGGCGAGAAGTCACCGAACACGGTCAAGGCGTACGCCCACGATCTGAAGGACTGGTTCGTCTACCTGGCCGGCCGCGGGCTGGACTGGCGGTCGGTGACGCTGGAGGACGTCGCCGGGTTCGTGGGCTGGCTGCGGCTGCCGCCGCAGGCCCGGGACGGGAAGGTCGCGGTGCTGCCCACGGCGGACCACCACTGCGCGGAGTCCAGCGTGAACCGCAAGCTCGCCGCCCTGTCGTCGTTCTGCGAGTTCCACGCCCGCCACGGGGTGCCTCTCGGCGACCTGATGGTGACGATGCAGCCCGCCGGTCGCCGTGGTCGCGGCAGTTCCTACAAGCCGTTCCTGGAGCACATCGCCAAGGGCCGTCCGCAAAAGACCCGCACGATCCGGCTGCGTCAGCCGCGTCGGCGACCGGTCGTGCTGTCCGCTGGGGACGCCCAGGCGGTGTTGGATGGGTGCGAGCATCTGCGGGACCGGCTGCTGTTCGCGCTGCTGCTGGACACGGGGCTACGGATCGGCGAGGCCCTGGGCCTGCGGCACGAGGACATCGCGCTCGCCGAGCGGCAGGTGAGCGTTATCCCGCGGCCGAACGCGAATCGGGCGCGGGCGAAGGCGGGCCGCTCACGGGAGGTCCCGGCCAGCGCGGAGCTGATGCGGCTGTATGCCGACTACCTCAACCGCGAGTACGGCGTCCTCGACTCGGACTACGTGTTCGTCAACCTCTGGGGCCGCCCGCACGGCCGCCCGCTCACCTACTCCGCGGTCTATGACTTGGTGGAACGGCTGCGCCCCCGCACCCGCATCGACTTCGAGCCGCACCAGTTCCGGCACACCTACGCGACCTGGCTGCTGCGCAAGGGCGCCGGCATGGAGAGCGTGAAGGAACTCCTCGGACGCGCTTCGATCACCACCACAATGGATACGTACGGGCACCTCACCGTCGAAGACGCCCGCCGGACGCTGGAGGCAGCGGGCTGGTTCACAGGCCGGGAGGTGCGGCTGTGACCGTCACACCCATGCCCACGGGCCCGCTCGGCCGGGCCGGGCTGCTGGAGAAACTGCTGGCCGCCGTCCGTCCGGAGTTCCGCGTCGATGTTCTGGTCCCCGACGCCGACGACCCGGTGTTGGGCTGGAAGCGCTGCCCGGTGGTGGGCTGCAACCGCGCCGCGCACGAGCAGGGCATGTGCACCGGCCATGCCCAGCGCTGGCGCCGGGACGGACGCCCTGACCTCGTGGTGTTCCTCGCCGATCCTGGTCCTCCGCTCCGGGGCCTGGGCGAGCTCACGCACTGCACCGTTCCGGGCTGCCGCTTCGGCGCCGCCGGCAAGGGCTTGTGCTCGCGGCACCGCGACAAGTGGTCTCGCTCCGAAGCACCGATCCCGCCGCCTGGGCGGCCTCCGCGCCGCCGCTGCCAGGCACCGACCGCACCGAGTGCGCTTTACCCAACTGCACCCTGTGGGTGGAGAACGCGGCGAACGCGTTCTGCAAGAGCCACCACGTTCGCTGGCGCCAGGACGGTGCCCCGCCGGTCGAGGACTTCATCGTCGAGTGCCAGTCCTTCGGCCTGCCCCGAGTGGACTTCCGCGGCCTGGCACCGCAGCTCAGGCTGGAGTTCCAGTACGCCGTCCAGACCCGCCGCGACGAGCAGACCGTCACCGCCCCGGCCCGCATGATCGCCGCCGCCATCCGCTGGGCCCGCGAGGAGAACGTCGCGTCCCTGCTGGACTACTCCGCCGAGCGGTGGCAGCGGGTCGCCGACCCCTACCAGCGCCGCGGATCCGGCGGCTACGACAAACGGGTCGCGGTGTTCCTGCTCTACGCCCGGGACGCGGTCGAGACCCTGCGCGACGGCACCGGCTGGGAGGTCGAGTACGCCCGGGACGTGTGGCGGCTGGGGAAGCTGACCGGGCTCAACCGCAGCGCCAGCCGACCCCGTCCCCGCAGCGAGCTGCGGTTCGACCGCATCACCCAGCCCTGGCTGCGGGTGTTGGCGAAGCGGTGGATCCGGTTGCGGCTGTCGTCCGGCCTGAACGTCAGCACGGTCACCGGCTACATGCAGGCCCTGACCCGCTTCAGCGAGTTCCTCGACGCCGTTGGCCCCACCGTCGTCCGCGGCCTGGGCGACGTCGACAGGGCCCTCCTGGAGCGCTACCTGACCTGGCTGACCGACCTCCCCGGCGGGCTCAGCTCAAACGAAAGCCGCGTCAACGGCCTGCACCTGTTCTTCCAGGCCATCCGCCAGCACGGCTGGGACAACTCCCTGCCGACCAGCGCCGCGTTCTTCACCGGCGACTGCCCGCGGCGCCGCACCCGGCTCGCCCGCCACCTCGCCGAGCACATCATGACCCAGGTCGAACAGTCGGCGAACCTTGACCGGTGGACCGATCCCGCAGCCCGGCTGATCACGCTCATCCTGATCCGCTGCGGCCTGCGGGTCTCCGACGCCTGCACCATCCAGTTCGACTGCCTGCTCCACGACGGCCAGGGCGCCTCCTACCTGTGCTACTTCAACAACAAAATGAGCCGGGAGGCCGCCGTCCCCATCGACGAGGAGATCGAGGCCGAAGTCCGGGCCCAGCAGCAGCGAGTCCTTCAACGCTGGCCGGACGGCAATCCGCACCTCTTCCCCCGGCTGAAGGGCAACGCCGACGGCACCCGGCACTTCTCCCCGGACACCTACCGGCAGATGCTCAAGCGCTGGCTCGCCCAGTGCGACATCCGCGACGAGAACGAACAGCCGGTCCACCTCACTCCGCACCAGTGGCAGCACACCTTCGCCACCAGGCTGATCAACCGCGACGTCCCGCAGGAAGTCGTCCGCGTCCTCTTCGACCACGACTCCCACCAGATGACGGCCCACTACGCGCGAATCACCGACCAGACCGTCCGGCGCCGCTGGGAAGCCGCCACCAAAGTCAACATCCGGGGCGAGCGCGTCACCCTCGACCCCGAGGGACCGCTGGCCCAAGCCGAGTGGGCCAAAACCCGCTACGGCCTCGCCACCCAGACCCTCCCCAACGGCTACTGCGGGCTCCCCGTCCAGAAGAGCTGCCCGCACGCCAACGCCTGCCTGACCTGCCCGGTCTTCCTCACTGGCCCGGAGTTCCTGCCCGAGCTCAAGGCCCAGCACCGGCGGACGCTGACGCTCATCGACAACGCCAAGGGCTGCAGCCACCAGCGGGAGGCCGAGATGAACGAGCAGGTCGTGGCCAACCTCGACCGAATGATCACCGAACTCGAAGTCGACGGGCCGCAGGAGGCCGCCGATGCGGGCTGACAACTCCCCTCACCTCGTTGCCGCGGCCCGCGAGCGGGCCGCGGCAACGAGGGAACGGGCTATCGCCGCTCTGCGGCGCATGGACGCCGCCGGACAGCCTGTCTCCTTCGACGCCGTCGCCCGCGAGGCCGGCGTCTCGCGGTCCTGGCTCTACACCCAGCCCGACCTGCGGGCCGAGATCAACCGCCTGCGCGAGCGACACAGGCCAGCATCCTCGGCACCACAAGTCCCCGACCAGCAGCGCGCGTCGGAAGCCTCCCTGCTGCGGCGGCTGGAGGTCGCGACGGCCCGAAACCGCCAGTTGGAGGCCGAAGTACGCGAACTAAGGGAGCAACTCGCCCGCGCACTCGGCCAGCAGCGGGCCGCCGCTGTCACATCTTCAGCTGGAACCAGCACCACCGGCCACGGGTCGGCGAGGACGCCTACCACCTACTGAACCGGTCTGCTGGCGGAGAAGAGTCGGCCGGGCAATGCCTACGCCGACGCTCCGGAAAAGGGACGCTGCGCTGGGAGCGGCGGCTTCGCCGGCACTTCGTGGCACTTGCAGTGGCACTTCTCGGTGTTATTGGTGTGCGCCCCGAGACGTGCCTTCCTTTCCGGGTCATCGAAGCTGGCCGCCAGGGACTTGCGGAGCTGATCGAAGGTCTTGAGGTAGGCGCCGTCAAATACTGGGTCATCCTCGTTTGATTTGACCAATTTGTCCTTGATTACGGGGAAAGTGCACACGTATTCGGCTACATGCGTGTACACCTGCTCGTCCAACATCTTGAGGGCGACGTCCCGGCGGTCGTCTGCCTCCTCAAGGAGTACCTTCCGGCCGGTATGCAGCCGCTCGAAGCGCCACAGCATTGCGAAGTACGCAGACATGACCTCGCCGCGCTCTACACCATCAGGATTGATCGCGCGGTTCTGCCAGTGCAGCGATCCCAAGGTGTGCCTGTCTTTGGCCGCCGAGTCGCTGATGAGTTCCGCATGAAGACTGCGAACGATCTCAAACCGGGCGGTCAGGCGTGACTTGCGCCAGACGAGAAGAGTCACGGTCAAAGCCGCAAAAGCTGCGATACAAGACCCGACTGTCGCCGCGATCCGAAGCAGTTCACCCATTCGCTTCTCCCTTCCCGCATCTTGTGTGCTGCATCACACATAACGGTGAGGGGGGGCGGTCGGTTCCGCCCGCACTCAGACCAGTCGGCCCGCCATGAACGCCGCTCACTTCCTCCGCAACCATCAGACAGTTGCGGGCCACCGCCGTCATCTCTTCGGGTGAAAGCGCAGCGCTGGCGACCGGTTAACAACGGCTGTCGGCCCCTGCTGACCCGCTCCGTCACCGACACCACCCAACACGCAACGACCCAGGTCAGAGCCACGTCCAGTTCTGCGGCTGAAGATAAGGTTCGCGGTCCAGTTGACGAGCGTGCGGTTCCTGGGCAGGTTCATGGTGGACCCGCGGCAGGTGCCGGCAGAGGTGGCGGAGTACCTGGCCGGGCAGTTGGACATCGAGGACGCCTCGTGCCTGAAGCTGTACGGCGAGCGGGACGGTACGGCCCGTACGCACGCCGGTGAGATCCAGGAGGCCGGGGGCTGGCGGGACTCGAGCAGCAGTACGACCAGATGGTGAAGTATGCGACCGCGCTCCGGCTCGGGACGGCGGAGACCGAGCAGGTGCTGCGGCGCTTCACCCGTGGTGGCCCCAAGCACCCGACCTACCAGGCACTCGAAGAACTCGGCCGGGCCGTGCGCACGATCTTTGCCTGCGACTACCTGGCCAGCCCCGGCCTGCGCCGCGAGATCCACGGTGGGCTCCAGGTCGTGGAGAACTGGAACAGCGCGAACACCGTGCTCCACTACGGCAAGGACGGTGCCCTGACCGGCCCGGACAAGGAGCACGCCGAGACGTCGATGCTCGCCCTGCACCTGCTGCAGTCCGCGCTCGTCCACGTCAACACCCTGCTGGTTCAACAAGTTCTGGCCGAACCGGCCTGGGCGAAGAAGCTGAGCGACGAGGACCGGCGCGGCCTGACCGCGCTGTTCTGGTCCAACGTCAACCCGTACGGCACCTTCCGCCTGGACATGGACAAGCACCTCGACCTGGGGCTCGCCGCCGTGCCTCGCCGCCGCACTCCGGCGGACGTCGCTGACCGATCGCGTACAGAGACATGATGAAGGACTTCCAGGACATCACCGGCCTCGGGGAACATCGGTACAGCGGTTGGCGCTGAGAACGATCATGGTCAGGGTGTGAGTGCGCTGACCCGGTTCTCGTACTCGCGGCGGGCCTTGCGCTGAGCCGGTACCGCTGGGATGCCCTGGGCGCCGTCGAGCGGCTGACAGCGGGCGAGGAGCTGGTGGTGCACCGCAGGGACGGCGGTCACACGCAGGGTGTAGCCCTGGCCGCGCCGTACGATCGCCCCCTGGTCGAGCGCCGCGCGCTCGGCGGGCTCCAGCTCGGTGGTGCGGAGGTAGTCGGCGACCTTGCCTGGCATGTCGAGGGTGACCGGCAGCTCCGGTGCGGGGGCGTCCTCCTCGATTGCGGTGTGGTCAGGCAGGAGGTCGGCGACGGCGGTGCGGATGGCGCCGCGGCTGACCCGGTGGTCGCGGGCGAGGGCGGCGATCGAGCGGCCTTCCAGATATGCGGTGCGCACGTCGGCGGTCTTCGCGGCCGCCACGGCGGGGCGGCGTCCGCCCTTGCTGCCCTTGGCCTCGGCGGCGCGGAGCCCGTCGTACGTCAGCTCGCGCTGGAGGTCGCGCTGGAGTTCGCCGGCGGCGGCGAGGGTCTGCACCATGAACTTCACGGTGGACAGCAGTTCTCCGGTGCGAGGGTGGCGGGCGGTGAGGTCCATCGCGGAGAACGCGCCGTCGTGGATGCGCAGGGCGACTTGGTCGCGGTGGAGGACGTCGAGCACGTCGAGGATGTGCCCGGTGCCGCGCACGAGGCGAAACATCTCGGAGATGTGCACGGTGTCGCCCGGCCGCGCGTACGTGAGCAGCTCGCTGAACTTCGGCCGCTGAAGGGGGTGGAGGCGGCTGGAGGTGCCCGGGTCCTCTTCGAAGACGACCGGGTCCTCGATCCCGGCCTCGTCCAGGACGAGGTTCTGCCGGGCGGTCGACTGCTGGTCGGTCGAGACCCGCTTGTAGACCAGGTTCGCCACCGTGGGGCCCCTTCCGTACGGAGGATCGGACCCTATCTGTCGTCAAACCCTGTCAGCAATCACCATCGGATCTGATTGGATTCGAGCCGCCGCGGCCCCCCGGATTTCACGGGTTCATTGGGCGCATCGCCTGCCTGTCGTCAAACGATCGTTTGGCGACAGAATCGGCGTGATGACTCCGCCCTCCTTCGCTCGCAAATCCTCAGTCGCTGGTGTGTGGTGCGGGTTCGGGGGGCTGGGGCGTGGCGGCCCAGGAGGCGAGCAGACGCAGGCTCTGTTCGGAGGGGGAGGCGGGTTCGGCGGTGTAGATGGTGAGGGTGAGGCCGGGTTCGGCGGCCATCTCCAGCCCTTCGTAGGCGAGGGTGAGGTCGCCGACGGCCGGGTGGTGGTAGCGCTTGGAGCCGGTGCCGTGGTGACGGACGTCGTGGGCGCCCCAGCGGGTGCGGAAGGCGTCGCTGCGGGTGGACAGCTCGCCGACGAGGTCGTGAAGTTCCTTGTCGTGGGGGTTGCGGCCGGCTTCGGTGCGCAGGATGGCGACGGAGATGTCGGCGGCCTGGTCCCAGTCGGGGTAGAAGCGGCGGGCGTCGGGGCTGAGGAAGGTGAAGCGGGCGAGGTTCTCCTGGTTGTGGGGGTCGGCGTAGACGTCGGCGTAGAAGGCGCGGGCGAGCCGGTTGACGGCCAGGAGATCCATGCGGCCGTTGCGGACGAACGCCGGGCCTTCGGTGACCGCGTCCAGGGTCCACTGCAGGCTGGGGTGCGGCTTCCACCGCCGTGTGGTGGCGCGGCGGCGGGGGCGGGCGAGGGCGTCGGAGCCGTCGGCGGCCTGGGCCAGGTGGAGCAGGTGGGCGCGTTCGGCGTCGTCGAGCCGCAGTGAGCGGGCGACGGCCTCCAGGACGGCCGGTGAGACGCCGGCGAGGTTGCCGCGCTCCAGCTTGGCGTAGTACTCGACGCTCACGTCGGCCAGGGCCGCGACCTCGCTGCGGCGCAGTCCGGGGACCCGGCGCCGCGTGCCTGCGGGGAGCCCGGCCTGCTCGGGGGTGATCTTCGCTCGCCGCGAGGTCAGGAACTCGCGGACCTCTGCCTGGTTGTCCACACCATCGACGGTACGTCCCGCGCACGGCCATAGGGATGTACTGGCAGTACACCTCTCGATGGTGCCTCGCTCCGGGCGTCGGGAGCGGGTTACCTGGATGACGTGGTGCTTTCCGCCCGTCGTCACGACGGGCAGGCACCCGGCCCAGCACATCGCGACGGCCCCCGGGATCCCGGGGGACCGCCTGCCACGGCACGTAAAGGAACCTTTCCCATGCGCGGAGCAGTGATCCACGCCCCCGGCGACGTCCGCTTCGAGACCCTGGACGAGCCGAAGATCCTTCACCCCACCGACGCGATCATCCGCACGGCTGTGACGTGCGTGTGCGGCTCGGACCTGTGGCCCTACCGAGGTGCGGAGCCGATCGGCGACCCGCACCCGATGGGACACGAGTACGTCGGCTTCGTCGAGGAGGTCGGAAGCGAGGTCACCTCGGTCCGGCCCGGACAGTTCGTCGTCGGCTCGTTCGCGACCTCGGACAACACCTGCGCGAACTGCCGCAACGGGTTCCCGTCGAACTGTCTGAACCGCGAGTTCATGTCGACCTGCCAGGCGGAGTACGTCCGCATCCCGAACGCTCAGGGCACCCTGGTCGCGACCGACGAGGTGCCGGGCGAGGAGTTCTGGCCTGGCCTGCTGGCCGTGTCCGACGTGATGGGCACCGGCTGGTGGGCCGCGGACGCCGCCGAGGTGCGCCCCGGCTCCACCGCCGTGGTCGTCGGCGACGGCGCGGTCGGGCTGTGCGGCGTGATCGCTGCGAAGGAGATGGGCGCGGAGCGCATCATCGCCATGTCCCGCCACGAGTCCCGCCAGAAGCTCGCCCTGGCCTTCGGTGCCACCGACATCGTCACCGAGCGCGGCGAGGAAGGTGTCGAACAGATCAAGGAGATGACCGGCGGCATCGGTGCCGACAGCGTGCTGGAGTGCGTCGGCACCGCCCAGGCCATGAGCCAGGCGCTGCACTCGGCCCGCCCCGGCGGGAACGTCGGCTTCGTCGGCGTCCCCCACGACGTCGCGGTCGACGGGCAGGAGCTTTTCTTCTCCCACGTCGGCCTGCGCGGCGGGCCCGCCCCCGTACGCCGCTACCTCCCCGACCTCATCGACCGCGTCCTGACCCGCCGCATCGACCCGGGCAAGGTCTTCGACCTCACCCTGCCCCTGGAGCAGGTCGCCGAGGGCTACAAGGCGATGGACGAGCGCCGCGCCATCAAGACCCTCCTCAAGCCCTGACCCCTCCCGCCACCCCGTATAAGGAGCACCCCCGTGCAGATCACCCGCAGCTCGATCGACACCGCCAAGGGCCCGGCCGACTGGTTCACCGGCGATGTCTACATCGATGCCGTCGCCGCCGCGCCCGCCCCGTCCCGGGTCACCGCGAACCTGGTGCACTTCATGCCCGGCGCCCGCACCCACTGGCACCGCCACCCGCTGGGCCAGACCGTCTTCGTCACCGAAGGTGTCGGCCTGTGCCAGCGCCGTGGCGGGCCGGTGGAGGTCATCCGGCCCGGTGACCGCGTCCTGTTCGAGGCTGGCGAGGAGCACTGGCACGGCGCCGCTGCGAACCGGCTGATGGTGCACCTGGCCATCAACGAGGGCGATGCCGACCACGATGTCGTGCACTGGCTGACTCCCGTCACCGATGACGAGTACGCCGCCGCTCCGGCCGTCTGATCCAGCCCGCAGGACGGCCCCGGAGGTCCTCCCCGTGCACTTCGCACTCTTTCGCCATCCCGTCCGCATGGCTTCCGGGGCTGCTCTGCTGCTGGCCGTGGCCGCCTGCTCCGGCGCCCCGCGGGAGGCCACGCCGGCCGCCACCACGGCTTCCGTCTCGGAGCCCGCCGGACGGCAGCGGACGGCAACCCCCACCGCGCCACCGTCCCCGTCGACCACCACCGGCAGGAACAGCGCCATGGACATCCGCGTCACCCTCGACGGCCGCCCGGTGAGGGCCACCTTGAACGACAGCCGTGCCGCGCGCGACTTCGCCGAGCTGCTGCCGCTCGCCCTAGACCTCACGGACTTCCACGGCATCGAGCGGGTCGCCGACCTGCCCCGCAAACTGGACACCGCCAGCGCCCCCGAACCGACCGCGGCCACGACCGGTGACATCGCCTACTACGCCCCCTGGGGCAACCTGGCGCTTTTCTATCGGGACGGACCTGCCGCCTCCGCCGATCTGCTCATCCTCGGCCATCTCGACGTGAGCGCCGCCCAGCTCGGCCGAGCCGGGCGCATCACCATCGACGCCGCCCCCTGACCTCCCCACCCTCACTTCCCGACGGGACAGCAACGGTATGAACCCCACCTACGACTTCACCGGCCAGGTCGCCTTCGTCACCGGCGCCTCCTCCGGGATGGGCCTCGCCGCCGCCCGCGCCTTCGCCGAAGCCGGCGCGGCCGTCGGCCTTGCCGACATCGACGAGGACGCCGTCACCAAGGCGGTGAACGACCTCACTGACGCCGGCCACCGGGCCCTCGCTCTGGTCTGCGACGTGTCCGACGAGGGCCAGGTCGCCGTGGCCGTCGACCGCACGGTGGAGACCTTCGGACGCCTCGACATGGCGTACAACAACGCCGGCATCATGCCGCCGCCCACAGACGCCGCCGACGAGAGCGCCGAGCAGTTCGACCGCGTCCAGAACATCAACCTGCGCGGCATCTGGGCGAGCATGAAGCACGAACTGCGCCACATGCGCGACCAGGGAGCAGGAGCGATCGTCAACTGCTCCTCCCTCGGCGGTCTCGTCGGCAACCCCGGCCGCGCCGCCTACCACGCCACCAAGCACGGCGTGATCGGCCTGACCAAGAGCGCCGCCCTCGAATACGGCTCGCGCGGCGTACGCATCAACGCCGTCTGCCCCGGCACCATCGCCACCCCCATGGTCGACGCCATGGCCGCCAAGGGCGAACTCGACCGCGACCAGGCCGAAGCCGGACAGGCCATCGACCGGCTGGGTACCGCCGAGGAGATCGCCCAGGCCGTGCTGTGGCTGTGCAGCGACGGCGCGAGCTACGTCACCGGCGTCGCCCTGCCCGTCGACGGCGGCTACACCGCCCAGTAGAGCCACCCGGACCCGTCCAGCGCCGGCACGGCTTCGTGACGGCGCGGGCCCGGTCTCATGCGAGGTGCTGCCACCAGCCGTCCACTTCGGGTGGGGCGTCGGCGTCGACGCGCTGACCGGGCCGGGGGACGGCCAGTGGTGTGCCGGCGGCCCGGGTGGCGTCCCAGATGCGGTCGGCGGGCTCGGCCCAGGGGTGCAGGGCGAGGTCGAAGGTGGCCCAGTGCAGCGGGATGAGGAGGTCGCCGCGGACGTCGTGGTGGGCGGTGAGGGCTTGTTCCGGTGTCATGTGGATGTCTGCCCAGGCGTCGCCGTAGGCGCCGATCTGCATGAGGGTGACGTCGAAGGGGCCGTGGGCGGTTCCGATGTCGGCGTAGCCGGGGAAGTAGCCGGAGTCGCCGCTGTAGAAGACGCGCCGCCTCTCGCCCGTCAGGACCCAGGAGGCCCACAGGGTCTTGTCGGTGGTGAGGCCGCGGCCGGAGTAGTGCCGGGCTTCGGCGGCGGTCAGCCGTACGCCGTTGACGGTGACGCTCTGGTCCCAGTCGAGTTCGATGATGCGGGCGGCGGGGACGTTCCAGCGTTGAAGGTGCGCGCCGACGCCGAGCGGCACCACGAACGGTGCGCTCTGCAGGCGGGTGAGTGCGCGCACGGTGGGTGCGTCGAGGTGGTCGTAGTGGTCGTGCGAGATGACGACGGCGTCCAGGGGCGGCAGTTCCGCCACGGGCAGCGGGCTGGGGTGCAGGCGGCTCGGGCCGGGCAGTGGGGCGGGTGAGCAGCGGTCGCTGAAGACGGGGTCGGTCAGGATCCGGGCGCTTTCGATCTCCACCAGGGCGGTGGAATGGCCGTACCAGGTGATACGCAGACCTCCCGGGGTCAGCTTCTCGATGGCGGGCGGGGTGGTGACGGGGACCGGGCCCGGGGGGCGGCGCCGGCGGCGGCCCGTCGCCCAGGCGCGGGTCGAGGCCAGGGTGGTGCCGGGCTCCAGCGTGCGGGTGGGGATCCGGTTGTGAAATTGCCCGTCGCGGTACTGCGGGGAGCGGCGGACCTGTTCGGCGCGTTCCCCGGTCGGGGTCGCGCTGAGGGCGCGGTGCAGGTCCCTGACGGCCGGGGCGAGGGCGAGGGCGGCGGCCAGTGCCACGGCTGCCCGTATGTGCTGTCGGGTGGGGGGTGTCATCGGCCGCTTCTCGCCTCCGGCGCTGGGGTTGGTTCCTTCAGGTTGTGGTGGCCTGGTGCGTCACCGCTGGGCGGACAGGATCCTGCGCAGCCACGGGCCGCGGGCGGCGCGGGCGTCCTGGGAGACGGCTGCCTGGGGGGCCATGAGGTCGAAGCCGTGGAAGGCGCCGGGCCAGACGTGGAGTTCGGCGTGGCCTCCGGCCTGCCAGATGCGGCCGGCGTAGGTGACGACCTCGTCGCGGAAGGTCTCGGCGGAGCCGACGTCGAGGAAGGCGGGCGGCAGGCCGGACAGGTCGGTGGCGCGGGCGGGCGCGGCGTAGGGCGAGACGGTGTCGGTTCCGCGTGCCTGGCCCAGCAGGGCGTCCCAGCCCGCCTGGTTGGAGGCGCGGTCCCAGACGCCGAGGCCGGCCATCTGGTGGGCGGAGGGGGTGTCGTTGCGGTCGTCGAGCATCGGGTACATCAGCATCTGGGCGAGCAGGGCGGGGCCGCGGCGGTCGCGGGCCATAAGGGCGAGGGCGGCCGCGAGACCGCCGCCGGCGCTGGCTCCGGCGACGATGATCCGGGCCGGGTCGATGCCGAGTTCCACCGCGTGGCCCGCGGTCCGCACCAGACCGGCGTAGCAGTCCTCGACAGGGCCGGGGTGCGGGGTCTCGGGGGCGAGCCGGTACTCGACGGACACCAGGGCTATGCCCATGCCGTCGATCAGCTCCAGAAGTTCGGGCACACCGCCCCGCTTGTCGCCGGTGATCATGCCGCCGCCGTGGGTGTGGTAGATCACCGGGGTGGGGGCGGTGACCCTGGTGGGTCGGCAGATGAGCAGGGAGATGTCCGGTGCACCTTCGGGCCCGGGCACGGTGCGCTCCTCGACGGCGAAGGCGCCGCCGCGGGTGAACGCGTCCCGGGGCGGCTCTTCCCCGCCCCGCATGCCTTCCCGCAGCTGAGACAGGGTGGCGGGGTCGGCGAACGCGTCAGGCGGCAGGACCTCGTTGATCGCGGCCAGGGCAGGAGCCAGCTCCGGATCGAACGGCACGGGAGGCCCGACCGGGGCGGCGGTGGCGGGGACGGGGGTGGCGGTCATGTCGGCTCCTTCGGGTTCGGTCCAGGCCCGGTCCTCCGGGACGGGAGGGCCGGGACGGCACTGCGGCACGACGCCGTACGGGCGACGGGCGTCGGGGGCGGGGCGGGGTCAGGGGGTGGTGTGGGCGGCGGCGAGGTGGTTGATGTCGGCCGTCTCCAGCACACGGCGCGGGGAGCCGTGGCGGGTGGCTTGGAGCATGGCCTGGCCCAGTTGCAGGCTGGTGGTGACGTAGCGGGGGATCAGGCGCCGCAGGAGCGGGTAGAGCGGTGTGACGATGCGGTAGAGCAGGACGTAGGACTTCGTCTTCGCCTTCGTCCCGGGCAGGGGGACGATGAACGCGGGGCGGAACATGTAGGCGCGGGGGCTCAGCTCCAGCAGGGCGTTCTCGGCCTGCCCCTTGACCCGGGCCCACATCATGCGAGTCTTGCCGGTGCCGTCCGTGCCGGCGCCGGTGACGTAGCAGAAGGCGGCGCCGGGGGCGGCGGCCAGCAGGGCGCGGGCGGCGGCGAGCGGGAAGTCGAAGGAGACGACCCGGTAGTCGGCCTCGCTCATGCCGACGGCGGAGGTACCCAGGCAGTAGAAGCAGGCGTCGTAGCCGGCCAACTGGTCCTTCACGGCGGTGAAGTCGGTGAAGTCCTCGTGGTGGAGCTCGCGGAGCTTGGGGTGGGAGCGCCCGGTGGGAGTGCGGCCGACGACGAGGACCTCGGTGACCTCCTCCTCGCGCAGGCAGGCTTCCAGTACTCCCTGGCCCACCATGCCGGTGGCGCCGAAAACGATGATGCGCACGCTGTTCCTGTTCGGTCGGTCGGCCTGACTCCGCCGGATCCCCCGGCCGGAGCGCCAGAGGGTCAGACGGGGAAGGTAACGTCGGTGAGCTGCTCGGACACCGCCCACAGCCGCTGCTGGACCGCGGTGTCGTGGGACTTTCCGCTGGAGGCGACCACCTGGGGGTAGCCGCGGGTTCCGCCCATGCCGGCAGGGCCGTAGTACTGGCCTCCGGTGACCTGCGGGTCGGTGGCCGCGCGCAGGGTCGGCAGCGCGCCCATGGCGGCGTCCTGGGTGACCAGCGGGAGCATCAGGTCGGCCGCCTTGCGCAGCGGGCGCGGCAGGTTCTGCTGCAGCTCGGTGGCCGCCGCCCCAGGATGCGCGGCGGCCGCGATGGTGGTGCCGTGCGCGGCGAGACGGCGCTGGAGCTCGTAGGTGAACATCAGGTTGGCGAGCTTGGCCTGGCCGTAGGCGGCGACACGGTTGTAGGAGCGGTCGAACTGCAGGTCGTCGAAGTGGATGCCGGCCCGGATGCGGTGCCCGAAGCTGCTGACGGTCACCACCCGCGACCCGGCGACCGGCAGCAGCGCCTCCAGCAGCAGACCGGTGAGCGCGAAGTGCCCGAGGTGGTTGACGCCGAACTGCATGTCGAAGCCGTCCCGTGTCTTCTGCCGGGGGGTGTACATCACCCCGGCGTTGTTGATCAGCAGGTCGATCCTCGGGTGCGCCTCGCGCAGCTCACCGGCCGCCGTACGCACCGAAGCCAGGGACGCCAGGTCCAGCTGCTGCAGACCGAGCCGGGCCCCGGGAACGCGGTCAGAGATCTGGGCGGCGGCCCGGCGGCCCTTGTCGAGGTCGCGGACGGCGAGGACGACGTGCGCGCCGCGGGCGGCCAGGGCCCGGGCGGTCTGCAGACCGAGTCCGCTGTTGGCGCCGGTGACGACGGCAACGCGGCCCTCCTGCGACGGGATGTCGTTCTCGGTCCACCGGACGGCGGTCGTGCGGGCCATGATCATGCCTTTCCGTGCTGGCGAGAGGGGCGGTACGGGGATTCTCGGCCCGCCCGGCGGCTCACAGGTCCAGGGACGCGGCGTGAGACGCCGGGCGGTATAACGTGGTCAGCCCTGGGCGGCCTGGGAGACGGGAGCCCATGCGGTCCACGCGTCGATGCGCTGGGCGTAGACGTTCTGGACGTGGTCGACCATGTGGCTGCCGAAGAGCACGCGCAGCGGCGGGTTCTCGGCGTCCACGATCTGCAGCAGCGCCTGGCCGGCGGCCTCGGGGCTGCCGTACTGGGTGTGGGCGAGCTGCTCGGCCAGCGCCTCGCGCAGCGGCTGGTATGCGGGGTTCGGCTCGGCGTGCACGGCCGAGGAGGTGCCCCAGTCGGTGGCGTAGCCGCCGGGCTCCACCAGGGTCACCTTGATCCCGAAGCCCGCGACCTCGGCCGCGAGGGACTCCGACAGGCCCTCGACCGCCCACTTCGAGGCGTGGTAGGCGCCGGTGTGGGGGAAGGCGGTGACGCCGCCGACGCTGGAGACCTGGACGATGTGGCCGGATCCCTGCCCCCGCAAGATCGGCAGGACGGCCTGGGTGACGTGGAAGACACCGAACACGTTGGTCTCGAACTGGTCGCGCAGCTGCTGCTCGCTGACCTCCTCGACCGCGCCGAACTGGCCGTAGCCGGCGTTGTTGACGACTATGTCGAGCCGGCCGAACCTCTCGTGCGCGGCGGACACCGCCTGCCGCACCCCGGCACGGTCGGTGACGTCCAGGGCCAGCGGCAGCACGGCGTCGCCGTACTTCGCCACCAGGTCGTCGAGCGTGCCGACGGTACGGGCGGTCGCCGCGACCCTGTCGCCGCGGCCGAGCGCCGCCTCGGCGAAGGAACGGCCGAAGCCACGCGACGCACCCGTGATGAACCAGACCTTGCTCATGAAAATCCCTTCACGTTCCAAAGGCGGAACGCCGGGGGAAGCGTCCCACCACTGCGACCAGAATACTAGACTCGTCTAAAAATCGACGAGTCCAGCAAGTATGATTCCGGGAGGGAGGATCCATGAGCCTGCGGGAACGCAAAAAACTGGCCGCGTGGCGTGCCATCAGCGAGGCGGCCCTGCGCCTGTTCGAGGTGCAGGGCTTCGAGGCGACCACGATCGAGCAGATCGCAGCCGCCGCCAACGTGTCCCGCGCCACCTTCTTCAACTACTTCGCCAGCAAGGAAGCCGTCGTCTTCGACCAGGACCCCGAAGCCCGCGACCGCTGGCGCACCCTCCTGGAAGCACGGAGCCCCGGCGAACCGCTCTGGGACTCGCTGGCCGCGATCATGATCGAGGTCAACACCGGACTCCGCGACCGCATGCCGCTCATGCGCCGCCTCAAGGCACAGTCCCCGGCCCTCGCCCGGGCCAGCCAGGCATCCGGAGAACAACTGCGCACCGACCTGCAGACCTGGATCCTGGCCCAGACCCCCGGTGAGGACGCGATGATCGGGATCCTCCAGCTCAACATGGCCCTCGCCGCCGCCGGCACCGCCTACCAGAGCTGGAAGACCGACGAGGACTTCGACACCTACATCGAACGCCTGCGCACCTGCCTGGCCGCTGCCGGCACCGGCGCCGCGGCCCCCGCTCCGTGATCAAGCGGAACGGACCGCACCATCACCCCTGGTCGGCCACGGTCAGTCCTGCCCGCTCCCGTCATCGTCCTCGTCCAGCTCTGGCGCCTCCGGGTCTCGCAGCGGACGCAAGGCGCCAGCGGCCGGAGTCGACGGCGTGAAGGTGTAGCGGCCGAGAAGGTTGAGGTTGCGGTGCTTGAGCGGGGACAGCCGGGCGATGTCCTCGTCCCGGATCTCGTGGCCCTCGGCGCGGAGCTGTTGGACGGCGGCGTCGATGTACTTCGTCGTCCACAGCACGATGGCGTTGAGGACCAGGCCGAGCGCGCCGAGCTGGTCCTCCATCCCGTCGCGGTACGCCTGGTGGATGGTGCCGCGCTTGCCATGGCACACGTCCCTCGCCAGCTTGTGGCGGGACTCCTGCACGGTGAGCTGCCGGTTCATCTGCCGCCGGTAAGTGTCGTCCACCGGGTCGACCACCCGCAGCAGATGCTCGGTCTTCGCGATCCGCCCGTACTCCGCGAACGCCGACCCAAGCGGCGTCGGGCGCCCGTCGCGGCCGAACATCCGCAGCAGGTCGTAGGCGCGAACCTGGTTGGTGACCAGGGAACCGGCGACCTTCAGCATGTCCGGCCAGTGCGTGATCACCTTGTTCAGGTTCACGCGGTTGCGGGCCAGATCCTCCACCGCACCGTACGTGCCGGTCTCGACGCCGGGCATCGTGGCCCGCCAGAACCGCTGGTCGTCCAGGTCGCGGAACCGCGGGCTGAAGTTGTAGCCGAGGATCTTGAACAGACCGAACACCATGTCGGAGTACGAGGCGTTGTCGGTCGCCACCATCTCCGGCTTCACCCCGCCGTCCAGATTCAGCAGCGCGTCCAGGGTGTGCAGGGAATCGCGCGGGGTGCCGGGCACGACCATCTGCCCGATGCCCGCGACCTGGTCGTTGACCGCGTTGAGCCAGGTGATCCCCCGCTTGAACCCGAAGTACTTCGGCGACGGCGCGGCGCTGATGGTGCGCACCGGCACCTGGAAGCGCAGCCCGTCCACCGAGGCCAGCAACCCGTCGCCCCAGTAGCGCACGATCGAGATGCCGGCCTGGGCGGCGATCAGCCGTGCGTTCGCCGCGGCGATGGTGTCGGCGCGCAGGTAGTACTGGTCGACGTGCACGAGCCGGGCCCGGGTCAGCGCCTCGTATCCGGGGTTGACCACCGGGGCCAGGCCGATGTTGCACGCCTCGGAGACCAGCAGCGCGACCACCGAGGTGGGCAGGTCCTTCATCCGGGTCGTGCCGTCGCCGAGGTGGACGAAGGCGTCGAGGAACCCTGTCCAGGCGTTCACCTCGAACAGCAGGTCCGGCAGGTCGATCTTCGGGAGCATCTTCTCGACCCGCCGGCGCAGCCAGGTCAGGGACTTCGGCTCGCCGAGCGCGCCGAGCTTGTCGACGTTCAGCTTCACCCGCCCGTCGCCGGCCACCTCGATGGAGACCTTCGCCGCCGGCCCCGCCTCCTCCAGACGTGTCGCGAGCTGCTTCCACCCGGCGTCCAGGCCCCGCACCAGCTCCGCCAGATGCTCCTCCACGGGCATGTCCAGGCTCAGGGCCGCCAGGACATCCTCCTCGACCGCCTCCCAGTCGGGCCCGTCCAGCAGGCGGGCCCGCGGGTTGGACCAGCGGTGCGACGGTGCGGCGAAGACGTCGCGGTTGTTCAGGGCCCGATGCAGCTGCTCCAGCACGCACACCACGTACGCGTCCCGGTCCACCGCGCCCTGCGGCAGATCGGGGTTGGCATACACCGCCTTGCGCCACGCCAGCGGCACCAGCTTGTCGTCCACCTCACGCGGCAGCAGTGGCTTGACCCCCACCTTCCGCCGCGCCAGCGCCGGAAGACCCCGCACCCCCGCCAGGACCCGCTTCCCCGCGCTCGCCGCGTCCAGCGCCTTCGACTCGCCCAGCAACGCGAGGAACGGGCGCACCGTCGCGTAACGGTTCGCGAGCGCGGCCCGCATCGCGACCTCGGCCGAGTTCTCATCCTCGGGCACCAGGGTCACCACAGTGGCCGCCGCGCTCATCACGGCGGCGCGCGGCGCGACCTCCTCCACCGCCGCCCACAGCGCGGCCACGTCCAAGTCCGCCTCCTGCTCCTCGACCAGCTCCAGCTCCTGAAGCAGCACCTTCGCCGCCCGCGCGAGCACCCGTGACGCCTTCTCCAGCTGCGGCAGCGTCGACAGCCGCTCCTTCTCCGTCTTCCGCTTCGCCGTGTTCAGCAGCCGGGTGGCCATCAGGACCTGGAACAAGTCCAGGGCCTCATCGATCGCCTTCGCCTCCAGGTGCCGCATCACCGCGGTCAGCATCGCCGTGCGCTTGGGCTCCGTCGCCCGCTCCAGCAGCGCCGCCTTCGACCCCAGTGCGTACCGGGCCAGCGCCGCCATCCGGTTCGGCGGGATCTGCGACAGCCTCAACCTGCCGAGCCGGTACGCGCCGATCTCGTCCACCCGCTCCAGCGCGCGGGCGAACGCCGTGCCCGTCGTCCGCGTCGGCGGCCGGCGCAGCCGCTCCAGCTCCGAGAACCGGGAACCCTCCGGCGTCTTCAGCGTCGCCACCAGATCCCCGGGCAGCGCCGGGTCCGCGCGGCGGGCCGCGCCCGCGACCGTGGCGTGCAGCCGCTTGTCCGCGACCTTCCGTACCTCCGACACCTGCCGGGCCAGTACCGAGACGCCTGGCAGCAGTACGCGATTGCGGCGCAGCCAGCCCACCGCGTGGTCGAACAGCGCCTTCGGACCCTCGGCGTGCGTCCAGGCCCGGCCGTGGAGGAAGGTACGGAACCGCCGGGACCACTCCGCATCGTCGTACTCGTGGTACTCGTAGGCGTCCCGGATCTCCCACGCGTGCTCGTACGCCGTCTTCGGCCGCTCGGTGTACCGCTTCACCACCGACGCGTCCTCGATGCCAAGCTGCACGGCCAGGTGCTCGACCACCCGCCACGGCGCGTCCAGCGGGTCGTCCGGGAGGAACCGGCCGATATAGCGCACCGTGCACATCTGGAGGGCGAAGCCGAGCTGGTGATGCGCGGAGCGTCGCCGGGCGATCAGATCGCGGTCGACGTCGTCCAGGAAGAAGAACCGCTCCAACTCGGGGCGGGTCGGCTCCTCGGCGAACTTCCCGTACGCCTCGGCCTGCTCATCAGTCAGAAACTCCACCGGCACGAACGGACCGTAGCCAGCCCCGGCACCCGCCCGGCGATCTTTCCACGAACCCCAGCGGAGCCCGCAGCCGGTGTGCTATCCGACCATGATCAATCTCAGCGCCAACCGCTGTACCGATGTTCCCCGAGGCCGATCACCGACCACCAGATGAGCGAGGCGATCGAGGACAGCCGCGCCGGGAAGCGTCGCGTACATGCGTGTGTGTCAATCTGCCCGGGGCGGTCGCCTCGTCGGCTGGGTGTGCTGATCGGCCGGTTCAGCGGGCCCGGTCGTAAACCATGGCGATCTCGCCCAGCTCGCCCGTCTCCTGGTGGGTGAGCTTCCACTTCGAAGCCGGCAGGCCGTCATCGAACAGCCGCTGCCCGTCTCCCGCGATCTCGGGGAAGATCATGAGGTAAAGCCGGTCGAGCAGATCTGCCGCGAGGAGCGGCTTGATGACACTCGGGCAGCTGTTGACGAGGATGTCTCCCTCGCCGGTGGCCTTGAGTTCGGCAACGATGTCGGTGGCTGGGGCGTTCACCACGCGGGTGCGTTCCCACGGCGCTTCGGTCAGGGTGGTCGAGAAGACCACCTTGTCCGTGTCCACCAGCCATTTCGCGTATCCGCGATCACGCGGATCGGCGTTCTCGTCTGCGGCAACCGACGGCCAGTACCCCAGGAATCCCTCGGCGTTGACCCGGCCGAGCAGCGCCGTCGTCGCGCCCTCCCAGATGCGGGTGAGCTGGCTCCGCGCGACCTCGGAGGTCACGTACGGCGCGAACATGCTGAAATCGGTGGGCCCGCCAGGACCGTGGTAACGCCCGTCGAGGGAGAGGGACAGGTTCGCGGTCACCCTGCGGCCGGTCGAGTCAGTCATTTCGTGCTCCTCGCGTCGGTGGTGTCGGTGTCGTGCGGGTCTGCGGCGAAGGTCGCCGCGAGCTTGTCGAGGCTCTGGCCGAAGCCGATCTCGATGCCTGCGATGAAGTCGGCGGAGTCGACCGTGCTGTCGGTGATCCGCCAGTGGACGTCGAGGTCCGTGCCGGTATCGGTGGGGCGCAGCCCCAGGTCGACGTGGGCGGTGAAGGCGAGGCTGCCGTCGGGGAGTACCGGCGAGGTCCGGTAGATGAGGCGCTCCGCGGGCCGTACGTCCTCGACGGTGCCCTCCGTACGCCCGGCGACCACGTCAGAGCCGTCGGTGTCCTCGGCATCGCGGTACTCGTGGACGATCCGGCCACCCGGTCGTGCCTCGAAGACGAGCTCGGAGACGCGGAGATCGTCGGGCGTCCACCACTGGGAGAGCAGGGCGGGATCGGTCAGGTGCCGCCAGACCAGCTCGGGGCGGCCGGCGAGCGGTCGGCGAAACGTGAACGAGCGGCCGTCGGCCCACCCGGGCTGCTCCGCGGTGGCTCGCTCCGCGTTGAGGCTCGCCCCGTAGCGGTCGTAAGTCGCGTGTGGGCCGCCAGCCTGGGTTGCGGTGTCGGCGAGCCCGCTTAGCGTGGCCGCGAGGCCCCGCAGGGGAGCGGGCCGGAGCGCGTAGATGCGGCGCTGGCCGGTGCGCTGGGAGGTGACGACGCCAGCACGTTCGAGCGTCTGCAGGTGTTTGGTCGTCTGCGGCTGGCGTGCCCCGGCGAGCTGGGCGAGGACGCCGACCGGGCGGGGACGCTCGGCCAGCAGACTCACGAGCCGCCAGCGGGCCGGGTCGGCCAGTGCGGTGAGAAGTGCGTCCATGAGTACGAGTATTCCTGGTGACGAATATTCGCGTCAAGGAATGATTCTTGGATCGCGGCTGGACCGAGAACGGTGCACCAGCCGACCCGCGAGGCCGCTCAGTCACTGCCGAACGGCGCCTCCAGTCGTGAGGATCGGCAGACCTGCAGACCATCCGCAGCGCCCCTTCCCTCTGGGGTGACTAGCTGTTGCTGGCCATGAGGTTGGTGCCGCTGCTTGTCGGTGTTGACCTTCGAGTTGGTTGAAGCTCGATGATGGCGCGGTGCCAAATGATGAGCTGATACCGATCGGAACCTTCGCCCGGCGCAGTGGTCTGACCTCCAGCGCGTTGCGGTTCTATGCCGACTCCGGGCTGCTGCAGCCTGCCGAGGTCGACCCGGTCTCGGGCTACCGCTACTACAGCACTGACCAGGTGGCCCGGGCGACCGCGCTGCGTCAGCTTCGCGAGCTCGCCATGCCCCTGGCCGCTGTCGAGGCGGTACTCGGTTCCGGGGTCGACGAGGCTTCCCGGCTGCTCGATGAGCATGTCGCCACGGTGGTGGGGAATGCGGCGACCGTGCAGCAGAAGGCTGCTGTCATCAAGTCCGCGCTCGGCAACGCGTCAGGTCTTCCGATCGTGATCGTGAAGGGCCCCGTGCTGGCGGATGCGGTCGAGCAGGTCCTGACCGCTGCCGCGTATGAGCCCGGGATGCTGGCACTCACCGGTCTGCGCATCGAGGCAGGTCCTGAGGCGGTCACCCTGACCGCGACGGACCGATACCGGCTCTCCACCCGCACCCTGGCGCCGGCCGAACCATCGAGCCAGACGTGGGCCGGCACGATCCATGGTGACGAACTGCGGGCCGCGGTCGCGGCGAGCCGCCGCAGCCCGCTGGTACGACTGGAAGCGGTCTCGAACGGGATCTGGTTGCGCGTGGCCGACCGGGCGGACCGGCACTGCCGGTTGCTGCCCGAGGAGTTTCCCGACTATCGGCTGATGCTCGCGTCACTGGGCGAGGTCACGACCCGCGCGACCGTCTCGAAGGATCTGTTCCTGCGAGCCCTGGAAGAACACTCCGGCGAGCGCATCGGGCTGCACGTCACCGACCACGGGGTGAACGTCATGTCAGCAGACGACGGGCATCCCGACATCCCACTCCCGGCCACCGCGACGGGCCAGGCCCTCCGGATCTGGTTCGAGCTGACCACGCTCTACCCCGCCGTGAGCACGGCGATCGGCCCGGACGTACTGCTCGACCTACGGGGACACAACCAACCCGTGACGATCCGCTCCGCCGACCGCGGCGATCTCACCACCCTGGCCATGCCCGTCAAGTCCGACCACTCCGCCTGAGAAGACAACGAGGAACAGTCCATGACCACCACCCCCGCCAGCCCCGACCCGACCATGGAAGCGATAGGCCACGCCGTCGCCGAGGGCCGAGCCGGTAACAGCGCCGCCGCCCGCCAGAAACTGCTGAACCTGTGGTCTGCGATCGGTGTCACCGGTGACCCGCTACACCGCTGCTCGCTTGCCCACTACCTGGCAGATCTCCACGAAGACGCCGCCCAGGCCCTCGCCTGGGACATCCGGGCACTGGACGCTGCCGACGCCGTGACCGAGCAGCGCGTCCAGGAGCACCACGCCGGCCTCCACATCGCCGGCTTCTACCCCTCCCTGCACCTCAACCTCGCCGACAACTACCGCCGACTCGGCTCCTTCGAAGCCGCCACCGAGCACATCAACGCGGCCAAGACGCACGCCCCCAGCCTTCCCCAGGACCCCTACGGTGACCTTCTTCGCGGCGCCATCCAAGAGGTCGCCGAGGCCATCGCCGGGCGGGACCGGTCACGGCGAGCCTCCGCGCCCGGTTCCGCCGCGTGACGCACAAGAATGCACCCCTCACCGTGGAGGGGCGGCGTCGCCTCGTCGAGCGATGCCGTACGCGGCCCATCGCCCACGTTGCAGCCGAGATGGGGATCTCCCGGGCATGTGCGTCGAAGTGGGTCAACCGATACCGGCGACACGGCGAACTCGGGCTTGAGGACCGCTCCTCCGCACCTCACCACGAGCCCGCCGCGACACCGTCGGAGACCCTCAGCCGCACAGAAGAACTGCGCCGCACCCACAAGTGGTCCGCGGCCAGGATCGCCTTCGAGCTGTCCCGGGCCGGCACGCCGATCGGCCGGAGGACTGTGAGCAGGCACCTGGCCGAGATCGGCCTCAACCGACGCCGATTCATCGACCCCGACGGTGAGGCCAACCGACAACCGCGGAAGATCCACGCCCGACGGCCCGGCCACATGATCCACATTGATGTGAAGAAGGTAGGCCGCATCCCCGACGGCGGAGGCTGGCGCGCGCACGGACGCGGCAGCGAACAGGCGAAAGCCGTGGACCGGCGGAAGAAGAAGACCGGGCGCGGTGGCTACGTCTACCTGCACTCGGCCGTCGACGGGTACAGCCGGCTCGCCTACAGCGAAGCGCTGCCCGACGAGAAGGCCACCACCGCGATCGCCTTTCTCCATCGCGCCCGGGCCTGGCTCGCAGCACATGGGATCACCCGCATCGACCGCATCGTGACAGACAACGGAGCCTGCTACCGCGCCGAGAGCTTCTCCCGAGCTCTCCTTGGCGCCAGACACCAACGCATCGCCCCCTGCACCCCACGGCACAACGGCAAGGTCGAGCGATACAACCGCATCCTGGCCGAGGAGTTCCTCTACGCCCGGACGTGGACATCGGAGGCCCAACGCGCCCAACTCCTGGGCCGCTGGAATGTCCACTACAACTACCACCGGCCCCACACCGCGATCGGAAGCCAACCTCCGGCAGCACAACTACCAGGCAGCGGCGTCACCAACGTCATGACCTCCTACAACTAGCGGCGATGAAGCAAGACGTTTCATAGGTGGTCGCTCGTGAAACACGGCGTCGCCCGGCGGCCCACCTGCGGCGATCATGTTTCATGAGTTGTTGCAAACGACTGGACATCTGAAACACCCTCATGAAACAGTCCAGGGCTGTGAGCGACGACTTCAAGCGCGCGGAATCGCACGACTGCCCGATGTCCACCTGCGCCGCCCCCGCGGGCTCCCCGTGCCGGACCGGCAAGGGCAGGGTGGCGATCCAGTACCACACTGCCCGCTTCCGCCTCGTGCCCCAACTCGCCAAGGCCCTGAGCGTGCCGACTCCCGCCGTACGCAAGCCGGGCTCGGCGTGGACCGAGCTGCCCCGGCCCGTACGCGCCGGCGCCGAACCGGTCGGACATGTCCGCCTCGGATACGCCCGCGCCTCGACCGCCCGGCAGTCCCTCGACGCACAACTCGACTCCCTCGCCGAGGCCGGGGTCACCCGAGTCTTCTCGGAGAAGATCTCCACCCGCGCGATCAAACGCCCCGAGCTGGAAGCCGCCGTGACGCTCGCCGGGGAGATCCGCTCTTCCGGCGTCGCCGTCACCCTCGTCGTCCACGAACACAAACGACTCGGCCGCGGCATCGAACTCGCCATGCTCGCCGAGGAACTGAAGGCCAGCGACGTCGGCCTGGAGTTCCTCACCGGAGAACTCAAGGGCTCGCACGACCCGTCCGGCATCGTGTTCACCGTGCTCGCGGCCATGTCCGGCATGGAACGCGAGTACATCCGCGACCGCACCCTCGAAGGCCACGAGGCCGCCCGCAAGCGCGGCAAGACCATCGGCGGCGCCGGGGTCACCGACGACGACATGCTGTCCATGGCCCTCCACCTGCGCGACCAGAAGATGAGCCTGCGCGACATCGCCAAGCGCCTCGTCATCACCGCCGGCGCGAAGAAGGGCCAGCACCCCTCGCCCGCCACCGTCATGAGGATGCTGCGGGAACACGACGAACAGGACGCCACAGCGGCGAGCGCATGATCATCCGGCTAGTTTGCGGCTGGTGTCTGAGCTAGGACTCCAGGGCCAATACCGCAGCTTTGGAATACGTACCCGGTACCAGCTAACGACCAGGCCGCCGGGCTCGGCGGGAAGGTCGTGGCCGGGACCCCGCGCGCCTCCCTGTACGTGCTGGACGTCCTCTACGACCGCGACGGCGGCAAGCGCCCGGAGATGATCGTCACCGACACCGCGAGCTACAGCGACATCGTCTTCGGCCTGCTCACCCTGGCCGGGTTCGCCTACGCCCCGCAGCTCGCCGACCTGCCCGACCAGAAGATGTGGCGCATTGACTGCACGGCCGACTACGGCGCCTTCCAGGGCGCCGCTCGCGGCAGGATCGACCTCGCCCGGATCGAGCGGCACTGGGAAGACATCCTGCGGATCATCGGCTCCATCCACACCGGAGCCGTCCGCGCCTACGACGTCATCCGGATGCTCTCCCGGGACGGCCGGCCCACCCCGCTCGGCGACGCGATCGCGCACTATGGGCGGATCGCGAAGACCCTGCACATCCTGCGCCTGGCCGACGAACCCGGCTACCGGCGGCAGATCAAGGTGCAGGCCAACCTCCAGGAAGGCCGCCACGCCCTCGCGCGGAAGATCTTCCACGGCCGGGCCGGGCAGCTCTACCAGCGCTACCAGGACGGCATGGAGGACCAGATCGGCGCGCTCGGCCTGGTCCTCAACGCCCTCGTGCTGTTCAACACCCGTTACATGGACGCAGCGGTGAACCAGCTCCGCGCCGACGGCTTCGAGGTCCGCGACGAGGACGTCGCCCGCCTCTCCCCGTTCGTCCGCCACCACATCAACGTGTTGGGCCGGTACTCCTTCCAGCTCCCCGACCTGCCCGGCGGGCTGAGGCCCCTGCGCGACAAGCACGCCACCGACGACGAGTGACTACGCGTCCTCGCCGTACTCGGCGACGTAGGCCGCGTAGTTCTCCGCGAGGACGGCCCGGCCCGCTTCCATGGTGAGGTGTGCGAGCGACCCGGCGGGCCAGCTCTGCGACGACGCCGGGCGCCGACTCGACCAGCAACTTCCCGTCCCGCGCCACGAGAACTTCGGGGCCTGGCCGATGCCGGTGCTGTGCACCTTGGTGGCCAGGAAGGCCGCGTGGCGGTACGGGGGGTCCGGGTTCTCGGTCAGCAGCAGGTAGACCCGCTCGGTGTCACCGCCGTAGCCGACCAGCCCCGGTGCACGGCTTGATCGGCCCGTCCGTGTCGGCTCCGGGGGAGGACCGATACGACCCAACCGCTTGTCGCCGCAGGGGGCGCTCTCCCAGTGGGGGGATCGGGACATGTCGCTTGCGCGGGGACTTGTGGCCGGTCGCGAGTGCTCGTCGTCATCGGCCCGGGACGGGGAGGTCGCCCTCGACGTACTGGGCGCGGCCGTCGGCGAAGGACCAGTCCTCGGGGCCGTTCTCGAAGTAGCTGACGAACAGGTCCTTGCCGTCGACACCGGCGGCCGCCAGACGCTCGGCGAGCGTCTTGTACACCCGCTGCTTGTCGGCTGTGCTGCGGCCGCGCTGAGTGAAGATGTGGACGATAACCGTGTCCGCCGGGGTGCGCTCGAAGCCGAGGCCGGCGTCGAGGGCGATGATCTCGTCGGGGTCGTGCTGGGTGACGATCTGGAAGCGGTCGCGCTCGGGGATTTTCAGGACGTCGATGAGCGAGTGCTGGACGGCGTCGGCGATGGCCCGGATGTTGTCGGGGCTGCGGCCGCGGATCAGGTCGATGCGGACGAGGGGCATGGCGAACTTCCTTCGGTGGGTGGGGGTGGTCAGGGCTTGAGGGGGAGCCAGGTGCCGTGGTCGGCGACGCGCAGGACGGAGGTGAGGCCCGCGTCGTCGAAGGCGTGCTTGATGGCGTCGCGGCCTTCGGTGAAGTGGGCCCAACCGTCGTAGTGGACGGGGAGGTTGACGGAGGCGCCGAGGATCGCGGCGGCAGAGGCGGCTCGGACGGAGTCGAGGCTGACGGGGCGTTCGCGGAACTTGCCCGGGATGCGGGCGGCGCCGGCGTGCAGGACGGTCGCGTCGATGCGCCCGATGCGGCGGGTGATCTCGGCCACGGTGCGGATGGAGGCGTTGTCGCCGCTGATGTAGACGGTGGGCAGTCCGTCGCCGGCGAGGACGAAGCCGATGGCCTGGCAGTTGACCTCGCCTTCCGCGTCGCGTTCGCCGTCCTCGGGGCCGTGCATGGCGGGCACGGCGGTGATGGTCAGGTCGCCGCCGTCGGGGCGGGTGAGGGTGTGGGTGTCCCAGGCGGCCAGGCCGGTGGCGGGGGCGCCGAGCCGTTCGGCTCCGCTGGTGGTGGTGAGGAGGAGCGGGGCGGCGAGGGCGAAGGCGCGGCCGGAGTCGTCGAGGTTGTCGGCGTGGTTGTCGTGGCTGACCAGCACCACGTCGGTGTCGGCGAGTTGGGCGTCGGTGACGGCCGGGCCGATCGTCTTGGTGAGGTAGCCGTGCGGTCCGGGCGCGTCGAATGTCGGGTCGGAGACGATACGCAGCCCGCCGAGGTCGAGGACGGTCGTGGGGCCGCCGACCACCAGTGCCGAGCCGTCGTGGCGGGGAAGATGCGGGGAGGACGGCGCCATGCTGCTGGAACTCCTTGGCCGAGAGTAAGGACGGGGCGGAAGGGCGGGGTCCCGGTGATCCGGGCCGCCCCATCCCTCGCAGTCGACCGTAGGGACGAAACAGGTGCAAGCGGAAATGCCGCTCCGGGTGAAGCTATGCCTGACCCGCATCCGTGCAGGTCACGGCCGCTTCGAGGGCCGCGTCCAGGAAGCGGCGCAGCAGCGCTGAGCCGGTACCCGTCTCCGGGCGGTAGGCGAGGCGGAGCGGGCTGGGCGGTGCGCCGGTCAGCGGCACGAAGCGCAGCACGGGGTGGTGGACGCGGCGTTCGGCGGTGTTGGGGGCGATGCCGAGGCCGCGTCCTGCGGCCACCGATTCGAGCCACTCGTCGAAGTTCGCGGTCTCCACGTACCGGCGCGGGCCGTTCCCGTCCGGCCAGCACCAGGGGCCGGTGGTGCCGCTGGCGGTGTTGACGACCAGGGTCCACTCGGGGGCGTCCTGCCAGCGCAGAGCGGCATCCACATGCTCCCGCCCGCCGTCCTCGGTCTCCTCGCGGGCGTGTACGGCGACGCGCTGCTCGTCGTACAGGTGCACGGTCTGCACGGCGGATCCGACCGGCCTGCCGCCGCGCACCAGGGCCACGTCGACGTTCTGGCGGTCAAGGGCGTCCAGCGGGTCGTCGCAGCGCACCAGCTCGACCTGCGCCCCGGTCGCGCGCTCGAAGCCGGCGATGGCGCGCTGCGCCCAGGGATCGGGCAGCAGCCAGCTGAAACCGAGCCGGACGGTCGACGCACCCCGGGCCGCGGCCAGCGCCCCCTCGAACGCGGCCAGGGTCCGCTCCACATGGACGAGGAACTCGGCGCCCGTTTCGGTGAGGGCGACGCCCCGAGACGACCGATCGAGCAGACGCACCCCAAGGTGCATCTCCAGCTGAGCGACGGTGCGGCTCAGGGCCGGCTGCGTGATCAGCAGTTCCTCGGCCGCCTGGGTGAACGAGCGGCGTCGGGCCACCGCGGCGAACGCCCGCAGGTGCCGCAGCTCGACGCCGGACGCACTCGCGGGCGTCGGCGCGGTCATCGTCGCCTCGAACTATGCCTGGGTGACATGGATGCAGCGTAACCGGCATTTCCGCCCGCCGCGCCCGCGGCCTAGCGTCGATCACGTAGCCCCCTATCCGAGGAAGGAACTCCTTCCCGAGGGAGACCGCCGAAAGAAAGTGACCATGAAGCAGGTGCTTGCGCCCTCCGCCCACCCCCGCACCGGTCCGCAGGACACATCCCCGTGGCCGACCGTGCTGCGCGGCGCGGCCACCCTGGCCGCCGCGATGGGCGTGGGCCGGTTCGCGTACACGCCGATCATGCCGCTGATGCATGCCCAGGCGGGCATGTCGGACAGCCTGGGGGCCTCGCTGGCCACCGCCAACTACGTCGGCTACCTGGCGGGCGCCCTGCTCGGCATCGCAGCCCCCGCACTGCTGCGCTCGAGGGTCGCCCTGCGTGCGGGGCTGATGGTTCTGGCGGCGTCCCTCGCCCTGATGCCGCTGGCTCGTGAGGGCGGCGTCTGGTGGGGGATCCGGCTGGTGGCAGGCGCGGCCAGCGCGCTCGTCTTCATGATCGCTACGGTTGCCATGCTGGCCGGGCTCGCCGCACACGCCGAGCACATGACCGGGTGGGCCTTCGGCGGGGTCGGCGCGGGCATCGCCCTGTCTGGACTGACTGTGGTGGCCGTCCAACAGGCCGGCTCCTGGCAGACGGCCTGGTTCGCCTGCGCCGTACTCACCGTGCTGCTGACCGCCGTCGCCTGGAAGCTGGTACCGCGCGGCGCGACCACAAAGGCCCCCGCCACCCCAGCCCGGGCCGAACGGCCGCGCACCCGGCGCTGGTTCACCGCCCTGCTGGCCAGCTACCTCCTGGAGGGCATCGGCTACATCATCGCCGGAACCTTCCTGGTCGCCGCCCTCCAGCAGGGTGCGCCCGGCTGGATCGGCAGCGGCGCCTGGATCGTCGTCGGCCTGGCCGCGCTGCCCTCGTGCGCCCTGTGGATGCGGCTCGCCCGGCGCATGTCCCGCCCTGCCCTGCTGACGATCTCCCTGTCGCTGCAGGCCATCGGCATCGCCCTGCCCGCCCTGTCCGGCGGCAGCGTCCCGGCGCTGGCCGCCGCCGTCCTGTTCGGCGCCACCTTCATGGGCGTGAGCAGCATGTCCCTGGCCATCGGTACCCACCTGCGCATCCCGCGCGCCATCGCCCTGCTCACCACCGGCTACAGCCTCGGCCAGATCCTCGGCCCCCTGCTCGCCGCACCGCTCCTGCGCCACGGCTACCACGATGCACTCCTGCTCGGCGCCGCCCTGGTGCTCGGCGCCGCCCTGGCCGCGGCCGCCTGCTGCATCCGCTTCCCCCACCACCACGCCCCCGCCCCCTGAACCAGGAGCGTCACGCCATGCCCGGTGACCTGTCCCTCCTCGACACCGACCTGCCCGTGTGGGCCGCCCCGATGGCCGGCGGCCCCAGCACCCCCGCCCTCGTGACGGCCGCGGCCCGCGCCGGAGGGCTCGGCTTCCTGGCCGGCGGCTACAAGACCCCCGCCGACCTCGCCGCCCAAATCGCCCAAGTCCGGGCCAACGGCGCGGTGTTCGGCGTGAATCTCTTCGCCCCCAACCCCGTCCCCGTCGCCCCGGACGCCTACCGCGCTTACGCCCACGCGCTCCAGCCGGAAGCCGACCGCTGCGGTCTCACCCTCCCCACCGAGACCGTGACCGAGGACGACGACGCCTGGGCCGACAAGCTCGACCTGCTCTTCAACTCCCCCGTACCGCTGGTGTCCTTCACCTTCGGGCTACCCCGACCGGACACCGTCCGGGCGCTCCAGGACGCGGGCAGTCTCGTAGCGCAATGCGTCACCACGCCCAGTGAGGCACTGGTCGCCGCGGAGAGCGGCGCGGACCTGCTGATCGTCCAGGCCTCGGCTGCTGGCGGACACTCCGCCACCCTCACGCCCGACCGACCTCTTGCCTCCGTCGACTTGCCCGACCTGGTGAGCGACGTACGGCACACCGTCCCGCTGCCCGTGATCGCCACGGGCGGCATCGCCACCCCGGCCGACGTCGCGGCTGCCCTGCGCGCCGGAGCATGCGCCGCCATGGTCGGCACCGTCCTCCTGCGCACCCATGAGAGCGGCGCCTCTGCACCCCACAAGAGCGCCTTGGTCGACCCAGCGTTCACCGAGACGGTCCTGACCCATGCCTTCACCGGCCGCCCGGCCCGCGCCCTGCGTAACCGCTTCACCGACACCTACCAACCGCTCGCCCCGCTCGGCTACCCCGCCCTCCACCACCTCAGCGGCCCGCTGCGCAGGGCCGCCACTAGCGCGGGCGACACCGACCTCATCCATCTGTGGGCCGGTACCGGCTACCGGCAGGCCCACGAAGAATCCGCAGCCCAGGCCCTCACGCGCCTCGCCGATCGGACATGACCCTCGGTGCCCGCCTCACGCTCCGCTATTCCCACAAACGTTTGACGACAGTGGGCAGATGTAATCCGGCCGACTGGGACCATCGGGACGCTACGCGGGCCCCGGGGGCAGGTGGACGGTCATGATCAGGTGGCAGGTCTCGGCGCCTGAACCGCGGTAGGCGTGGGTGGCGTCGGCGTCGAAGGTGGCGGTCTGTCCGGCGGCGACGGGGTACTCGGCGCCGTCGACGACGAGCACCATCTCGCCCCTGGTGACGCTGACGGTCTCGGTCACGTCGGCCTGGTGGGGGTGACTGGGGTACTCCTCGCCGGGTTCCAGTGTCCAGCGCCAGACCTCGGTGGCCGCCGGGCCGCCGGTGGTCAGCATGAGCCGGGCCTCGCTGCCGCGCTCGCCCTTCCACAGGGGCATGACGGTGTCGGCGCTCACCACCCGCACACGCTGTTCGGGGCTGCCTTCCATCAGGGCGGAGACGGAGATACCGAGGGTGTCGGCGAGGCGGACCAGGGTGGCGAAGTTGGGGTTGCCCTGGGCCTTCTCCAGGGCGACGAGGGCGCCCTTGCTGACCTTGGCGCGGCGGCCGAGTTCGTCCAGGGACAGTCCGGCGCGGGTGCGGGCTGCGCGGACGTTGTGCGCGAGCGTCCGCAGTGCCGCCTCGGTCTCGGCCATCGGTTTCATCCCTCCAGGCAGCAGGTCGGCGTGGTGCACCACGCGGTCGTTCGGTTGGCGACCTGCGGTCGGTTCGTTGTACGGTGTGGTCGTTCCATTGATAGTAAGGGATGTACCTACCGTGATCGCTCTCCTGCTGGCCCTGGGTAGCTCCCTGGCCTACGGGTGCGCCGACTTCCTCGGCGGCCTGGGCGCCCGCAAGGCCCACGTCCTGCGGACCGTGATGATCGCCGCCCCGGCCTCGCTCACCGTCGAACTGCTGCTGTGGCCCTTCCTCGGCGCCTCCTTCGCTCCCGCCACCCTCGCCTGGGGCGCCGCCTCCGGCGTTGCGTCGGCCGCCGCGTTCGCCCTGCTGTACAAGACCCTGGCGATCGGCCCGATGAACGTGCTGTCCCCGATCACCGCGCTGGTCTCGGCGATGCTGCCGGTCGGTGTCGGGCTGGTGCAGGGCGAGCACCTGGGCCTGGCCGGGCTGATCGGCCTGCCGCTGGCACTGGCGGCGGTGGTCCTGGTCAGCGCCGGGCACGGCGCGAAGTCGGCACGCCCCTCGCGTACCGCGCTGCTGCTGGCCTTCGGCGCTGGTGCCGCCATCGCCTTGCAGCTGGTCTTCCTGCACCAGGCGCCCTCCGACAGCGGCGTCGGCCCGCTGATCGTCGGCCGTGCCGTCTCCTCCGCCGTCACCCTGGCCGCCGCCGGCGTGATGTTCCGGCGCCTGGGCCCGGAGAAGCCCGCGTACGCGATCTCGGCCACGGCCGGCGTGCTGGACTCGGTGGCCAACCTGCTGTTCCTGCTCGCCGCCCGCAGCGGCGACCTGGCCGTCATCGCCGTGATCACCGCCCTGTACCCGGCCGGGACCGTCCTGCTCGCCCGCAGTGTCCTGGCCGAGCGCATCCACCGCGGGCAGCTGATCGGCCTGGGCACCGCCGCCGTCGCCGTCAGCCTCCTCGCACTCACCTGAACCACCCTGTACGGAAGGAGCCCGGCATGTTCATCCAGCCCTGGGACGCCGCCCTGGACGACGCCGAATGGCAGACCTGGATCGCGGACGGCCACGACTTCGGCATCCTCAGCGTCAACGGCCTGCCCGGCCAGGCCCCGGTCGTCGTGCCCACCCACTTCACCGTCAATGGCACAGCCCTGCTGATCCATCTCGCCCGCCCCAACCCCGTCTGGAAGACGATCGAGGCCGACCCGAACGTCACCTTCACCGTCACCAGCGACTACGCCTTCATCCCCGGCCCCTGGCGCGCCAAGTCCGGCACCGAGCCCACCGACGGTGTCCCCACCAGCTACTACGCCGCCGTCCAGTTCACCTGCCAGGCCACGGTCGTCGACGAACCCGAGGCCAAGGCCGAGCTGCTGCGCCGCCAGATGGCCCACTTCCAGCCCGACGGCGACCACGCCTCCATCGAGGTCGACCAGCCTCCCTACGGGCGGATGTTGCCCGGCATCCGCGGCCTGCGCCTTCACGTCGCGGAGGTCCGCGCCAAGTTCAAGTACGACGACCACAAGCCCGTCGAGCAGCGCACCGACACCGCCCGCCGGCTCACCGAACGCGGTACCGCGCTGGACGCGCCCACCGCTGCCCAGCAGCTGCGCCGCCTGGACCG
Source organism: Streptomyces sp. NPDC002125 (assembly GCF_053593715.1). Lineage (NCBI taxonomy): Bacteria > Bacillati > Actinomycetota > Actinomycetes > Kitasatosporales > Streptomycetaceae > Streptomyces > Streptomyces sp. NPDC002125. Next base: position 105,600 of record NZ_JBSFDD010000019.1, on the reverse strand, counting down.
CGTCGGTACCTGGAAGCCCTGACCCCTGCCGCCCCAGCCCGCTCCCGGAACGGAACCGCTCTCACGATGACCGCCTTCCGCATCAGCCCCGCCGTCGCCGACGCCTTCCCTGACACCCTGATCGCCGTCGTCACCGCCACCGGCCTGCACGGCCGCCGGCCCTGGCCCCGCACAGCCGCCGCCGTGGAGATCCTGGAGCAGGACCTCGCCGCCGGCGCCTGGACCCCCGCCGACGAGAGCGACCCACGCATCGAGGCGTGGCACACCGCCTACCGCTCCTTCGGCACCAACCCCCGCCGCGTCCGGCCCAGCGTCGACGCCCTCGGCCGCCGCCTGGCGAAGAAGGGAACGCTGCCCCGGATCAGCCCGGCCGTCGACTCCTACAACGCCGTCTCCGTCCGCCACGGCCTGCCCGCCGGCGCCTTCGACCTCGACCACGTCACCGGCGACGTTGAGATCCGCTACGCCGAGGGCACCGAGACGTTCACCCCGCTCGGCGAACCCGACATGATCGAGAACCCCAAGACCGGGGAGATCATCTACACCGACACCACCGACGTGCTGACCCGGCACTGGAACCACCGCGACGCCCACCGCACCCGCGTCACCGAGGACTCCACCCACGTCGCCTTCGTCCTCGAAGCCTGAACGCCACCCGCGACGGCCACCTCCTGACCACCGCCGCCGACGAACTGCAGGACCTCCTCGCCGAACACTCCACCCGGAGCACCATCCACTACCTCAGCCCCGCGCACCCGCAGGCCACCCTCTGACACCCCCCTGGCATCCCAGTGGCAGCGCAGGCTGAACAGCACCCCGTAGGGCCGTAGGGCACACCACTGACACGCGGTCAGCGGCGCGCGTCGCCGGGCGCGAGCAGGCTGGTCAGCTCCGAGATCGCCTCGGGCGACGGCTTGAAGTACCGGCGGACATTCTCCGGCTTCTTGTGCCGGGACTTCGCCATGAGCATGAGCAGGGAGGCGCCTTGCTCGCCGAGGTGGGTGAGGGCGGAGTGGCGGTACTCGTGCAGGTCCCAGCCGGTTCCCGGCCCGCGTACGGCGGTGTGCTCATCGAGAAGGGCGCGGGCCTGGCCGTAGGAGAGGCGGGCCAGACCGGTCTCCGGGCACACGTCGCGCGGGCTGACGACCTTCCCCGGACCGGGGCGGCGGTGGGTGGCGAACACCGGGCCGCGGGTGCGGCCGCGTAGCAGCCGGGGCAGGAGCCGGGCGGTGCCGGCGTCCCAGTAAACGGTCTCCAGCACGAAGTCCTCGCGCGCCTGCCCTCGGCGCCGGGCCTTGCCGCGGGCGCCCTTGGCCTTGACCGGGCAGCGGCGGGCGGAGAGGTCCAGGTCCTCAATGTTCACGCCGAGGATCTCCTCGGACCGCCCGGCGGTCTCGTAGAGCATCCGCCACAGCGTCTTCTCCCGCAGATGGACCTCGCGCCGGGCGATGAGCCGGTCCACGGCCATCTTCGAGCGGGCCGGGGTCTCGGAGTCCGGCACCGCCAGCCGCTTCGTCCAGGCCGGGACCGCCGGACCGTCATAGCCGTACTCCGCGCACCAGCCCAGCCAGGACAGCACCGCCGCCCGCCGGGCGTTCCAGGTGTTGACCGCCGCGGTGCCCCACAGCAGTTCTAGGGCCTCACCAACCTCGTCGTCCGCGACCGACCCAAGCGGGCGGGCCTCCCCGATCCGCTCAGCGGTCTTACCGACCCCGACCCCGTAGCTGCGGACGGTGTTCGGGTTGCGCAGCGAGTCGAGGAAGGCGTCGGCCGCCGCGCGGACGGTCAACGCCTTCCCGGCCGGCAGTTGCACGACGGTGGGCACCGCTTCCCCCTTGCCACGGATAACAGGGCCGCTTCACGTACGGCCTCGAGAGCGTCACCGCAGGTGACGAGCCAAGCTCCCGCAGATAATAGGGCGTTATCCGTGGAACAACTTCAGACCCGCCCCGTGACCGACACCTCGCCAACCGCCCATCAGGACCGACGAACGCTTAGCGCACGATCTGACACGGATGTTCCTCAGACCCCGATCCTGACCCACCCCGATACCCTGCCGGAGAGCGATCGCCTGAAGCTCAAAGCCGTCCTCGCCGGCTGCCCCGAACTGGATGCCCTCACCGGGCACGTCCGCGCGTTCGGGAGAATGCTCACCCAGCTCCAGGGCAACCAGCTCCCGCAATGGATCAAGGCGGTCCGCGCCGACGACCTGCCCAGCCTCCACACCTTCGTCAACGGCCTCGAACGCGATCTCGCCGCCGTCACCGCCGGCCTCACACTGCCGTGGAGCTCCGGCATCGTCGAAGGACACGTAAACCGGATCAAAATGATCAAACGCCAGATGTACGGCCGGGCTGGCTTCGGCCTCTTGCGGAAACGAGTCCTGCCGGCGTCATGACGGGCCAGTCATGAGTTCTGCTGGAGTCGCTCCGCAGCCTGAGCAGGGGTGTCGTAGTAGCCAGGCCGTGCCAGCAGGACCGAGCTGAAGTGGTAGCCCTGCTCTTCCTCGGGCTCATCGTCGGCCGCGAACGGACGCCAGAAGCTCAGCAGCAAGTCCGGGGCGATGAATGAAGCATCGTCGTCAGGGTCTTCCTCGATCGAGGTGAACTCGCCCATGCGCTGGACAACCTCGCGGGCCGGAAGCGCGAACACGTCCACACCCTGAAACAACACTCGGTCCGTCTGGGACGACGGCCTTCCCAACTCGATGGCTTCAAGCATGTCTCGCATGCAGTGGATGCTGATCATCAGCCTGCTGGGACGGAAGACGTGCTGCCCCGGCCGATCAGACTCCGAGATCGCGGAGAGATCGCGGAGCGAGTCCAGCGCCGTGTTGGCCGCGTGCCGAGTCATACCGATCCGCAACGGGCCAGCGCCGGACGGCGGGGCGAGGTCGAAGTCCATGTGGGCATGATCCCAAACAGGTCTGTCAACGAGTCACGAAGGGCCATCCAGGCCCGGTAGGTTACAGAGCGTGAGAGCTCCACAGAAGTTGGACCAGAACCGCTGGAAGTGAACGAAGCCACCTCTTCGCGAGCAACCGCAGCGCCCCCAGGTTCAACCCTGATCGTCGCCGTGCTTCTCGTTGACCGCACGAATCTTCGGGTCCTCGAACTCGCCGGGCTCAGCCAATACCATTCCGCCGCGGCGCGCCTCGGCGCCGGCGTCGCTCGCGCCGGCAGCAGGACCGCGACACCCAGCTGCTCCTGTTCGGGTTCGGCGCCGCCGCAGGACTCGCGCTGGTCTGGGCAGTCATCTCCTGGCTGCTGGTGAACTGGTGGGCACTGATCGTGCTGGGGGCTCTCGCAACCGTGGGCGGGACGGTGTGGACCCACCGGTATCGCCAGCAGCAGGCATGGGAACGGGTACGGCAACGGGCACTGCGCTACGGGCTCCCGCAACTGGACGCCCTGCACCACCGCGACTTCGAGTACGCCATCCGCGACCTGATGCTCCGCGACGGGTGCACCGACGCCCGGCAGATCGGCGGGGCCGGCGACAACGGCGCCGACGTCCTGGCCACCGACCCCTCGGGCGCACCTGGGTCATCCAGGCCAAGCACCGCAAGGAGGGCGACCGCGGCTCAGCCGTCGGCACCCCCGACCTCCAGCGCGTCAACGGCACCGCCCGCCAGCTGTACGGAGCCGACGTCGTCCTGGTCGTCACCAACGGCCGCTTCTCCACCCGATGCGCACCACTGGCCAAGCAGCTGCACATGCACCTCGCCGATCGACGCACCCTCGCGGCCTGGGCGAGCGGCGAGCGTCCCTTGTGGGAGCTCCTCCCGAAGATTCCACCGCCCCGCAAAGGCCGGTAGCCCGCGTACCGGTCGGCAAAGCGGTGGCGGTGGCTTCACGCTCTGACAAGACGCGTACCCACACGCCTCACTGCGTGAGTGCCGCGCGTGCCTTCTGCAGCTGTTCCACACTCACCGTGCCCGTGTCCGGAAGACCCGCGCTCCCCCACGCGCCCTGGGCCCGTGCCACGGCACCCGCGGCGTCGTCCAGGAGGACCTTCTTCGCCATGTTCACCGAGATCGCACCGTCGCCCAGGTCGACGAGGTGCGCGAGCATGCGTACGTTGTGCTGCCGATTGCCGGCCTTCTCCTCGTTGTACCGGTAGACCAGCACCCACCGGCCGACCAGAGAGCGGGCCCGCTCGATCAACTGGCGTCCACGGTCCGTCTCCTCCTGCTCGGTGCGAATGGTCTCCGCATCGCCCGACGGCGGACGCAGGGTGAGCAGGCCGCGGCGGCTTGTCTCCTCGATCTCGACCTTCTCCAGGAAGGCGACGAACGTCTTGGCGCTCTCCAGCCGGTCGACGTCCTGCGCGGCCTGCTTGGCAATCATGTGCAGGTCCACGGTGAGCGTTTGCACGCGGCGGCCCCACGCGGCTTCCTCACCGGGCGGGCAGGGGCCGGCGGCCTGAGCGGCGGCGATCACAAGGCTGTAGTCCACGCACCCATCATCGCGCGGAGCACCGACATCGTGGCCCCGTGCCAACAGCCCTCTCCTCGCGCGGTGAGGAGCGAGCGGCCCACGCATCGGCACGCGGCGGCGAAGGCAGGCGGCGTCCTCAAGTCGCCTGCACTTCTTAACCCCCTTCAGATGAAGTCGGGCGCAGGAAGCGCGAAATAGATCGTCAGACGCTGTCCCTGCACTGGTTTTACGTCGCTCAAGGTACCTCGTAGAGGCGTGTGCCTCGTTGTAAGGTAAGTGAGCACCGACAGTGCGCATCTAGGTCACACGGCTCTCGCTCCCTATCGTTCAACGAGAAGGGCCGCCGAGCGGCGGCCACGAGGGAGTTCAGATCATGTCCACCGCTGACCATAGTGACCAGCTCCATTCGCAGGCGGAGATCGCCTCGTTGGCTGGCGTCTCCCGGGCGACCATCACCGAGTGGCGCCGCGCCCCCGGCTTTCCGTCCTCGGAAGGCGGCGGCACCTCGAAGCTGTTCCGTCGCGCTGATGTCCTCGCCTGGCTCGACGAGCGCCCCATCCCCCGGCGCTTGCTGCAGGGCGATCCGGAGGGAACGACGTTCGGAGCCCGGGCACGCCGGTCCCATGTCCGAACCACACCGTCCGACGCGGACGCGCCCCGGCCGACCGCGTCGGAGGCCCGGCCCGATCCGCGCACCGCGGACCATGTGCGGGAGCTCATGGGGCAGCTCTGCGACCGGGTCCGAGGAGCCGGTTCCAGGGTCGACTACGTGAATCTGCTCGTGTCGCTGCACTTCCTGAGGCTGTCCGGCGGAACTCACTGGAACGACATCGTCCAGATGTCCGCGACGGGGAAGGGCTCGGACGGTTCCACCGCTCTCCTCAAGCACATCGCCGCGGCCGTCGACGAAGAGCTGAGGCTGCTGGGCATGCGCCCGGCGATGCACCAGGCGTTGGTGCGCCTCGAACCCCGCTCGTACGGAGATCTGCGGCACGTGGTGCACCTCGTGGGCGAGCTCGGGCCGGAGGCCTTCGAGCTCATGCTCGACGAGTACGAGTTGCTGGCCGGGCTGGACAGTGGCGAGTTCTTCACTCCGCGCGCCGTGGCACGCGTCATGGTCCGTATCGCTGACGAGAGCAGAGCGGCCGGCGTCCCGCTGGGGGTCTACGACCCGTACGCCCGGGGCGGAGAGCTTCTCGCTGCGGCGACCGCCTGGTGTGCACAGCAGGGCACGGCACCGCGCAGGATGCGAGTCCGCGGTCTCACCCACGGGCGGGACACGGCACCGCTGGCGACGATGAATCTCGCTCTCCTCGGCGCGCGGCCGAGCGTGCGGGTCTCCTCCGGCGCGCCGCCCTGGACCGCGTCCGGAGCGTTCTCCGCAGAGCGGTTCGACCTCGTACTGAGCAACCCCCCGTTCAAAATGAGCGACTCCACCGGAGAACCCCGCGCCGAGGGCAGCTGGCCGTACGGATCCCCTCCCCAGGGCAACGACAACCTCGCCTATGTGCAGCACGTGCTCAGCACGCTCAATGAGGGCGGCGCCGCTGCCGTGATCATGCCCAACAAGGCCGGCAACTCGGCGAACCGGTCGGAGAAGAGGATCCGGCAGGCCATGGTGGAGCGCGGCGTGGTGAAGGCCGTCATCGCCCTGCCGGACCGCTTGTTCTCCCACACATCGGTGCCCGTCTCGGTGTGGTTCCTGGTCCATCCGTCCCATGCCTGCGACGAGATCGCGTTCCTCGATGGACGAGAGGTGGGTACGCCGGTCCGAGGCAAGCGCGCCCTCCAGGACGAGGACGTACAGGCACTTCTCGACGCCTACCGGGGCTGCCTCCACCCGGGCGGCAACGAGCAGAACCCCGCTGTGCCGACCGCGGTCGTGACCAAGGAGTCCATCAGGGAGCGGGACTGGTCCCTCAGTCCCGTGGACCACATCGATACGCACAAGCCGTGCCGCAGCACTGCGGAGGCCGCCCATCAGGAGGCTCTGACCGTACTGGTGCTCCGTAAGCAGCAGGTGCGGGAGGCGGATGCCGCCGCGTCCTCGGCCCTGGAACAGGTCGAGCGGCAGAGGGCTCTGCTCGATGACGTCGAGTGGGAGCGTGTGACCCTGTCGGACCTGTGCACCATCCAGGCGGGCCCGTCGTACAGCCTGCTGAAGCAGCACATCACGACCGACGGTGGCGTGCGCCTCCTGTATCCCCAGAACGTGCGCGGAGGCCGCCTCGCAGAGATGGCCGATGACCGGCACGTGACGGAGACCCGGGCCCGGAGCCTGGACCGCTTCCTGCTCCGGACCGAGGACATCGTCTGCGTCCGGACCGGGGCCATGGGTCCCCCGGCCCTGGTCCGGGATGTAGGCGCCGGCTGGCTGATGAGCGCCAACGTGATCCGGCTCAGAATGGAGGACAAGCACCTGGCCCGTGTCCACCCCGGCTATCTCGCGGCCTACTTGGGGCGGCCCGATTCGGTTGCCTGGGTACGGGACCGTGCGACGGCGACCGGTGCACCGTCCATCAGCGCTGCGGCGCTGGGCAACCAGCCCGTGCTGCTTCCCCCGTACACCGAACAGCAGCGCGTCGTCGCGGTCCTCGACGCGCTCGATGCCCAGGCCACGGCCCACAGTCGCCTCGCCGCAGCGGCTGCTCACACCCGCGCAGCGCTGGCGGAACGTCTGATGACCTGGAACCTGCCTGCCGCCAGGCAGCCGAAAGGCGGCAGGCACTCATGACGGCCGACCGCACTCCCCCGCCCCAGCCCCCCTCCGCCGATGAAGAGGTCTCTGTGACTGCCCCGACCACACCGCCGCCCGTACCCGTCTCGCCCTCCCCCACCTGGGCACTGTGGCTCCTGGTGATGGTGCTCTTCTCGGTCGTCGTCGCCCTCGTGGTGGTGATGCTGAAACAGCACAGTGGCTCGGGACTCGCAGAGGCGGTCCTGTCGGGCGGCACGGCCTTCGGCTCGACGATGATCATCTGCCTGGGCGCCGTCGCAGCGGTCAGGGAGCTGCGACGGTCACGCTGACTGTCCTGACAGTACGTCGAGAACCATCCGGTGCGGGGCGGACAAGACTTGCTTTCATGCGCACCATGCGCGCCGGCCGACAATACAAGAGGCATGGCTGGGCCACATCGATCCGCGCTGGACCACTGTGGCCGACAAGGCCCAGTCGCCACGATGTGGTGATCATCTGATTCGGAGCGAGGAACGCGCGGGTGCGGCAGGACTGGGAGCCGGAGAACCTCATTGAGGTCTGGACGCTGCTCGAAGACCTTCTTCCCGGCCGGGGGTGAGCCCGTGCCCGTGGTGAGCGGACTTGCCGACGTCCAGGCCGAGGAAAACGCCCACGTCTTCGATCTCGAAAATCGCACGCTTCCATGGGGTTTGACGGTGCCGGCCTCGGCTCGGGTGTCGTGCTCGCGCATCCACGTCATGCAGACCTGCCTCGCGCAGAAGCCCATGATCACGGATCACCGAGCGAGAATCCCCAACGACCGCAAAGTGCGCTCATTTCCTCTCGGAAGAGCTTATCCGGGCTGATGGTCTGGTTATGCAGGTGTCCGTAGACCTCCAGTGACACCATGCCGTGCAGGGAGCCCCAGATACGCAGGGCGAGCGACGTCGTCGGGGACGCCGGCCCGGCGGCAGCGGTCCGGCTCGTCCGTCCACTCCCGGGGCAGATACAACTGCCAGTCAAACGGACAGGACGCGGTGTCGGTGGCGGCATGGACACTGACCGCGATCTGGCAGTTCGCCCGCTTCCCGAGTGCTCCGCAGTACTGACGGGGTGTCCGGCGGATCATGGAGCCGGGTTGAGGGTGGCTGCTTCAGCTGCGGAAACTCGGTAGACCGGCCGGGACAGCCGTGCAACGGTCCTGGCATGCCGAGCGAGATCAACTTGTCAAAGTCCTGCGGGACCACAGCGTCGTTGGAGTCCTTCGATGGAAGCGCCATCAGCTACCGGCAGCTCGGGGCGGGGCCACCGGTCGTCCTGGTCCACGGCTCCGGCGGTGGACTGCATTCCTGGCAACCGGTGGCCGAACATCTCGCCGCCCGGTTCGAGCTTTGGATGCCCGCCCGCCGAGGGTATGCCCCGAGCGGGCCGGGCCGATCACCGAAGCGCTTTGCCGACGAGGTGGGCGACCTTGAGGCGCTGATCGCCAAGATTGGCCGTCCCGTTGATCTGGTCGGCATGTCCTATGGCGCCACCGTCGCCCTCCATGCCGGGGCATCCGGGCTGCCGGTTCGCTCGCTGGTGCTGTGGGAACCGCCGCTGTATGCGGCGGGTGAAGAGCTGACACCTGTGCTCAACGAGTTCGCGGCACTGACCGCGAACGGCGACCGGCGGCGGGCCGATCGGCTGCTGGCGGAGAAAGTGGCCCGCGTCCCGGCCGCGCTGCTGGACCTCATGGATGCGGGTGAGCCCACCGACGATGAACCAGACGACGCGCTCGGCTGGCACCGTGACCTCGAATCGATGGCCGCTGACTCAGCGGATATGGGGCGCTGGTCCACCGTCACCGTCCCGACGCTGCTGATGCGCGGCGCCGACACCTGGCAGCCGATGCCGGCAACTCTCGACCGGCTCGCGAGCGCGCTGCCCCACGTCACCTACACGACGTTCCCCGGCCAGATGCACTTTGCGCCGTCGATCATCCCCGAAGCTGTGGCGGCGGAGATCACTCGTTTCCTGCCGCGTTCCTGAAGCTGTCCGGAAACTGCCGGGCCGGGCTGGTCACGTCAAGGCCTGAGCCACAGACGGATCGCGGTGACGGTGCCGTGGAAGACGTAGGCGCGCTTGTCGTACCTGGTGGGTGCGCCACGACAAGAGGGCGTATCCTCCACGGGACGGTCACGGTCGCGGCGATCCGATTGTGGCTCCGCCCGTGACCTCCACGTCCTCGCCTATTGGTCTTCCGGGACCAAGACGCCGAGCTCGACTTCCTCGAAAACGCGTGACCACCAGGCTTCGTCGTCCTCGAACACCACCGGATCACTCTGCCTGGCCCGCTCAAGCACGTCTTCGACGTAGTCCTCGTAGTCGTCGTCCGCATCGGTCCTTCCCGAGCAGGCGAACGCCGACCACACCTCCAGGACGTCCTGCAGACCAACAACCGAAGAGTTGACCAGCCCGTACTGCTGGTCCCCATCGCCTTCATAGCCGCGGACCATCCAGACTTCGCCGCTGTCGATCAGCAGCCAGTACGTGTTGACGCCGTCCTCGAACGCGCCGAGGAACGCAGCCCGACCCGGCGGAAGGTCGCGGGCCTCCAGCTCCCGACCCGCGTCCCGCACGAACATGCGATTGCAGTCGGACGGCAACCTTCGCTCGCCCAGCCCGGACACCGCCTCACCGCCCAAACCCAGGCGCGCGAGAGAACTCGCGTCATATGGCAGCCACAGCGCGCTCGGCAACCGGCACCCCCTGCTCGATCCGTCCATCCGATCCTCTCAGACCGCGCGGACGACCCATCGGACAGGACCTAGCCGCGGCGCTCCAGGATGTACAGGTCCCAGGAGTCGGGGTCGCCGATGTAGGCGAAGAGCTTCGGGTGTTCCTCCGTGCCGAAGAACTCCCACGAGAACCCGCTGTCGCAGCCCTCCACCGTCGCCCCGACCCCCTGGTCCCAGGCGTTGTCGCCCGGTCCGTACGACCAACTCCCCGTGCCCGTACACTCCTCCTTCGTCCCGCCGAAGTCGTACATGTTCAGGCCGGTCGCCGTCGCCCTGCCGTCCTCCCCCAGGACCAGCGTGCCGCCCGCCCCGTCGCTCCACGTCCCGGCGAGCCGCTCCACGCTCATCCGCGGCGGCTCGTACCCGATCCCGGCCCACAGGCCGAAGCCCGCCAGGGCGACGGCGGTCACGACCGCGAGCGTTCCGTACAGCGCCAGCCACCCGAACATCACGCCGCCGCCGATCCTCGGCCGGTCCGGCAGCAGCAGCCGCCGTACGACCAGGGCCGCGACCGCCCACCCCGCCGCGGCCGCGAGCCACAGCACGAGCGCCCACCCGAAGCCCGCCCTCATCTGCAACGCCCAGCCGAACACCGGCAGCAGCGTCACCGAAGCCGCGACCACCGGGACCCACCACCAGGCCCGGCCGAGCCACCCGGCCAGCTGCACCAGCGGGATCACCAGCCCGGCCGACGCCGCCGCGGCCGCGAACGCCCCCACCACCGTGAGGACCACCGCCAGAACAGCCCAGAAGATGTAGTTCAGCAGGTTGTACGGCAGATCAGGGCTCGCCTGCGTCTGGGTCCACACCGCCAGCGCGATCCCGCTGAGCACCGCCTCGACGAACAACACCGACATCGACGCTGTCAGCAGCGCGCCGTACCGCTCGCGCACCCGGATCAGCCGTGCTTCTGAACGCATTCAAATCCCCTCCCGCAGGGCATCATGCACCCTGCGGGAGGGGTCGGACCGACCGGGGGTGCCGTTAGCTCACGGCACCCGTTCCCTCCGAGCGGGGGCCGCCTCATTCCCCAGCCCCTCACGGTCGTCAGGAGTCAGCCGCCCTCGGCCGACTGACCCTTGTCGAATTCGAAGCCGTCATGTCCACACCGGCCCTCCGCGCCGCGTGACTGAACCTCACCCAACCCCGCATCAGACCCCTGTGTCATGGCCCCGGAGCGGCTCTTGTGATGACCGGGTGAGCCGCCACTCGAGGCTCGACAGTCGAATCAGGTGATACGCTCCTGAAGGACTTTTCGGCTTGTGACTATTCGAGGGAGGTGAGGTTAATGATCGCGGTAGAGACCGCTGCTGTCAGCAGCGCCCGGACCATCCTCACGTCCCGGGTCCCGGTCTGAATCCGTTTCCCTCCATCCTGCTGTGAGCGTGCTCGCTCGCGCGGTGGTCGTGTGACGTCCTGACGGGGCCCTCGTCCAAAGGTCTCTCAAGTTGTCATCCTTCTTCTCCACCTCTTCCACCTCTAGCTCGTCGTCCGGGTCGGCCGGTTCAACGCTGGCCGCATTCGGGTGGGACGAGGCGTTCGACCGCGCCTTCGCCGCGCATCGCGCCGCCGGTCTGGTGCCGGCCCGGATCGTGCGTGTGGACCGTGGTCAGTGCGACGTCGCCACCGAGTCCGGCCCGGTACGGGCCGGCTCCTCGGCAGTCTCCTCGCCGGATCCCGTCCTTTCCCCGTGCACTGGCGACTGGGCCGCCCTGCGCACCGGCTCCGATCCGCAGCTGATGGCCCTGCTGCCGCGCCGTAGCGCCATCGTGCGCTCCGGCGCCGACCGCTCCTCGCGCGGGCAGGCACTCGCCGCCAACATCGACACCGCGGTCATCGCCGTCTCGCTCGCGGACCCGCTCAATCCGGGCCGGACCGAGCGGCTGCTCGCGCTGGCGTGGGACAGCGGCGCCCGGCCAGTGCTCGCCCTCACCAAGCAGGACCTTGCGGACCCGTCCGGCGCCGACGCCGTGCAGGCCGAGGTCGCCGCTCTGGCGCCGGGCGTCGACACCGTGGTCACCAGCGCCGCCACCGGTACGGGCCTGGACGTCCTGACCGCGGTGGCATTCGGCACCACGGTGCTGCTCGGCCCCTCGGGCGCGGGCAAGTCCACGCTGGCCAACGCGCTGCTTGGCGACGAAGTCCTGGCGACCGGCGCGGTGCGGGCCCAGGACGGCAAGGGCCGGCACACCACCGTTCACCGCGAACTCCTCCTGCTGCCCGGCGGGGGCGTCCTCATCGACACCCCGGGGCTGCGCGGGATCGGCCTGCAGGACGCCGCCGACGGTCTGGAGCAGGTCTTCGCCGAGATCGAGCAGCTCGCTCAGGAGTGCGCTTTCCGGGACTGCGGCCACGGCACCGAGCCCGACTGCGCGGTCCAGCGGGCGATCCACACCGGTCAGATGAGTGAACGCCGCCTGGACAGCTACCGCAAGCTGCTGCGCGAGAGCGACTGGGCGGCCTCCCGCAGCGACGCCCGCATGAGGGCCGGCCGCACGGACCAGCAGAAGTCCATCACCCGCCATCTGCGCGCGACCTATCGCTTCCGCGAGCGTCAGCAGTGACGGCGTACGACCGTGCCACTCAGACCTCCCCCTGTGCCTCTGCGAAACGGAGCAGCCCCTCCTCATGAACAACCCCCTCACCTGGGCCACCCGCCCCGAGACCGCCGCCGACGTCGCCGCGATCCGCGCGGTCAACCTCGCCGCGTTCCCGACCCCGCTGGAAGCCGACCTGGTCGAGGCCCTGCGCACCGACCCGGCCTGGATTGACGGCCTCTCCCTTGTCGCACAGACCCCGGACGGCACCATCGCAGGCTTCGCGCTGCTGACCCGCTGCCACATCGACGACAGCCCCGCCCTCGTGCTGGGCCCGTGCGCGGTACTTCCCGCCTACCAGAAGACGGGAGCGGGATCCGCCGCGGTCCGCGCGGCCCTCGACGCCGCCCGCGCCCAGGGCGAGAATCTCGTCACCTGCTTGGGACACCCCGGCTACTACCCGCGCTTCGGGTTCACCCCGGCCTCACGCCACGGCATCCGCCCCGCCTTCGAGGTACCCGACGAGGCCATGATGGTCCTCGCCCTGGATGCCACCGCTCCCGCCCCGAAGGGCACCATCCGCTACCCGGCACCCTTCGGAGTCTGACGGACCCGAATCCGGCCGGCCCATCGCACACGACGGCGATGGGCCGGTGCCGGCCGCGGCGTCCCGCGCGTTGTCTGCCTGGATGCGGCAGTCGCCCGCCTGCGGTGGGTGGCCGGCGGAGACCCCACCACGACCCCCGGTCACCACCGACGACATGCTTCACACCGTGCTCCGGCGCCGCGCTGGCGGCGAGTCCGTCGAGCAGATCCAACCCGACCTGATCATCCCACCCGGCAAGCGCAAGGGCAGAGCCCCAGCGTCGCCGGCATCTACCGGGCGATCGCCGAGCACAGGAAGGCCCAGGCGTACCCCGAGACCGTCGAGGCGGCGCACGACGACTTCGCCGCTCTCTTCGGCAACGCTACCGCAGCCCCGTGTAGTTACTCGGCGTTACTCGCCCTTGGCGGCAGCTATACGAGAACTGGGCCGACAACAGCCGGTGATCTCGCCGGCCCGCGACGGCGCTCGTAGGATGCCTGAATGCCTGAGCCGATACGGATGAGCCGCCGCGCATGGGTGGCCACGTGGGCTGTGCTGTGCGTGGTCGGCCTCGCCGCCACCGCCGGTCTGAACGTTTCCTCGTCACCGGACCCGAAGACCGAAGAGCCCGTCAGCGCCGAGTGCGCCGAGCGCATCGCGGACATCGAGACGCAGTTGGCGCAATCCGAGGAGGAAGGCAACGACACCGTGTTGACCTTCTCGCGCATCCAGGTCGGTGACGAGAACGACTGTGGTGACGAACTCCGTCACCACTTCAGCGGTGACCAGTGAGCCGCCGTACCTGGGTCGCCGCCGCAGCCGGGCTCGCCGTCATCGGCGCCTGGGCGGTCATGGCCGGGGGCGGCAGCTCGGAACCGGAGCCGCGGCCCACCCCGCCGCGGGTGTACTCCTCCTGCCTGGCGGCAGACACCGAGCCGGTGGCTGCGGACGACGACCCGTGCGGCAGCCGCTGAGAAGATCGTGGATCACCTCGTGGAGCACCTCGTCGAACACGTCCCCACGTGGCCGGCTGGCGTGTCTCTCCACGAGGTCGGCCCCGGACGGGCAGGGGCGGGCAGGGGCGCCGTCAGGAGGGCACTATCTCGCTTCGCAGCTTCCCCTGCGAGCGAGGCGTCTTCTCCCCCACCCGCCGCGGCTCGATCGTCCGGGGATCGACCGCTTCGCCCGGGGCGCCCTCCTTGTAGAGGCCCTCCGGGTCGTTAGGCCTGTCGTGAGGCAGCAGGAAGAAGGTGCGGCGCTGGAAGAGGCCGCTGTCGGGGTTGGCCTCCGCGTCCTTGTCGAGCTCCGCGTAGCCGACCATGCGCCCGTCACGGGCGTAGCGGGGCTTCCCGCTGCGGCGGGTGCTCTTGTCGAGCGCCTGGCGGACGTAGTCGAGTGCGTCGAGGTCCTCGAGCCACACCACGTTCGCCTCGTGTGCGAGCTGGCTTTCGTGCAGCAACGAGCTCATGGCCGCAACTCCTTGTCGGTGGTGTGGCGGTACGGGTGGATGCGACTGCTCGGTGCGGACCCGGCGGTACGACGATCTGCGGACGTCCCCATGGTAAGACGATGCCCGGATCCTGGGCAGCATGCCTCGGAGCTCATGGGCGCCTGCCTGCGGGTTCGTCGGAACGGGCGATGTCGTCCGGCAGCAGGGCCAGGGCGGGGTAGTACTTCTTCCCGCTGGACTTCAGCATCTCGGCCGGGGAGGCGAGTCCGATCTCCTGGCGGATGCGGCCGGCGAAGGCCCGCGCCGTGTCGGCCCGGATGCCCTCCGAGCTGCACCATGCGGTGTAGGTCCCGTAGAGGAGCCCCTGTTCGACACGCAGATCCCCTGTGTCCGGCCCCTGGCGCATGCAGCACTCGCTCAGGAAGCGTCCGATGTGGTCCTCGGTGGTCTCGTAGGCCGCCGTGGCCAGGCGGACCGAGGTCGGACCGGTCAGCGGGTCACGGGTGGTGAGGTATCGGATGGCACCCTCGATCAGCCAGTGCAGGATGCCCGGGCCCTCCTCCTGGACGAGTTCGCCGGCCAGGTTGTCGATCTTCCGGTCGGCGACGACGACTCGTTCGAAGGGGATGAGGCGGATACGACGCCAGAACGCGTGCCCGCCGGTCCCGACCTCGGGCTGGTGGTTACCGAGCAGCCAGAGTTTGTGGGTCGGGGTGAAGCTGAAGTAGTCCTGCCGCATGCGGCGGGCCTTGATCTTGTCGCCGCCGGTGAGGAGTTTGACCCTGGCCTCGTCGAACTTGTCGTTGGGCTTGAGCTCGCTGCATACGAAGATGCGGCGGCCGTGCAGCTCCGTCAGTTCCGTCGAGTGCTCGGCGAAGTTGCCCTTGTCCATGAGGAAGCCCGGTGGGGCCGCGTCGGCGTAGTCCCCCATGACCTGGATCATGACGTCCAGAAGGACCGATTTTCCATTGGCTCCCTTTCCCCAGAGGAACGGCAGGACCTGCGCGCCGACATCGCCGGTGATGGAGTACCCGAGCAGCAGGTGCAGGAAGTCGGTCATCTCCCGGCCCTTGGCGTCGTCGCCGAAGGTGTCGTCCAGGAAGGCGTGCCACCGTGGGGTGGGCATCGCCTGGGGGGCGACGTGGGTGGCGCGCGAGTGGAGGTCCCGGAGTGGATCGGGCTTGTGCAGGCGGCCGTTACGGAGGTCGACGACGCCCGCGGGGGTGCAGAGGGAGTAGGCGTCGCCGTCGAGCACATCGGGGTCGAGACTGAGTGCGGGCGCGGCCTTCGCCTGGTGGAGCAGCGCCTTCATCCCACTCGTGGACATGGTGCGTCGTCGGTGCTGGGCGATCTCGCGCTCGCTGAAGATGCCGCGGGGGTCGGTGGCGGACATCTGCTCGGCCATGTCGCCGGCAGCCCACAGAGCGGCCTTCTCCCCACCGACTCGCTTCCAGCGAAACTGGTCCCAGCAGTACCAGCCGAGGCCTTCGACATGGCGGAACTGGTCACTGTAGAGCTGGGCGAAGAGCTTCGCGTTACCCCGGTCGGTGAGCATCGGAGGCAGCAGAACGGGTGTGTCGGCCGGGGCCGGCGGCTGCACCTGCTGCGGGGGGACCCATGCGGGGGCCGCAGCCTCGATGTCGAGCATCTGCTGAGCGGCGGCAGCCGCGTCGAAGCGGCTGTTCTCGGCGCTACTCATGCGAGTCCTTTGGGGTGGAACGGGCGACTGGCGCCTGCGGAAAGGGCTGCGTCGATGATCGTCTCACTACGGCGGGTCTGGTGGGGACGAGCATAGTGAGCGGCCTCTGTCAGCTCTTGACGGGCTTCGGCCTGGTTCAGATGGCCTGCTCCGGCGAGCCCTCCTGCCGTGTATGCCGCTCGGTTGAGTTTCTCCGTGAAGCCCATCCCTTCGGTATGGCCGGCACATTCACGAACGGTCTCGACGAGCGACTGCAAGAGCGCCTGCGCGCCGCCGGGTCTCACCGGGCGGGCCTGTCTCTGCGGCCGCGGACCGGGAACCGGTGAGGCCTGTATGACGTGGCCCGTGCGCCGCAGTTCGGCGGCCAGCCACGCGGGGAGAGGGGCGGGCTCCCGTACGGCCCCGAGGGGCGCGTAGACGCCCGCCGTGATGCGGGTGGTGGGGGCCACGACGTATCCACCGTGGGCTCGTACGTCGACCTGCCAGGCGAGCGCGGTCCTGGGGCTCGATCCGGTGGAGGAGCGGTAGCGGACGGCGGGCTCGGGATTGACGTACCAGATGTGCAGGCCCCCGGACGGAGTGCGGACGCGCAGGGTGGTCTCGTCCTCGGCTGGATTGGGTTGCTGCCGGTAGGCGGCGAGAAGGGCCAGCGTGTCGAAGCCGGAAGCGAGCCCGGCCAGATCGACCTGCTCCGGAATCCTGATGCCCGGCAGAAGCCGGTCGCGCGCCGGGACGGGCGCGGCGTGGGCGTCGACGTCCAGGATCACGAGGTGCGCCGGTCCGCAGGACACACCGACGCCTGCCCGGGGCTCCCTCCCCCACCAGGCAGCGATACGCGTGAGCTCGGTGGTCGCGCTGTGGAAGCCGTGACACCACAAGCCTCGTGCATGGCAGGGACAGTCCGAGGGCTCGTGACTACGCGTACGGCACTGCTCGCAGTTGGCCGCCGGCGTCTTGCGTCCCGGGGCCAATGGGTGAACCGGCCACTGACGGCCTGCAAGCCAGCGGGCCACGTCCGCAGGTCGTGGCTGCTGCGCGACTCCGGGCGAGGCGGTGTCGGCGGGGCGCTGCACTGTTCGTCGATCCGTTCCTCTTGTGTGGCCGGGCGTGGTCTGTCAGCTGAGTCCCGTGACGTTTTACCTGGTCAGGTAGGACGGTACGAGGGACTGAGGGACTGAAGGGACTGACTTTCCCTTATAGCAGAGAGAGCCTAGCCGATGGGGATGCCGCTCTGAGGGAGGCATGAGCACTTATCGAAAAATGAGTCCCTTCGGTCCCTCGATCCCTGATGTCCGCCGCGGGCGGAGCTGTCGGTCCCTCAGGTATCCGCCTGAGGGACCGAAGGCCTGCATGGGGCGGGGGACTGAACGGTCCCCTTTCAGTCCCGGAGGTGTTTATGCAGGTCAGAGCACTTGTGGGCTGGACCGGAGGGACTGAAGGGACTCATTTTCGTAGTTATCAGCGCACCAGGATATGAAGAGGTACCTCTTACGTACGCGTACATACGCACGCGCGCACGCAGCTGGAACAGGGAGTTTCGGTCCCTTCAGTCCCTTCGGTCCCCGGGCACACAGCTCTGACCTGGTCTTTTGCGGAGGGACTGAACGAGGGAGGGACTGAACGAGTTCGGTCCCTCCCTCAGCCGCGTACTGCTCTTCGTCTAGTGCTGTCTACAGAGAGGGGGGGCGTGAAGGGGGGAGTACACAGGGGAGCGTGAAGCTGACGACCGCCCCCGGTACGACGGACGCGCCCGCGCTGTCGTGAACCGGGAGAGGCTGCGCGAACACAGTTGGAACGACGAGGACCACTTGCTTGCGGGGCACGACTTGGGAAGGGTCGGCGCCCGCGCTTGGCAGGCGTTCGTTTGTTCTTTGACAGGTTCTACGGCTCATCGGAGGTGTCCGGACAAGACTGGTGATTAGCCAGGTGATGAGGAGGGTCGGTCGAGCAGCTGATGTGGCAACCTCACGAGACGGATGGAACCTGCATGGTGTTCGTAAAACCCCCAACTCTCCTCAGCGGCATGCTTGTTGAGATGGACGTATGCTCGGGCCGGGCGGTAGGGGGAACTCGATGCAGCAGTGCAGCGAGGGGATTGGACGGTCACCCGTCACATTCCCTTCGGAGCGAGTTATCTGGACGGGGTCGAGGCTCTGCTTCGGGTCACTGGAGCCGCGCGGGCACCTGACGACGAGAACACCGACTGGCGCGAGCTGGACGCTCTGCTGCTCAACCGCCTTCCACAGATGACCCAATGCTGGGCCCGGCCCCCGACGCAGCCGCCCTCTTCCAGCGCCTTCAGCTCACCGCCGACGCACCGGCAGCTGACGCAGGGCCCCGCCTCTTCGGCGTCCTGTTGTACACCGACGCCCACGTGGAACTGGCTACCTACGTCCGCACGCACCTGGACGATCTCAATGCTCTGTCCGGGCCGGCCACCCGCATCTTCGTCGTCGAGAAACAGCGCGGTCCGGACGCGGTCAAGAGGTACTGGCGACGGCACCTGGAGGCCGAGGTGTATCGCGTCCTGGCCCCGTTGCGCTGGTGGATTGGCAGCCGTACGACGCCCAGGGGATCTATGAGGCCGCGGCCGGCCTCGGTGTCGACCCCGCCTTGATGCCCTGCTTGGTCCTGCTGGCCCCTGCGCACACGTGGCCGACGTACCGGGTCCAGCCGACCGGATCGTGTTCCCCGTCCAGGAAGCGACCCCGGCCTGGTTCCGTACGCTCTTCGGCCACCTGGCCCGGCTGCTCGGGCCCACGGCCAGACCGCCGGAGGTCGACTCCTTCGGTCGCTACATCCGGCGCATCCTGTACAGGATCGGCATGCTGGTCTCCGTACAAGCCGCCATGCGGCGCCTTGATTCGGCACCGCATGCCGACCGGGACGCCGACAGCGAGGCGTTTGCCCGGGTGTGCGTGTGGCCGAGCAGGCCATACGCGAGGCCCTCGTTCCGGCGGCATCTGCCGTGGTGGAGAGCCCGGGTCACCGCTTCACCGACTGTCGTGTCGTCATTCACTCAGGAGTATCAGGAGCCACCGTGACGGAGAACTTCTACTTCCAGGGCACCTACACCACCTTCATCAACAAGCCGGTCGACACCGTCGTAAGAGACTTCCAGAACACCTACGCACAAGCCCCGGCGCAGGACGAAGGCCGGACATCGCCGCGGTGACGGCGGCCGGCGGGCGACCGGTGGCCTCCAGGAGTGCCTCCGCCCAGGTGAGTGGCTCGCTCTGCCGCTCGTAGAGCTGGCGACCCCAGAGGCGCAGGACGGCGTCACGGTGGTCGGTCATCCCAGGATCGTTCCAGCCGGGAACACCGACAGCCAACGGGTTTCCGCGCGGTCGGGCGGGTGCCAGAGATCGTCTCGGCGCTACTCCGGCAGTCTTCTTCTCGTGGGCACGATCAAAGGTCGGGCACCCTGGGGAATGCGGAGAGCAAGCCTTGCGCGATCCACCGTGCGATGGTCATGGAGTTGGTGTCAGTTGGCCGGGTCGTCGGAGATGGCCTGCTTGAAGTTGGGGCATTCGACCAGGGGGGAACGGGTACAGACGGCGGCGTGGCGCAGACTGTCGCGCATGCGGGTGAGCCGGTCGATCTCAGTGTCCAACTGCTCAGCCTTGGCCGCCAAGTGGACGCGCAGTTCGGTGTCGTCGGGGGTTGCGGTCACGAACCGGGCGATCTCGGCGAGGGTGAAACCCGAGGCACGGGCACACGTGACCAGGGTCAGGCGGGCCAGCACATCGGAGCGGAAGGTGCGGCGCAGTCCGTTGCGGCCTTCGGAGGCGATGAGGCCCCGCCGTTCGTAGTAACGCAGCGCCGACGGCGCCAGTCCCGACCGCTCGGCTACCTCCGCGATATCGAGCAGGGTCATGAAACCGCTCCTTGACTTGAACCTCGCTTCAAGTCGGAGCATAAGCCCATGACTGACTCGACAGCACCACTCGGCTTCCCGCACCCGCAGGTCCAGGTCTACCTGGACCGCCTGGCCGCCGCGAACGTCGGCGAGCTGCACACCTTTACCCCTGAGCAGGCGCGACAGGGCTGGCGTCGGCAGATCGCCCTCCTGGGCGAGCCGGAACCCATCGCGGCGGTCGAGGACCGACGGATCGTCACCAAGACCGGGCCGATCCCGGTGCGTATCTACACCCCCGTCGGCACCGGGCCCTTCCCTGTGCTGGTGTACTTCCACGGCGGCGGTTTCGTCGTGGGCGACCTGGACACCCATGACGGGCTGTGCCGCAGCCTGGCCAACGGTGCGAGCTGTGTCGTGGTCTCGGTGCAATACCCGCTGGCTCCCGAGCACAAGTTCCCCGCCGCACCCGAGGCCTGCCTCGCCGCCACGGCCTGGGTGGCCGAGCACGCGGGCGACATCGGAGGAGACCCTGCGCGGATCGCGGTCGGCGGCGACAGCGCGGGCGGGAACCTGGCGGCTGTCGTCGCACGGCTCGCACGCGACCTCGGCGGACCGGCGCTGGTCTTCCAACTGCTGATCTATCCGGACGTCGACTTCCGCAGGACCAACCACAGCATCCAGGCCTTCGCAGGGAGATTCGGCAACGTCAGCCGCGCCGCTCAGCACTGGTTCATGGACAACTACCTCACCAGCGAACAGGAGAAGCTGGACCCCCGCGTCTCCCCGCTGCTGGCGTCCGATCTGACCGGTCTACCGCCGGCGCTGATCGTCACCGCCGAGTTCGACGCGCTGCGCGACGAGGGCGAGGAGTACGGACAGCGTCTGGAGAAGGCGGGCGTCCCGGTGACGGTGTCCCGGTATCCGGGGATGATCCACGAGTTCGTCCGCCACCCGTTCGACGACAGCGGAAAGGCCCGGCGTGAGGCCGCCCTCGCGCTAGCGACGGTTTTCACCCGGTGACGGTAGGAGGTGCCGTAACTCTCTGATCCGCTGCTCGAGGCGCCCGGCCTCTGCAGGGTGGTTGAGGCCAACCGAATGCGGACCTCCTCGTCGTCGTCCTGGGCGAGTGTCCCGACGAGTGCTGCGGGCAGGCCGGACCAGCTCGCAGCAACCCGGCGGAGCACTGGTTCCCCGGACATCGCGCAGGCGGCGAACCGGTCGGGCGACGGCACGGTGGCCGGGGCGGGGTCCGGATCGTCGAGCGGCCCTGCCCGGAACGCTCGGGGAGCACTTCGACCCGGGCGTGGACGAGATGGTCACCCGGGGACCATCCCCGCACGCGCGGGGAGCACAGCCTCGTCCCGGCGAACGTCGGCGAGATGTGGGGACCACCCCCGCACGCGCGGGGAGCACCGCGTCCGGCACATAGTCGCCCTGGTACAGGCCGGGACCATCCCCGCACGCGCGGGGAGCACGAACAACAGTCGCGTCCCCGTCGGGGAGGTCGGGGACCATCCCCGCACGCGCGGGGAGCACAGGACCTTCCAGTACGCGGCGTCGGTCACCGCGGGACCATCCCCGCACGCGCGGGGAGCACGCCAGCAGCGAGGTCGAGAAATTTCGGGGCCCGGGACCATCCCCGCACGCGCGGGGAGCACTCTTCGTGACCTGCAGCGTTGCTAAGCCTGACCACTGTTTTGGAGTAGTTTCATCAAAACGGGCATAACACCTAAACGCTCCAAATCTTCCGTCACCTCCGTCCGAAGCGACGACGCTTCGCCGCATTGCTCCAGCTCTTCGGACGCTGCCCAGCGGAAGCGCTGTCCCGGCTCGGCCGACGGATCAGCGTCAGGCCCTCGTGGTCGACCGGGTGCCAGGCGTGGTCGTGCGTGAGGAAGGTGAAGCCCTGCTCGTTGTTCGTGGTGTGGGCGAGCAGGGCCCTGCCTTGGTCGGCGTACTCCTGGACCTCTGCCCACAGCAGGTCACGGATGCGTGCGGACGGGTTGCCGATGAAGACTCCGGCGGAGATTTCGATCAGCCAGCGGGTCAGAAAGCCGCGCAGGCCTGCGGGACAGTTCGTGAGGACGATGACGGTCACCAGGTCGTCTCCAGGACGTCGAAGTCCTCTCCCCCGCCGTAGTTGCGGCCTGAGGCCACTGCCCGGCCTCCATCGCTCTGCAGCGTGACGACGTCCGGGGCGTCGTTCGTGGCGGTGTTCGCCATCAGTTTCTCTCCCAGGAGGAGCGTCTTGATGTCCTCTACGCAGCGGTCCAGCAGGGACGCCTCGTTGATGCGGTCCCGGAGAGCCCGGCGTGTGCGCGAGCCGACGTCCTCCTCATCCTCGGCGGCGATGTCGAAGGCGAGCGGGATGCCGATCTCGGTCTTGTACAGGTCGGCGACGTCCAGGACGAAGGACAGCTCGTGGCCGGAGTGCACGAAGCCCAGAGCCGGACTGCATCCCAGGGAGGCGACGACCGCGTGGGCGATGCCGTACATGCACTGGGCAGCGGCGGTGATGGCCTGGTTGACCGCATCACCGCTGCTGAAGTCCCCCGGGGTGTACCGGCGGCCTCGCCAGGGCACTCCGGTACGGGCGGACTGGGCGCGGTAGCAGTCCTTGACGCGGCGGCCTTCGCGCCCGAGGAGTTCATGGCGGGTCAGGCCGGCGGGATCCTCGTCCGGAAAGCGCAGGCGGTACATCGCCCGTGCGACGCCGAGCCGGCTGCGGACGTTCGCCCATTGCACGGCTTGTGCCTCGGCGAGGGCGGACGAGCGGGTGAGTGCCCGTCCGCCGGCGTAGTAGCGCACGCCCTGTTCGCCGACCCAGCAGACGGCGGCTCCGGTCTCGCCGAGGACGCTCATGGCCTGGTGCGTGATCCGTGTGCCCGGGCCCAGGAGCAGGGTGCCGATCGTCGCCGACGGGATGTGGGTGGTGCCTTCGGCGTCCTCGGCCGTGATCGCGTTGGCATCGCGGTGCACGACGCAGCGTTCGAGGTAGACGAAGGAAAGCCGTTCTCCGGTGCGGGTGAGCTGGCGTGGGGTGAGGGCCGCGCGTCGGGAGACCGTCGTCATCGGGTCACCCTGCTGTCCCGAGAGGCGCGAGGGTGAGCAGGCCGCAGCCGTACGCCTTGGCCTTGCCGATTCCCTGCCGCAGTGTCCGGCGCAGCTTCTCGGGATCGGTGACTTCGAGCCGGCCGTCGAAGGTGACGGTGACCAGGCTGACCGCCCCCTTGCGTGCCGCACCCTTGGCCGGGCCACGGGACTTGTCGAAGGACAGGGCGCGCTTGTCGTGGACCGTGAGCTCGTACCCGTCGCCGTGGTGGGGCTGCCCTGTGTGGGTCGTCCCGCTGGGAAGCAGGCGTCGGTCGGCCGGCTTCTCGAGGACACGGAATCCGCAACGTTCCTGCTGCTTCAGCAGCCACCCCATCTGGTGCACGGGCGTGACGTGCGCGGTCCGTTTGGTGGGCTCGTCGGCCTTACGACGGATGTGGTGGACGGGGTTGGCCGTCAGCCTGAACGCCCACTGCTCCCCCGGTGTGAGCCGGTCCAGGAGCGGGCCGTAAGGGCGGCTCTCCCAGCCTGGTGCGGAGCCGGTGGCCGCGGCCGGCCAGCCCGCCTGCTCGACGAGATGCGTCATGTCCGGCCGCTCGGGGCTCACGACGTAGAGCATGACCTCGGCTCGTGCGGTGTGGTCCAGGCGCCACAGGACACGCGGCCCGTCCGGAGGAGGAGCGTCACTGGGCAGCAGCGACGGGAAGGAGGACATCACGGCCGCGTGCAGCACCTGCGGGGACGACAGCAGTCTGCGGGCGCCGGGGCGTGCGGTGTTCACGCGGAAGCGGGTGAGGAACATCAGGCGTTCCCTTCCTGGAGGGCGTCGAACGGGTCATGCCGAGGCAGCCTTCCGCCGGGCAGGCGGGGAACGCGCACGGTGTCGCTGACGACGGTGCGCAGGGAATGTCGGCGGTGTTCGGCGGCGTAACTGACCGGCTGGTCGCGGAGAGTGTCGGCGAACTCCCCCTCGTCGCCGCAGGCCTCGCGAAGCACGGTCAGTTCGACGTCCGTCTGCTCGCTCTGCTGCCTGCGGTACCAGGTGGACGCCTGCCAGGGCACCTCGCCCAGTACCTCCATCAATGAGGCGGCACCGTCATGGAGGCCCAGGTCGACGGGCTGTGCCGGCGGGCATGAGCGCCGGCCCAGGAACGGGGGGTACACAGGGTTGCGCAGCGCGGCATGGAGGCCGGAGAGGAGCGTGGCATCGCCTTCGACGGCGGCGACGAACACGGCGTCCGCCAGATAGAAGCGCTCCGACAGGGGCATCGACTTGCCGCTGACCCCGTGATGCGCGGTCTGGAAGTCGCGTACCCGGCTGCCGGGCTGGTCGATCCGGACACCGAACCGGAGCGCTGCCAGCGGCTCGAGGCTCGCGTCGTCGCCTCGCTCGATGCCCGCGGCCGCGGCGAGCAGGCCGATGACCGCGCTCTTGGTGGGAGCGGACTCGGTGGTGCGACGGGTGAAGCGCGCGGAGGCCCCCCACGACTGCAGGGGGCCCGCGAGCCTCAGGCTGAGCACGCTCATGCGGGCTTCTCCAGGCGCTCTGCGACTGCCTGCCCGACAGCGGCGACCAGCTCGCCGATGTTCTGCGCCTCGGTACCGATCCCGGCGAGCTTCGCGGTGTTCGGGCCCACACGCAGAACCCAGGTCAGGGTGGAGCCCTCGTCGCCGTACGCTCGCTCGATGTCGGGGATGTACTCCGCGAGACGTTCGGACGCCTCGCGGACGTAACCGCCCTGGTCGCCCCGGACTGGTTCCTCGAAGGCCGCGACGAAACTGACCGGACGCGTGGTGCGGAGCTTCACGACCACGGCGTCGGGCAGCGTGTGGTGTCCGAACGTGTTGATCTTCCCCGTGGGCAGCGACGCGGTGAAACCGTGCACGAAGGCTTCCACGGCCCGCCGCACTGGGGTGGTGAGGGGTTCGTCGTCGCGCAGACCCTCGCCGAGGTTCGCGGCGAGCTGGTGCACGCCGAGGGCGGCGTAGCGGTACAGCGTCGACGAGTTGAAGTCGACCGTGCCGATCATGCCGGCGCCGGTCTCCTCATCGGTGTTCTCGTCGTCGACCGCGGTGTAGTAGTCCGATTCGTTCTCCACGCGATGCACGCTGATGGCGTGGGCGACCTGGACGGCGGCGTCGACGTTGAAGTCGGCGGCATCGGCGACCATGCGCCCGAAGAGCGCGATGTCGACGGAGTGGTGGGTGTCCGCGATCTCCTTGGCCTTGGCCTTCGTCTCCTTGTTCGCCAGGTGGGCCGTGATGTCGGAGGCGCCCTCCACGGCCAGCCGGGCAAGGCCGTCCAGCTGACGGGTGCTGAGGAACACGAGGTACTTGGCCTCCGGCGCGGGCTCCGGCTCCCCTTCCTTGGCTGCGCTCGCCTTGCGCTTGGGCACCTCGGTCTTCAGGCCCGTGGCCTTCACGGTCTCGTCGGCGATCCGCAGAGCCGCCTCGTCGCTGACCGAGGGGTCCAGCCTGGTGATCCGTTCGGCCACCGCCTCCACGATCTTCTTCGTCCGTACGCCGAGCTCGCCCGGATCCAGCAGGTGCTCCTCGGAGAAGTAGGAGCGAGCCGCCCGCTTCCAGGCCTGGCTGGAGACCCGTGCGCGCGGCACTCCCCCGTACACCGCGGTCTTCGGCACGCCGGTGTCGTCACGGTTGAGGTTGCTGGGCGGGACGGTCTGGAGGGCGTGTACGTCGAGGAAGATGCGGTTCACGAGGCGTCCTTGTCGATGTCCGTGGTGTCGGTGGTGTCGTCGCCGGCTGCGGCGGAGCCGGCTGACTCCGGCCTTTTGGTGTCCTTGTCGTGCCAGGCGTGGAAGGAACCGCCCCACTCACGGCGCACGATGTCGGCGCCGCCAGGCCACTGCCAGGTGTAGAGCTGTCCTGCGAGCAGGGCGTAGTCGAGGGGAATGTCCGCGCGGCGCAGCAGAACGACGATGTCGCGCAGCCGCTGAGCCAGGCTGGTCAGGTCAGGAGCGGTGCCCGCGCGGACCAGGCGCTTGCGCAACGGCTCGTCGATCTCGCCGGGCTTCATCAGGCGGCGTACGGCGGTGCCGAGCCCTCGGCGACTGTCCTTCCGATCGGCCTGGTGCATGCCGGAGGGGCGGGACTGCTGGTGCAGCGCCCACAGAGTGAGGGCCACATGCAGTGCGTCCTCGGCACGCACGAGCTCGCTCTCGTTGAGGGGCTGGGCGTCGTCCGGCGGCACGTGCAGGGGGCTGGTGTCGATGAGGCTCCACAGGTCCGGGAGCTGTCCTGCCTCACGTCCGGCGCCGCGGCGCAGCCGTGCCAGCGCCGCCACGTCCGGGGACCGGTCGGCGACGTAGCCCTGTTGCAGGGGGGTCACGATCTGGGCGGCGAGCCGGGCGACTTGGTTGCGTGGGGTGAGCGGTGCGGCGACGGTGGTCATGTCAGTGCCTTCACGGTGGTCTCGGAGTCCGTCCGTTCATCGGTGGCCGGGTCGGTGCCGGACGGGTCGGGGCTTCCCAGCTCCCTGTTCAGGGCGATGTGGAACCACTTGTCGGCCAAGGCCGAGTTGAGCCACTCCGTGCCCTTCTTCGTCTCGACGACCCGCCCCTGCCACGCACCGTCCCCGGCGGCGGCCACGAGCCCGTCGCCGAACCTTGCGGCGATCTTGTGGACGTCGCGCTGCCACGCCAGGCGCTGCTCGTACGGATCGTCAGTCCTGGCCAGGCCTCGGAGCCAGACGCGGTACGGGGCTTCGAGCAGTCCGTACGCACGGTCCCGGGCAGTGGCCCGAGGTCCGTCGGTCTCCGCGCCGGCGGCCCGGGCCAGGTTGGTGGCCAGGTCGCCGATGGCGTACACGGCACGGTCTGCGTCCTCGACGGCGGCGATGGCCTGCTCGGCATAGCGGCGGTCCTGCCGGTGGAGGAGGACGACGGCCATGGACACGGAGTCGTCGACGATCTCGTCGATCACGGACTGCTGGGTGCCGTACTGAGGGCCGATGACGCGCGCCCGCACGAGGAAGCCCCGTTCGAGCCTGCCCTCCGACACCAGGCGGGCCACCCATTCCAGGACAGCGGGACGCAGCGAGGAGGGAGGTTCCGATCCCTGCAGGGCGGGGAGGGTGTCGGCGATGAGCGAGGCGATCCCCCGCCATGCCGCTCGCTCGGGGGCGTGGTCGCGTGGCAGAAAGACGGGGCTCTCCCGCAGCTTCTTCTCCTGAGCGAGGCTGCGCCGCCAGGCCGTCATCGGCTCGCGGTCGTGCTTGTTACGAGGGCTGAGCGGGTCGCCGTAACCGAGGACGACGCCGTGCACGCCCTGTTCGTCGAAGTACAGCCGCAGCCGTCGCGTCTGCCAGGTGTAGAGGTCGCGCACCCCGGTGGACGCCCGCTCGGCTCCGCCCGGACCTGAGGGATCGCGGCGCCAAGCCGGGGCGTCCTGCTCGTCGATCCTCACGCCGGTGGTGTCGGCGGCCACGAGATTCAGGAGCAGCGTCTCGCGCAGCGTGGGGCGCTCGACGTAGACCCCGCCGAGGTTGCCCGCCCAGCCGACGCCGAGCGGGTAGACCTTTCCACCCTTGACGCGCTTGTCGCCCTCCACGCCCGTCTTGATTCCGGAAGTGTCGTACGCGTGCGCGTGGACGACCCAGCGGGCGGCTTCGGCGAAGGTGAGACGATCGACGTCGGGCATTCTGGCGCTGAAGAACGGCTCGCCGTTGGGGACGTCCGCCACGATGCGGTTGAGGGAGAACACCTCGTCCTTCGCCGTTCGCAGGCCTGCGGTCTGGAAGAACGGCGCCGTGGCGTCCAGCAGGTCGAATCGGTGGGCGTGCGCGTCGAGATACGGGCCTACGGGTGCGAAGCACTGCTCGTCGCCCCATAGGTCGGACCAGTCGTCGATGTCCTCGGGTCCGCCGAGCGCGTCGTGAGCGACAGCGAGGAGGAGACGCACCAGGGCGAACTCCTGGGTGGGCAGATCTCCGACGATCCGTCGCAGCTCGGACGTCTGCTCGAATACCTGGCGCAGGGAGAGCTCGTCCTGCTCGCCGTTGATCCTGAGCACGGGGATCCAGGGCTGTGAGGTCAGGTCGAACGAGGGCGCGTCGCTGCGGTTGCTCTGGCTGCTTTCAGGCACGGGTCACCTCAAGGTTCCTCTTCTCGTTGTGCATGAACCGATGCGCCCTCCAATAGGTGACGACACGCCAAGTTGGGTGCTCCTGAGCTGCAATGACGCTGGCTTTCGCTTCAGGAGGCCCAGGGCGAGCGGCGTATTCGTTAGAGTGCCTGCGACAAGTAAGAAACACCCACATGTGTCTTCGTACAGGATGTCGGACGAAGGAGTGAGGGATTTTGCGCGCTTGGGTCAGATGGGTTCTGGTCTCAGGAACTGTCGTCGTCGTCTTCTGGTTAGCCCTCCTGGTGGGGCATTCACTGCCCTTGGGCGGGCTCACGGACGAGGGAGCGCAGGGAAACGCAGCAACGGCGTTGGCCGGGACGGTTTCGGCCGTGGTTGGCCTGCCTTTGGCTCGTTGGGCGGAGGGCAAGCGACGATCTTCGGAGGAAGCCTGATTGCTCTGGCTGCTGCTCTGGAGCAGCAGCCCCAGGACTGCAATCGTCGTGCCCCAGGTCAGACGGGTTGCCGAGCTTCGAGTAGCATTCAGGCCGCTCCCCACCCCTGTGGGGATGGTCCCACCCAGATGGGACTGCATCATCTGCTCCCCGCTGCTGCGGGGTTTCCCACAGCTCGTGTCTCCCCCGCCCATGCGAGCTGGCTCAAACACGGGTCACCTCAAGACCGTCGCTCTCGCTGTACCGGAGGGTGAAGCCTGCCAGGTGGGTCTGACAGTCCTCGTCGAGCGCGAGAATCAGCTGGCCCGCCAGCCAGTGACTGCCTTTCACCTGCCAGGCGGGTACGTACAGTTCCTCGAGCTCCGAGATCGCCCGGTCCATCGTCTCGGCGTAGCTGAACTGGATCGGCAGCCGCAGCCCGCAGGACGCGGCGGTGCGGGCCGCCAGGGGTGTAGGAACCTGATCTGTTGGCAGAGGCAGTCCGGCCAGCGTGTGGCCCTGGCGGTCCGGAGCGAGCCAGGGAACCGTCGCCAGGGAACCGTCGGACCTTCTCTGCACGACGACAACTTCCAGAGTTTCGCGGCTGTCACGCACCTGCGCCTTGCCCCGGCTGGTGTCGTCCGCGTCGCCGACCCCCGCGGTGACCCAGCCGAACAGCGGCCGGCCGGGGCGGGCCACCGCACCCAGACGGAACGTCGCCGCTCGCTCGGCCTGGTCCGCACGGAGCTCGTCGTACCGGGCGCGTGCTTCCTCGATGTCCTGCGACCAGTCAGCAGGTGCCGGGGATTCCTCGGCGTAGGCGTGCTGTACCAACGGGCTGATATCGGTCGGCAGCCGTACGGGACGCCGTGCTCCCCCGTCGAGATGCGGCAGCAGTGCGGCGGCGGACCGCAGCAGGGCGTACGCGCCGTACACGGCGACCGAGCCCCGCACCGGCTTGGGCACGCTGGTGGTCCAGTCGACGCCGCTGACCAGGCAACGCGCCGTGCGGAGACGCTCCGGCCGCTCCTTCTGGTTTTCACCGCCGCGCAGGTGGCGGTGCAGGCGGCCCATCCGCTGGAGCAGCAGGTCGACCGGACACAGGTCCGTGACCAGTAGATCGAAGTCCACGTCGAGTGACTGCTCGGCCACCTGACTGGCGACCACGATGTGCTTGGCCGGCCGCTTCTCCGCCTTCTCCGGGGGGCCGAACCGGGTCAGCAGAGAGGCGTCCTTGGCCGCGCGGTCGACGTCGATGAAGCAGGAGTGCGCGACGGTCACATGGGCGTCACCGAACCGCTCCCTCAGCGCCCCTGCCGCCTCGAGGACGCGGCGGACGGTGTTGCGTACGACCAGGACGCAGCCACCGTCTTCGAGCTCCTCCTCAAGCCGGTCCGCGAGGAGTTCCAGGTCGTCATCGATACGCTCCAGCTCGACGTCCACCCCACGCCCCGAGGCCGGGGGCCGTCGCAGGACCGGCTCACCGCCGGGCGCGACAGCCGTCAGGAGCGGATAGTCCTCGGCCTGGGCGACGGCCCCGAAGTCGCGGGTGTCACCCTTCCGCTGACCGGCGTACGCCTCGACCAGTTCGCGGCGCCGGATCGCCGGCAGGGTCGCGGAGAGGACCACCACCGGGACGCGGTAGGCACCCAGCCACGAGAGCACCCGGTCGAGGTAGGTGCTCATGTACGTGTCGTAGGCGTGCGCCTCGTCGATGACGACGACCTTGCCGGCGACCGCGAGGTGGCGAAGAGCGAGATGACGGCTCTTCAGCCCGGCGAACAGCAACTGGTCGATCGTGCCCGCGACGAACGACGACAGCATGGCCTTCTTCCGGCCGCGCAGCCACGCGTGCGCCACCAACTCCGCAGGGGCTGAGGGCGTACGGTTCGAAGGCCGCAAGTCCTGTGGTTCTGCTGCCGCGTCGAGCTCGACGGCCTTCACCTGGCCGTGTTCCATCAGGTCGGTGAAGGCATGGTTCAGCGCGGATTTGGAATGGGCCAGGAGGACTGAATGACGGCTGCCTGCCGGCGTCGGAAGTCGCTCGAGCCACTCCAGGAGGCGAGGGAACATGGCGTTGCCTGTGGCCATCGTCGGCAGAGCGAAGAACACCCCGCCGGCGCCGGAGCGCCAGGCAAGGACCTCTGCGGCAGCGAGTGCGGCCTCGGTCTTCCCCTCCCCCATCGGCGCCTCGATCACCAGTAGCCCCGGAGCATCCATCGTCCGGGCGAGTTCCACGGCAGCTTCCTGGACGGGGCGGACTTTCGCGCCAGGCGGCAGCTCGAAGCGGGAGGCGAACAGGTCCTGCACATCGGCGGTCGGCTCCGCGGCCTGCCACGCACCGGGTAGGTTCAGGCCCTGCCAGGCAGCCCTGATCCGCTCCTCGCTGCTACGAGCAGCGTCCTGGGGGAAGTAGGGGAACAGGTCGGGATTGCTGGCGATCCAGTCGGAGACGATGACCAGCGCTGTGAGAACGACCTGTACGGGCTGCGGCAACTTCACGGATCGCCACGCGCCGAGCCGGTCGTGCACACCGAACTCTGCGGCGCAGGCCTCCAGCAACTCCTGCTGCACGCGTTGCCACAACTGCCCGCTCTTGCCCGGCGTGCGCAGCAGCTCTGGGTGTCTGTCCAGAGCGGTGATCTGACCATGCTCGGGAGGGACTCCGTGGTGTCCGCCCACCGCCACTGTGAACTGACCTGTCTGCGAGACGGCCCAGCCGTGCCGGTCCTCCAGCCACTCCCCCAGCAGCACCTGGCCGGCCAGACCGTGCGGAGCCCACTTCCTTTCCGCGCCCATCGCCTGTTGGGAGCGCATCTCGAGTCCGTCGGCTCGCATCGCCTGGGCGAGCAAGTCGACCTGGCAGGCGAACGCGGGCGTGGCTTTGCCGATGTCGTGTACGCCCGCCAGCCACACCGCGAGGCGGCGGCCGTCCTGCGCGCCATCCGGCAGCTCATCGGCGATCAGCTTGCGCACGGACAGAGGCAACCACTCGTCCCACAACAGCCCCGCCACCGCGGCGCTGTCCTCCATGTGCCGCCACAGCGGCAGCCACGCATCGGAGTCCCGATCGTGCTTGGCCCACACCTTGAGCACTGGACCTTGCAGTCTGGCCCGTAAGCCGGTGTGGAAGTCCCCCTTGACTGTCATGCCAGATGAATATCTGCGCGACGTCAGGTCTCGCAGGTGAATGAAGAAATAGCGGAGAATATGGTCCTGCTTGGGTCGTTACCGTCTCAACTGCGGCCAGATACCAGTAGAGTTGATCAGTTGGCTGCTGGTGCTTAGGTTGCCGAGAGTAAGTGGAATGTCGCGTATGCCTGTTTCTTTGAAAGTGCTCGGAAACGAGTCACTCCGGCGGTAAACCTGCAGGTCACGCAGTCTGCTCCCCGCGCACGCGGGGATGGTCCCGCCAGCTCACCGGTGCGGGTGTTGAGCAGGACCTGCTCCCCGCGCACGCGGGGATGGTCCCCTAGCGTTGTCGTCACTAACCGTTCTGTGGCTCTGCTCCCCGCGCACGCGGGGATGGTCCCCATGTTCGGACTGGACACCAAGAGTGTCGTCACTGCTCCCCGCGCACGCGGGGATGGTCCCCAGCTGGACACGCAGCTGATCCGGCTCGGCTTCTGCTCCCCGCGCACGCGGGGATGGTCCCCCGATCGGCCGGTGGGAGCGCGACGGACGAGACTGCTCCCCGCGCACGCGGGGATGGTCCCCATGTTCGGACTGGACACCAAGAGTGTCGTCACTGCTCCCCGCGCACGCGGGGATGGTCCCCGCTTCGCTTGTGTACGCGAAAGGGGCGCACGCTGCTCCCCGCGCACGCGGGGATGGTCCCTCGATCGCCCCGCCCACGATCGTGCCGAGGAGCTGCTCCCCGCGCACGCGGGGATGGCCCCCAGGTGGCGTGGCGCGCCACCCGCGACGAGCCCTACCCGCGCACGCGGGGATGGTCCCGCGCCGACCAGGCCGACGCCCGGGCGGGCCGCCTGCTTCCCGCGCATGCGGGGATGGTCCCTGTGCGTCACGAATGATCATGACCTGATGGCCCTGCTCTCCGCGCACGCGGGGAGGGGAGATGGCCCTCCCTCGGATAGGAGGTGCCCTGAACGCCGGAAGACAACTGCGCCCCGGCGACGTGCGCCCGCAGGGATCGATCGCCGCCGCTGTGCTGGAGGTCATGAGGCAGCGGCGAAAGTCTGTTGTCCGCGGACAACAAGCGTGACTCCGTCTGCACCGCGCCTGTGTGTTGTCCGCGGACAACAAGGCGGCTCGGTCCGCACCGCGCCTGTGTGTTGTCCGCGGACAACAAGGCGGCTCGGTCCGCACCATGCCTGTGTGTTGTCCGCGGACAACAAGCGGCCGGGCTAGGCAGAGCGTCGGGCGACCACGTTGATGTTGAACGTGTGGACTCCCAGACCGCCCGCGATGCCCATGAAGAGCAGGGCGAAGTGCTCCTGTCCACGTGCCGTGGTGATGCCGCCGATGTCGAGCTGGGACGAAGGAGGCCAGCCGAGATCGGTGAGCAGTCGGCCCGTAGCCCGTTTGGCTTCGGCATCGTCGCCGGAGAGGAAGACGGTACTCGGGCCGTCGAGACCGTCAGGGGCGGTCATCACGGTGGAGTCCATGGTGCAGAGCGTCTTGACGACAGGGGTCAGAGGGAAGGCCTCCTGGATCTGTTCGCCCAGGCTGCTGTTGGGATGCGAGAGCTCGCTGAAGTCGTCGGAGAGGCCGACCCCGATATCGATCAGCAGGGTGCCGGCCAGCGCCGGTGCCCCGATGGAGCGCAGCAGTTCCACAGAGACCGCTCCCGGGGTGGCGTTGACCAACGCCTCTGCGTGGGCGGCGGTCTCGCTCAGGCCCGCCACTGGGAGACCCAGGTCTGTTCGATCCTTGGGCTGACGTGAACCGAGGAGCACATCGTGTCCTGCGGCACTCCAGCCATGGGCCAGTGCCTGGGCGACGTTGCCGGTGCCGAGTAGTCCTATACGCATGGTGCGACGCTAGCCATCGTCGGGTTTCGGCGAATCGGGCTGTGGGCCTGGGCGGACCGGTACCAAAGACGTAGTTCTGTGGCCGCCCCGTTACTCGCTACCATCGGCCGAGTCCTACCCCAGGCGCCGTGCCCATCACCCTTGCATCGCTCCTGTACGGGGCGCGACAGGGACGACCACTCCTTAGGGCTCAGCCCTGCCAGGTCCGCAGAAGTGCTGCGATCCGTGCGGCGGTGCACTGCGGGTCGTACAGCTCGTGTGCCAGATCCGACAGCTGGTCGCGTGTCGGTGCCACGGGGATGCCGCTGGCTTCGAGGTACATCACCGCGACGGCAGAGGCCACGTTCAGGTTGGACTGGTCCAGCCAGCGCAGACGCCCCAAGGTGTGCACCAACGCCGCAGCCCTGGCGAATGCTCCCTGGTAGACGGGAGTCTCCAGGAGCTGGGCGCGGTGTCGCGCGACGGCTGCAAGGGGGACTCCCAGATCTTCGGGCGCCGGGTCGTGATGGCCGGCGCGTTCTGCTACTTCGAGGATCCAGGACAGATCTACGTGCAGGGACATGCTCACGCAGCGGCACCCCGACGGGGCGCGGCGGAGTGCTGGGCGTCGAGGTCCCTTTCCAGGGCGTCGAGAAAGGAGCCGTGCTCATCCAGGAGGCGCTGAGCGCTCGCCATCCCTGCGGCCCTGGCCCCGGATGTGTCCTCGGAGATGAGCCGCTCGACGTAGCGGTTGAAGTCGAGGCCGCGAGCTGCCGCGGCGTCCTTTCCAGCCGCGAGCACGCCTGGCTCGAGCCGGAGCTGGGTCTGTTTCTTGGGGGGCGCCATACAAGCAAGGTAGCAGGGTGGTAGCAAGGAGGCGACGGGCGAGACGTCTCCCAGCTCCGCTGTACGTCGGCTTACAGCTGGTTCGCGGCCATGGGGCCTACCGGCCTTGGGCAGGGCCTGGTCATGCCCAGTCCTCAGGAGACGGCCACCCCGGCGGATGCCCTGCCGCTGCGAACGGGCCCGTTCGCGTCGTTCGGCGGCCAAGACGTCGAGCTGGTTCTACGCCGCCCGGTCGGCAGGCCGCAGACACAAGTGCACCGGGGGTCAGCCGACCCCCGGTGCACCGTTGAGCGCCTCTTACACGTAGGCGTGGAGCTCCTCGACCAGTTGTGTCAGCTGCTCGGGAGTGAGCCCGGATGCGAGTGTGCGGGCCTGTTCCTCGGCGGATGAGCCGAGCTGGCGTACCAGGAGCAGGCTGCGCTCGTCCGCAAGATCAGCCGCCGCGTTCCCGCGGTGGTCCGCCGCGGCCGGAGCCGTGGCGGTCTCGGCCGTGTTGTCCGCGGACAACACGTCGGCCCTGTTGTCCGCGGACAACAGAGGAGCGGGGACGGGGGCCGCCTTGGTCGGCGACTGCGACTCGACGGCATCCGTGTTGTCCGCGGACAACACACGCTCTCCAGTAGAAGCCGACCTCGCGGGAGGAGGCGTCGGCGTCCGAGTCGGAGCCGGGTGAGCGACCTTCGTCTCGCCAGGAGTGTTGTCCGCGGACAACAAGGAACTCGAGGCGGGGGAGTGGCTCAGAGCCTCCGAGTCGTCGGCCGCCACGGAGGGCTGTGCGGTAGCGGTCTGCCTGGCCCGCTGGAGGAGAAGCTTCTCCTCCTCGCGCACGCGAATCTCCTGCTCCCGGGTCTCCTTCAGGTGGGCCAGCAGTCCGGCTCCGTCGAGGCCCGGCTGGTCCTTCAGCCTCCGTGCGAGCAGACGGCCGTCCCGCTCGGGGAGATCGCCGGAACTGAGCATCGCCTGCAGCTCAGCCGGGAGTTCCAAGAGAGCGAGCTGGTTGGTGACCCATGAACGGTCACGCCCGAGCCGCTTGGCCGCCCGCGTACGGGCACCCTTCTCCGACTCCTCGCTGCACACCCGCACGAGCTCGAGAACGCCGCGCGCACGCTCCACGACATCGAAGTCCTCCCGCTCCAGGTTCTCCTTGAGCAGGTGGTCGACGAATTCCTCGCGGGAGGCGGCCAGGTCGTCGCGTACGACGAAGTCCAAGGCCTCCAGGGCCACATGGACTGCGCTGCGGAACCGGCGCTCGCCGTTGACCAGTACGTAGGCGGAGTCGCCGATCTGCGCCTCGTGCTCGGGCCACAGCCGCAGGTACGCGGAACGGGACACGGCGACGCAGGCGGCGAGCTGGGCGACGCGCAGCTCCTCACCGAAGCGGGTGAGGTCGTCCTCGGAACCGAAGTTGCGACGAGGGTTGAGAGGCGTCGGCGCGACGTCCTCCAGCGGCAGACGCCTCAGCTCGTACGACGGGACGTCGCCCTGCACTATGGCCTTCGCCCGGCCCCGGGCGCTGCGGCCACGCGGCACGCCCCCGAAGGACGAGCCCGTGCCGAGCCGGTCGGCGACACTCATGAGATGACCTTCCGAGCGATGGCGCGCATGACCTCGGACTGTTCGCACTCCGGGGCGTAGGACAGCAGCGGCTGCTTGAGACGCACCGACTCGCGCTGTTCCTTGAGCTCGGGCATGACACCGACGACCGGCGGGTCGCCGATCTCCTTCCAGCTGTGGAGCGACGACGTGGCGATGTAACCCTTGCGGCTGTCATACATGTTGACGATGAAGCCGAGCATCGAGATCTCGACCTCCATGTCGGCGCACAGGTCCTGGATCTGGTCGTAGAGCATGTCGTACGCGTCGGCGGACGAGTCCTCGGCGAGTACGGGGATGAAGATGCCGGACAGGCCCTGGGCCTCGCCTTCGCGGGTGCGGCAGTAGTACAGGGCCGTGTCCATGGTGTAGCCGAGGCTGGGCGGGCAGTCGACCACGATGTAGTCGAAGTCCTTCTCCAACGGTTCCAGGGCCTTCTCGAGCGCCGTCTCCTTGATGCGAACGAAACGGCTGGTCGCGAGCTTGGCATCGAGCAGGAACGCGTCCTTGCAGGCCGGCAGCATGAACAGCCGCCCGCTGAAGGCGCCGTCCTCTATCGGGACGAGCAGTTCGCGAAGCTCTCCCTTCGCCTCGCCCAGCATGTGCTTGGCGAGGCTGGGGGACTCGATGTCGAACAGGTCGTACCCGAGCTGCTTGGTGAGGTGGCCCTGGGGGTCGAAGTCGATCAGCAGGACGCGGTTGCCGGCTTCGGCCAGTGCCTGCGCGACACCTGAGGACGTGGCGGTCTTGCCGACGCCCCCCTTCTGGTTGCCGAAGATGAGCCGACGAGCCCAGCTGGACCGCGTTGCCGGCCTGCGGGGGGAGGGGTGCGTGTCGAGCCACAGGCGGATCGCCTGGGCGATGCCCTGGTTGAAGGGGATGCCGCGTTGCTTGCAGTCGTCCTTGAACTCCCCGTACAGCCCGGTGGGGAGATAGGTGGAGAACGAGCTTCCGCCTGTGGTGTCCACGGGGACGCGTTCGGCGTCATCTGCTCGCCACGCCTGCACGCCTTCGGTCACGGCGTCCTTGATGTCGACGCCGAACTCGGCTGCTCTGACCTTGAGTTCCTGCCTCAAGGCCGCTGGCAACTTGGCGACTACCTTTTCCCTGTCATCGGGGGAGTATGGGACGGTCATGCGGTTACCTTACTCACTCGGCTGGAGGGTGTGGTGCAGGCGGGGTCGGAAATTTGCGGCGTGTCACCCGGATGGGGGAGGGACGCTGGAAGGGTGGACCGAGCGGAGCGGTGGGGGAATTGAGGCTTGGGCGAGTAATGTCGGAATCGGTGAAAGTGCATCAGAACGGGCTCGCCAGCTGATAAAACAGCAGGTCAGTGAGTCTGCTCCCCGCGCACGCGGGGATGGTCCCGCCTCGGCCTGCGACCGCACACCCGGCGTATCCTGCTCCCCGCGCACGCGGGGATGGTCCCGTGGTGCCGTAGCCCTCGGCCTCGTCCTCGTCCTGCTCCCCGCGCACGCGGGGATGGTCCCGAGGTCACCACCGCGCAGGTGCAGGAGCTGTTCTGCTCCCCGCGCACGCGGGGATGGTCCCCGCCCGCCACTGCGCGGCCAGGGCCTCAGCAACTGCTCCCCGCGCACGCGGGGATGGTCCCACGCCCGTGCACCTGCGGTTCGGCTGGTACGCCTGCTCCCCGTGCACGCGGGGATGGTCCCAAGAACGAACTCGACTCCGCCTGGGTCGAGTTCTGCTCCCCGCTCGCGGGGATGGTCCCGTCGGGCTGTTACGCCGCCGGATGATCGATGGCTGTTCCCCGCGTATGCGGGGATGGCTCCGCGTGTTGTCCGCGGACAACACGCGGAGCCATCCCCGCCAGGGAACGAGGCCCAGCCGCGGCTAGCTAGGCTGCCGTACGCGTGCGCGAGGCAATCGCACGACACGGCGGGCAAGTTGAAGTGAAGGAGCTGGGGCACGTACGACAACGACAACGGGGCCTCCGGAACCGCTCGTATGGGATCGCACCCCCGAGCTACCAGGAGGCCCTGCCTTCATGCACGCACGGCCGGAAGATCACCCGACCAGGAACTCTGTTCGACCGGGCGGTGCGGCGGCTCCACGAGGAGGACCAGCCGGCCCTGGTCGTGGGCATACGCGCCGGGGCCGACGGACGCCACGGGGTGTGCGCCGACGCCCTTACGCCCTCGGCGCCGCCACTGGTCGCGTACTGCTCGGTCCCGCTCGGCCCCGCGCGGGCGCGCTGCCCGCTACTGCGCCCAGTCGAAGACGCCCGACTCTAGGTCGATCTGGGCGTTGCCACCGCCGAAGTTGACCCCGCCGACGCCGTCCTCCAGCTCGAAGACGTACGGCGTCAGCCCCTCCGGCAACGTCTGACAGGGCATCACCGTTCCGCCGAGGTGCGAGATGCCCTCGACAGACGACCAGAACGCGTCGAGATCCTTGTCGTCCGAGGACCAGGCCTCCACGTAGCCGCCCTCGCCGTTCTTTGCCGGGGCGATGCCGGTGTTCGGGTCGCCGGTGCGCTCCCCGATCCAGACCGTGATTTCGGGGGCGCTGTCGTCCCAGGCGTTCTGGCCGCGGCTGTACTCGTCGCCGAGGCCTTCCGGCCGAATGTCCGCCGGGGGAGCTATGCGGGGCGCGGCGAACTCCGCGGCGGTGAGCCAGATGAGCGCGTGCGCGCCGCCGATCAAGTCCTCCAGGTCCTGCTGCCGGGGGTGGCGGGCTGCGGCCGTCGCGGCCACCGCGGCAAGGAACGGATCGGCGGCCTGCTCCGGGGTGGGCACGGTGCCCGCCAGCAGCTCGTCCACGCCCTCGATGTCGTCGGCGACGTGGTCGTCGGCCTGGAAGAAGGAGACAGCTACCAGGTCCTGGCCCTTGCGCCGGTAGTCCTCCGGCAAATCGAGGGTGATGACATGGGTCATCGGCAGTCCCGTGACAGGGCTCCGGGGCCAGGAAGCCGTTCCGATGCCGGGCGCACGACCGCCGCACCACCCGGCGACGCGGGCCCCGGGCAGATCGATCTCGACGGGCTTGCCGGGCCGGACCGACAGCGCGTCCACGGACTCTCCGAACCCCAGGTCGTATGCCTTCACCGTGTTCCTCGTTCATTCTGTTCGACTGCGACGGTGCTCAACCTACGCGAGGCCTCCGACAGTCCCCGTCCCCGTCGTTCCCGCTCGGTCCGCCCGGGCACCCGAACTAGCCTGCTCGTACACCAGCCGCCCACTCCGCGTCCGTCATGTCCGACAGATAGCGGCGCACCCGGTCCGGATGAGCGGCCGCGTTGCCGCACACGTGCGCTTGGAAGATCACCCGACCAGGAACTCTGTTCGACTTGCACGTTCCAAGATCGATTGAGATACGGCTTCTTACGTGCCCAGCCCAGGTCAGGTGCTCCAGCGGGCCACGATGGCGTGATCGACGCGGAAGGGCGCGTCGCACTCCGCGCAGTACGCACTGCCGAAGACGTACGTCAGATCGCGCGCGACCTCGTGCTGACCGTCGACGAGAGCACGAGCGTGGAGGCGCCCGGCAAGCCCTTCCAAGGAGGAGACCGCCGCGGGCTGCAACTCCCTGTGGTGCCCGGCGGCCTCGTTCATGTAGAAGCCGTCGGTCGTCGAGAAGTAGCCGTACTCGCCGAACACCACGAAGTTCTCGGCCTCACACACAGGGCAGGGGACCTCGAACTCCCCACCACTGAGACCGTGCAGTTCCTCCCCCCATACCTCGACTCCCTCGAAAGCCAGCAGGGCTTCCAGCAGTTCCACATAGCGGTCCGGACTGTCGGTCAGCGACGGATGGCGCAGGGCCTCCTCCACCAGCGCGATCAGCTCAGCGATCTCGGCAGCGTAGGAATCCTCTGGAGCAGGCGTCCCGTAGGTCCGATCGGTGCTGGCGACGATGGAAGCGGCCAGGAGCAGGGGCATGGTTCGGTCCGTAGCCGTCAGCTGGCGGGCCTTCTCGGTGAGCGCCGGCAGGGCGGCGTAGCTAGCGGGGTAGACCGTTCCTTGGTGGCAGAGGCGTGACCAGAGCTCGGTCCAGGCGGGTCCCTGCGGGTCGGAGCCGGCTTCCGCGAGGAGGGCGGGTACGTCATCGGCAGTGCCGTAGGCATGGGTGAGCTGCGACCAGTCCGTCATGGGGCTGATCCAAGCAGGTGCCTCCAGCGGCTGAGTCTGCTCTTGCGCCATGGAACGACCCATCGGCACTTCACCGTCGTAGGGTCTATAAGATCAATCTCAGGATGGACAAAGGTACGTCCCCCACGGGACGTGCACGGCAGAGCTGTTCGTCGGACGACACGGAGCAGGAGGGAGAAGCAGCGCGGATGGCCTGGGTCAGTCGGATCGTGGACATGGAGCAGGTCGAGTACCGCCTCTCCGGGAACGCCGGCTGCTACGTGCGCTGTGACGGCCAGGAGGCCGATGACGCTGCCGGGCCCGGCACCGACGCTCAGCCTGGCCACCGGATGACCGCCGGCCAGGACAGCGGACTGGTCTGGCTCGGCGACGGTCTGACCGAAGTCGGGCTGGTGGCCGGCGCGTCTCTGGACGAGGCCGGCAAACGCGCGGCTCGGGCGCTCGCCAACGGCGTACACCCTCGGACCGGCGAGCGGCTCGTCGGTGCCGAACTGCGTGCCCACCCCGCTGCCCAGCTCGTCGGTGCTCGGCTGGTCGAGGCGATCGAACATGCCGCGAGGGCCGTGGGAGTCGAGCCGGCGGACCTCCTGGCCGGTACCCCGAAGCAGCAGAAGAAGTACGCCACTCTGGCCCGCATGGTGAACGCGCGGGGCGAGCAGCACCGGTTGCAGGTCGACTCCCTCCACCGGATCGCCCGGGCCGCCGGCATCGACCTGGCCGACGTCTACGACGCGGAGGGACTCGTACGGGCCCGAGCGCACGAGAAGGATCGCGTCAACGTCCGGGTCCGGGCCTACGACCTCGTCGCCGACCTCCCCAAGAGCGCCTCCACGCTGTGGGCCCTCCTCGGTCCTCGCCGGGAGGCCGAGTTCCGCTCCCTGGTCCATGAGGCCAAACGCGAGGCCTTCGCCGAGCTCGAACGATGGCTCGGTTACAGCGTCACGAGCGAGGTGGGGGAGCGGCGCCGGATCGCCACCGGCGGACTGCTCGGCTGGAGCGTGGAGCACCGGTCCGCCCGGCCGGTCGACGACACTCCTGGCGACCCGCACCTGCACGTCCATCTGGTCGTCGCCAACATCGCCCGATGCGAGGACGGTGTCTGGCGTGCCATCGCCAACGGTGGCATGGATCTGCACCGGCACGCGCGGGCCTTCGACGCCCTCTTCAAGGCCCGCGTCCGGGCTCTGGCGAGCGAGCGGTTCGGTGTGCGGTACGAACGCGACGGCCGTACCCGGGCCTGGGAGGTCCGGGGCATCCCGGCCGAACTGCGCACGCACTACTCCCGCCGCGCGGCCCAGGTCGACGCGCTGGCCGGAGCCGACGCCGGCCGCGACGAGAAGCTCCGGGTCTCGGCCGAGACCCGGCACGCCAAGCACGACGAGGGCGACATCGACCTGCGCGCCCACTGGCGTCAGCGGGCGGCGGCTCTCGGTATCGACGTCGACGCGATGATCGCGGCCGCCGCGCCTGGCCCCGGGCCGTCCGGCGGGCTCACGGCCGGCGGATCGACCGGCCCGCAGATCCCACCGCCCGACGCGATCGCCCGCGACGTCTTCGACCCCGAGCACGGGCTGACAAGCCACGCCAAGGACTTCCGTCGCGCCGAACTCCTCGCCGCCGTGGCCAACGCCTGCCCGTACGGCCTCGAAACGACCGCGCTCGACGACCTGGCCGAGCAGGTTCTCGCCGTACCCGGCTACGCCCGGCCTCTTCCGCACCGCGGCTCGACCACCATGAGCAACACCGACCGATACACCACGCAGGACATCCTCGACGCCGAGCAGGTCATCGTGGATCAGGCCCGCTCCCGGTACGCGAGCGGCTCGGCCCAGCTGACCGAGGACCAGGCCGCGGCCGCGCTGGGGGTTTTCGAGGTCGCCTCCGGGTTCGCGCTCGATGGCGTGCAGCGTGCCACCGTCCAGAGGCTCCTGACCGCCGGCCACGGTGTCGATGCCGTCATCGGCCCGGCCGGAGCGGGGAAGACCGCGCTGCTGGAGGCCTGCCGCATCGGTTGGGACGCCGTCGGCATGACCCACGCGGGAGTTTCACCGTCTCCTGTGCTCGCTCAGGATCTGTTCGAGGGCTCCGGCATCCCCGTTCGCACCGTGGCCTCCTGGATGCGGCACATCGACGGCGGGGAGGGCCTGCGCGGGATCGACGTACTCGTGCTCGATGACGCGGTTCTGACCGACGGCCGTTCGCTGGCGCGCCTGCTGACCGCGGCAGCAGCCACGGGCACGAAGGTGATCGGAGTCGGTGACCTCCAGCAACTGCGGGCGGCAGGGCCGGGCGGCGGTCTCAGGGAGATCCACCGTCTTGTCCGCGGCGCCGTCCTGCACACCAACCGCCGTCAGAGGGACGCCGTCGAGCGCCTGGCCCTGGGAGCCTGGCGGGACGGCGCCCGGGACAAGGCTCTGCGCACGCTCGCCGACGGCGGCCGTGTGCACGCCACCGAGACTGCCGAACAGGCGCTTACGGAGATCCTGGCCGCCTGGAATCAGCAGCGTCGCCGATGGCCCGAGCCGCAGGACATGGCCGCGCACCTCGTCCTGCTGGCCGCACGGAATGCCGACGTGGACACCCTCAACGCCGGAGCACAGGCCCTCAGGAGCGCCGCCGGTGAGCTCGGCGCCACCCACACCTACGCCCGGCCGCGCGGTGAGCAGATCACCCTCGCCGTCGGTGACATCGTTCGGGTACGGCAGGGAGGCCCCCGAAGGCGGCGCGGCTCCGGCCCGGATGCCCTGAG
This sequence comes from Streptomyces sp. NPDC002125, assembly GCF_053593715.1. Classification (NCBI taxonomy): domain Bacteria; kingdom Bacillati; phylum Actinomycetota; class Actinomycetes; order Kitasatosporales; family Streptomycetaceae; genus Streptomyces; species Streptomyces sp. NPDC002125. The sequence goes on along the minus strand of NZ_JBSFDD010000019.1, from coordinate 62,733 downwards.
CGGCTACCGCGCCGTAGTCACCGCCCTCGACGGCGAGCACAACGTGCAGGTCACCTGGCGGCGCGGGGACGGTGCCCCTGGCCAGACATGGCTGAGCCCCGGGCAGATCGCGCACGGAGCCCTGACGCCGGGCTACGCGATGACCGTCGCCGCTTCCCGGGGGCTCATCGCCGAGACGTCCCTGCTGTACGGTCTCGGCGCCGACGCGTACGCGCTGTACCCCGGCATCACCCGCGCCCGCGGCGAGAATCATCTGTGGCTGGCCACAGCGGTGTTGGAGAACGAGGAGACCCGGGCCAGGCCGGGCGAAGCAGGCAGCGAGCCCGAGCGCCTCGACCGCGCACTGCGCGCCTGCGCGGCCCTGCTGAAGCAGGACCGGCCGGAGACCATGGTCAGCGACCAGCTGCGCGCGATTCCGGAGCCGGTTCCCGTGGCCGACCGCGACCTGAAGTTCCCCAGCTGGGACGACCGGGAGAGCCGTCCGTACGGTGCCCTGACCGATCCAGATCTCGCGGCGAAGGCGGCTGTGCTGATCCGGCGGGCAGCGGCGGCCGACCGGAGGGCGGGGGAACACGACCGGGCGTTCACCGAACTGGCGACGCAGCCTCCCGGTCGGCAGATCGCCGACGACGCCAGAGGCCTGATCGATACGGCAGACCGGTTGATCCGCCAGTCACATCAGGACGCCCACGCGGCGGAGCGCGCCCGCGCCGCCGCTGCCGGCGCGCGCGACGTCTGCGCCAGCCTCCAGCGGGCCACCGGACGCAGCCGTATCGCCTTGCGCCTCGCGGGCACCTCACGGGCGGAGCAGCAGCAGCTGATCGCCCAGTACACGCAGCAGGCCGAGGCGGCGGACCGCGAGCACGGGCTGTCCTCCCGGTCCGCGACCGAAGCCCGGCGCGAGGCAGAGCGGACCTTGGCGTCCTCCCCGTACACGAGGGCGCTGCGCGGCGAGGCAAGGGGAGGCACGAGCTCAGCGGTCGTACGGCTCGAGGAGCTGGAGGTGATGAGGCACCAGCTTCCCGGCCTGGCCCGGCGGGTCGACAACGACCGCGCCGAGGCGGTCCGGGCCGCACGTGCTGCCGCCGTTGATCTGCGGGCCCGTGCCGAAATCCTCCGTACGGACGCGGAGGGCATGCGGGCGGAGCACGAACTACGGTGCCGAATCGCCGAGCAGGCGCCACTTCAACACCGCGCGGAGGCTCAGCTGCGGGACCGGTTCACGGTCCGCCAGGCGCAGCTGGCTGCCCAGCGGGTCCGGATGCTGCCCTCTGGCAGTGACAGGATCTCCTCTGTCTCCGGTGGCCCGAGCATCAGCATGTGAAGCCTGGTGTCACCGATGTGCTGTCGCCATTCGGCCGCCGGGCCGCCCGGCGGACAGCGGTCACCCGATGGTCGCCAGGTGAGACTTCGCCAGCGCTGTCCCTGACCCGTACCTCGGCCAGGCCGCCCCACCGGTGCGGCTGCGGTGGCCTCTGCGACCTCTTGCATGTTCTATGACAGATCCCATAAGTTACCGGCAGGTAGGCCAACCGACCGTGGAGGCCACGTGGTCGCCGGGAGGTGCTGGGCAGGTGGGTCCACGCAAGAGTGAAAGCCGTGACCGGATGATCCTCAGCGCCGCCGCGCTGCTGCGTGAGTACGGGGCGAGCGCGACCAGTATCGACCGGGTCCTTGCCCACAGCGGAGCCCCTCGGGGCTCGGTGTATCACCACTTTCCAGGCGGACGGGCGCAGCTCATCGACGAGGCGGTGGCGTTGGCGGGGGACTTCATCGCGGGCCTGATCGACGCCGCCATGCAGGCGGACGATCCGGTGAAGGCCGTCGACGCGTTCTTCGTGCTGTGGCGCGACCGGCTCGTCGAGAGCGGCTTCCGGGCCGGCTGCCCGATCGTGGCGGTCGCCGTCGAGACCAACGACGACGCACCCCAGCTCGCCCGCTCCGCCGCCGCCGTCTTCGCTCGCTGGCAGGAAGCCCTCGCAGGACTCCTCGTCCGGCACGGCCTGCCCGAGGAGCGAAGCCGACGGCTCGGCGCCTTCATCATCGCCGCGGTCGAAGGCGCGGTGATCATGTGCCGGGCCGAGCAGAGCACCGCCCCGATCGAGGCAGCCGCCGCCGAGATCCACGACCTGCTCGTCTACGCCCTGCGTGACCGCCCGGGTGCCGGATCTGGGCCCCGACCCAAGGCGTAGCTCGCAGACCTTGATCCACGTCAGATCAGTAACGAAGGAGTCGCCATGCCCTCGCTCGACCGCCACGACAACGTCTTCATCCTCGACCTCGGAGACGGAGAGAACCGCTTCCACCCCGACTGGATCACCGCCGTCGGGACCGCGCTCGACGAGGTGGAGAAGGCGGAAGGGCCCCGCGCCCTGGTCACCGCCGCCACGGGCAAGTTCTACTCCAACGGGCTCGACCTGGAGTGGCTGTTCGCCCACGCCGACCAGCACCAGGACTACGTCGTCTCCGTCCACGAGCTGTTCGCGCGGATGCTGTCGCTGCCGGTCGTCACGGTGGCCGCTCTCCAGGGGCACACCTTCGCCGCCGGCGCGATGTTCTCACTCGCCCACGATTTCCGTGTGATGCGCGCCGACCGCGGCTACTGGTGCCTGCCCGAAGCGGACATCAACATCCCCTTCACCCCTGGCATGGCCGCCCTCATCCAGTCCCGCCTGGCGCCGCAGACCGCGCACACGGCCATGCTCACCGCCCGCCGCTACGGCGGCACCGACGCCGCAGCCGCCGGCATCGTCGACCAGGCAGTCAGCGAGGACGCCGTACGTTCCACCGCGATCGAGATAGCCCAGGCGCAGGTGAACAAGGCCGGCGACACCCTGGGCACCATCAAGGCCCGCATGTACGCCCCTGCCCTGGCCATCCTGCGCGACACCACCAACCCGCTCGGCTGACCAGCACCTCCCCGCGCCCCCGGACGCATTCCTCCGGGGGCGCGGGCCGCCCCGGCTGCCTGCCGCACAAGGGAGACAGGGCCGATGACCGCCTTCGCCGCTGGCCCTCCTCTACAAGTCCACCTTCGCCATGGCCCCGCCCCTGCTGTACGAGACCCTCGGCCCCACGCTTCCCGACGAGGCCCGCTCTGCCACGGTGCTGTGGGCGCTCGCGCAGCGGATCGCCAAGGCGTACCCGGCAGCGATGCGCCGGGCCGGACACCGGAGCGCCGACGCCCTGTTGGAGGCGATGCTGGAGGGCCGGTCCGGGATCACGTTCACCGAGGACGAGTACGCCGACGCCTGAAGCTACGTTCCCCGTCCCGGCCACCGCATCGCGCTGCCCATCCCCGAACTCCTCGGGCTGCTCGGGCTCCTCGCCGACCTGGACTCCACCCCGGCCGTCCACACCACCGAGGACTTCCCCTTCGTCCTGGCCGCCGGCCGGCGCCGGGCCTTCACCGCGAACACGATCTTCCGCCTTCCCGCCTGATGAACACACCGCCTCTTACGGCGGCGGCACCACCCGCACCCCGCAAGGAGAACGCCCCGTGACCACCACCGACTTCGCTGCCATGACCGGCCTGGAACTGATGCGCTGGGTCCAGACCGAACGTCCCGCCGACATCCCCTCCATCGGCCGTCTGCTCGGCATGCGCTTCGACGAGGTCGACCACGGCCGCATCGTCATCTCACTCGACACCCGCCCCGACTTCGCCAACCCCCTCGGCACCGTCCACGGCGGCATCGCCGCCACCCTCCTCGACTCCGCCATGGGCTGCGCCGTCCACACCACGCTCCCCGCCGGAACCGGTTACACCACCCTCGAACTCAAGGTCAACTACGTCCGCGCCGCCCGCACCGACGGCCAGACCCTCACCGCCACCGGCACCGTCATCCACGTCGGCCGCCGCACAGCCACCGCCGACGGCAAAGTGCACGACGAGCAGGGCAAACTGATCGCCCACGCCACCACCACCTGCATGATCCTTTAGGTCGCGCGCCGAGGCCGGCTTCACCTGCCAGGAGGGTCGCGTTCCGGGTGGCCCATCGGCAGCCGAGGCTGTGGGGGCGGCGCATGGACGGTTCACAGTCCCTTTCCCAGGGACGCTGACGTTGATGGTGCTCGTACAGAGGACGGCCGGAGCGGTGCAGAGATGATCCGGCACCGCCCGACCGCGCGGAAACCCGTTGGCTGTCGGTGTTCCCGGCTGGAACGATCCTGGGATGACCGACCACCGTGACGCCGTCCTCCGCCTCTGGGGTCGCCAGCTCTACGAGCGGCAGGGCGAGCCACTCGCCTGGGCGGAGGCACTCCTGGAGGCCACCGGTCGCCCGTCGGCCGCCGTCACCGCGGCGATGTCCGGCCGACTCGATGCTCTCGCTGATTTCCCGTCGGACCGCGCACTGCTTCTGTTCCGTACGGTCGCCAAGCTGGCCGCGAACCTGCGGGGCGACGGCCGCTACGACGCGGACGTCGGCACCCGGATCGGCCCACTGGCCCTGCGGTTGGGCGAGCTCGAACCCTCGCTCGTCGGCGCGCTCGGGGACGCACTCGGCCACCCACCGGACGGGCCGACATCCCTCGTCATCGTCCACGCCGCCGAGTTGAGCGGGCACCGCACGATCCGGCTGCGGGCGATCGATGCCCTGCTGGAGTGGGCCGAGCTCGGCCATCCGCAGGCCAAGGCGGCCTTGGCCGAGGTCGCCTCCGACCACCGGACGCGGGATGTCACCGTCTGGACCAAGGCACTCAACCGCATCGCCCTGTTCGGCGACGCGCACATCGAACCGGGCCTACTGCGCGCGCTCGCCGACACCGGGCACCGCGGGGTGCGGTGGTCGGCGCTCGCCTGTGCCGAGCTCGGCTTCCACCGGGCTGTTCCGTTGATCACCGCCCTGCTGGAGCATCCGGATCCGATGGTCCGCGAGGGTGCCTGCGAGGCGCTCGGCCTCCTTGAGGAACCCGGCGCCGTACCTGCCCTGACAGCCCGGCTGAACGACGAGACCAACTGGGTACGCAGCAAGGCCGCCCTGGCGCTCGGCCAGATCGGCGGCGACCGGGCGCTCGCTGCGCTCTGGCAGGCCATGCTGGAACGCCGGAACCCGAAGGCCGGTCATCTCGCCTCAGCGATCGCTGCCTTCGGCCCGCCGGTCGTGGAAGACCTGATCGCCCTCACCACCGATCCCGACCCGGACCTCCGAGCACTGGCCTGCCGCGCTCTCGGTTCCACCGCCGACGACCGGGCGCTGCCGGCACTGGAACGCCTCGCCGCCCACGACCTCGCCCGAACCACCCTCGGCGGCCTGGTGGCGACCGCCGCCAAGCAGGGACTGCGGACCGCGCACCGTATGCGTGCGCGCACCGCATCGACCTGAGTTCGACTGACGTCACTCTCCGGACTGAAGGCGCTGCCTCTGAGAGTGGCCGATGCGTGACATCCCTGCCTGGGCGGCAGGGATGTTTTCGTCAGGGCAGTGCCTACAAGCGCCTTCGTCGTAGCAGCACCTGCGGCTGCGGTGGTCGGAGTCGGGGCTGAACCGGTCTGGCCGTCGCCTCCCGGGGCTGCGTCCAGCCCTGGGCAGCGGTGGCTGCCAGGCCGCGGTGGGCCGTGGCATCCAGCAGTGCTCGCGGTACGGACACGCCCGCCTGGCCGGCGATGTCGAGAAGGGAGACCGCCGATGCCTGCTCAGCAGGCAGGACCGCCTTGTACGGGGCGGCCAGTGCCTCCAGCTGCTGAGGGGCGATCGGACGGAAGCGGTGGTCCTTCAGCCCGGGTGCCTGGTGCTCGAAGACATCGGTGACGAGGCCGCCTCGTGCCCGGCTCACGGCCTGTGGCGCGGCGAGAGCGAGTTGCCAGCCCGTGGCGGGCAGTCGGTAAAGGGCGGCGGCCAGAGCTCCCGGGCCCCGTGCGTCCGCGAGGATGGCCGCCCCCTTCCGGGGGTCGGGCCGGGTGGTGAGCTCGGGCCGCCACTCGGCGCCGTACAGCAGCTGCCCCACGCGGACCGCTGCGGTACGGGCGATCACCGTGGAGGGGTGGGGGAGGACCTGGGGCAGGCGGACCACCTCGCCGCGGCGGACGACCTCGTAGCCGGGAGCAGGCAGTTTGGGGTGGGAGCGGGGGTCGGCGGTGTCCACGATCCGGTGCCATGCCGTGGCCGACTTCTGCCAGGCCTGCGCGGACTCGCGCAGCGCTTCCGCGCTCTGCCGCAGACCGGCGGCAGCCTGCTCCGGCAGTTCCTCGGCGGCTCTGAGCAGGACGCGGCCGGCCAGGAGGCGCTGCATGGCCGTCCAGCGGGCCAGCTGCTGGAGGTCCGATCCGCTCATGCGGTGGGCGGAGCGGTGGTGCAGCGTCTCGAAAGCCGCCCGGGACAGCCGGTCGCAGTCCTCGGCAAGGTGCGCCGGTACGTCCTGGGGGCGGTCCGCGGAGTCCGCCTGGACCGGGTCGACGGGAAGCATCAGAGGGAGCGCGCCGACCGCGGCGTCCGCGTCGCGCGTACCGTCCCTGCCGAAGACCGAGGCCTCGGAGAGGAAACGGCGAACGTCGGCGAACGCCGCGGCCGCGGACGAATCCAGGGTGTCCCGGGCCAGGGAGGACGCCACCTGGGCCGCGCCCCAGGCGAGTTCGGCGCAGCGGCGGGTGAGGTAGTGATGGGCAGGGCCTGTGCTCAGTGCGTACGCGTACGCACTGAGCGGGACCCGGTCGGGGCCGTGGTGGCTCTGGATGACGTCGCGCACCGCCTCGACCGCGGCGGACGCGTCGAGGAGGTGGCTCCCTGCCGGAATGGCGCCGGGTGAGGGCAGCAGACGTTGCGCGGACTGCAGGGCATCACTGGCCCGGCCCACGTGGAAGGCGAGATCGTCCGTCACGGCCGACCGCGGGGTGTCCACCTCGTCCAGCGCCAAGGGCTCGACGAGGGCGGCGAGGAACAGGTCGAGGTGACCGGCGGTGGCCGCACGGTCCGGTGCGGGGGCCGCAGCCGCCGTCCGCAGCCGGTCCCCGGCGGTGTCGAAGAGCTCGTCCAGCGTCGCCACTACTGCCCCCGTACGGCGGCCAGCGCCCGCGCGGCCGTGGCCGCGTGCTCGGCGGCCTCGCCCAGCTGGGCGTCGGTTCCGGCGAGGGCGGCGAGCGCATGGTGGGTTCTGTCCAGGAGGCCGACGTAGGGGGCGAGGCCGTCGGGGCCGGCCTGGATCTCGCTTGCCTCCAGAGGGATCGGGCGCCCGGTTTCGGGCAGGTGCAGCAGGGAGCGGGCAGCCGAGCACGACTGCGCCGCCGTGAGTGCGAGGAGTTCATCGCCAGTGCCGTCCCAGGTGACGGCGTCGGCCACGCGCGCTCCGAGATCGAGCGCGTCCCAGGCGGCCGCCACGACCGTGGAGGGACTCGACGATGCCAGGGCTTCGTCGACCGTGTTCATCGAGGTGTTCAAGAGGATCCTTCTCCCTTGTGCATCGTCACTGGTGGGAAGCGTGACATCGCACCGGGGGCAGCGTGAACGCCCTGTGGATGACACGGCCTTTGTGGAAAAGTGAGCTACTCGATCAGGTGGGGCTCCTGAATGCCCCTGACTGCTTCTGGCCGCTTCTGGATGCTCGTGGCCTTCTGCGGAGCACCTGCCAGGGTCTGAAGCCGCTTCCGGGTCCGACGAGCCACCGCCGCCTCGGGCCCGTGGATATCGCTGACAACGCCCAGAACCTCCGCGCCGAGTGCGGGCGCGTCCGCGTCCGGCACTGTGCGCCAGAGGCTGTAGACCCGGCGGGTGGCCTCTTCGGTGTCGGGGTGGCCGGGGCCCTGGACCGTCGCCCGCAGCCTGGCGGTGTGCAGGTACCACCCGAGCGAGGTCGCGTGGTCGCCCGCCAGGTACGCCAGGTGCGCGCGGATCTCCCGGATGTGAACCGTGTGGAGGTGCTCCGGGCCGTACTCGGCGGTGACGTCGGTGTCGAGGCGGTAGGCCATCCAGGCAGCGTCGGGCAGCCGGCCGCCGGCAGCCGTCGCAGCGATCTCCGTCAGCCGTCCGCGCAGCACCTGGGGGACGTGGACCTGGGGCTGATCCTGCGCGGCGGCCGGCTGACGGATGTCCCAGAAGGCAGGCGTAACGGTGCCCCACGGGTGGAACTGCTCTTCGTCGTGCTCGACCTGCATCGGCCTTCCTTCGGTCTCGTGGGTCACCTGTAGGTTCCGATCTCGGTTGTCGGCCGGTGGTGACGTGACCTGGTGTTTTCGGATGCTGTCCAGGCGTCTTTCCCGGGCTTTGTCCGGACGAGCTGTCGGTTTCGTCAGGCCGTCGTGCGGAGCAGGCGTCAGGGGCGTGCCGATGCCCGGCGGATGAGCGCAGCGGGATCGGGAGCGAGGAGGAACGGCAGCAGATCTTTCAGGGCGGCGGCGAAAGTTCGGACGCGGAGCTCCGTCAGTCGGGCGTTGCCGGCGTAACCGGGTAGATGGTTGACGGCTCCGAGGCCGCACTCGGCCGAGAGCTGAGAGACGCTGGCGTGGAGCCCTGAACCGGCACCCCCCAGGGCGCATACGGTCGCGACCACTTCGGCTTCGTTCTTCCAGTGGTAGTGGTAAATGGTGATGCGCAGGCCATGACCGGCGTAGTCGAAACCGCCGTCGATGTCGTGGGGGCCGGTGAATCCCGCTTCGGTCAGGAACCCGACGCCTTCCCGCCCCAGTCGGCGAACCACTTCTTCTGCTGTCTCCCGTTTTCCCATCCAGCCACCATCCGGAGGAAGGGCCGCCACCGCCAGACTCACGAGAACCCTGGGCGCACGTCGCGTACCGGGAGCAGGCCGACGACTTCGCCCACGGCACACGGTGGAGCCCGGCCTCGACCGGCCGCCCGTCGCGCCGTCGGCGTACGGCGTTTAATGGCAAGGCACTTGGAAACCGCTCTCTGTTCGGAACCTGAATTACCGTCACCACCGCACCACCCTGCGGACCTCGGTGACCCGGGTGATGGCGCTCGTCGAGTTGCGCCAGCTGCTGTACGGGACGACGCGGGTCCTGACCCCGGTGCGTGGCGCCTCGATGACCATGTCGTCGCCGATGTACATGCCGACGTGCCCTGGGCGGGCGTCGGAGCCGTCGCTGCCGGGGTTGAAGACGAGGTCTCCCGGCTTGGGCTTGTCCACGCTGACGTGCGCACCGACGTCCACCTGGTCGTAGGTCACGCGCGGAATGCTGATCCCCGCAGCTCTGTACGCCTGCTGCATCAGGGACGAACAGTCGCACCAGTGAGCCGGGTCCGTGCCGTGCGCTTCGGTGCAGTCGCCGCCGAGCCGGTACCAGCCGCCCCTCTGTTCGAGGGCCCACGCGACGGCGGTGCGGACCTCGCGCGGTGTGCCCTCGGGCAGGGTGTAGCCGGCGGGCAGAGACACGTCCCCACTTGCCGCCGGGGCGGTGAACTGCCTGGCCAGCGCCAGGATGTTCCTGACGTAGTGGTAGGTCTGGCCCCGGGCGAAGGTCACCGGGGGGACGCCGCGGTACTCGTCGACCCTGCCCCAGCCGGCGTTGTAGCCGGCCAGCGCGAGCTCGGTCGGTGAGCCGTCGTACTGCGGATGGGCCTGGCCCTCCCGCATCAGGCTGCACATGAACTTCCCCTGCCCCGCGATGGCGTCCGCCGGCTCCCACACGCTCTTCGTCCCGTTCCCGTTGCCGTCGGTCGCCCAGGTCGGCCAGGTGCCCGGCATGAACTGGGCGATGCCTTGGGCGCCGGCGTCGCGGGACTGAGCCCGAGGATTGAAGTTCGATTCCTGCTTCAGCTGAGCTCCCAGCACTGCCGGCTGAAGGCCCGCGTCGCAGTCGGCCGCGGCCTTGAGGACCATCGGCGCGTACGCGGACGGCACTCCACCCCGGCCGATGCGCAGACTGCCGGCCGTCGGACCCATGCCTCCGTCGATTCCTCCGTCGTCCTCGTCGAAGGCCGCGACGAGGAGTACGAGGCCCATGCCGATGGCGACCGGGGTCATCACGACCCCGCCCACGGCGACGGCCAACCAGCCTCTGACGCGCACAGTCCCCCTAGGCCTGCACCAAGCTTTGCGCAAACGAATCAGCATGTGCAGTCTGCTTCATGACTCGAAGTTGGATGCAGGCAGGTGATCTGGTGTGACACTATGCCATCACTGCTTGGTGCAGGGCATGTTGAGGTTCTGTGCAAACCGTCCGGGTGGCCGGATATGGCGACTTCAATCTGTCCGAGTGCGACAAAGTGACGAATCGTATTAGCGTATGCGAAGCATTGTCGCGTACGGGGGAAGCGTGGACAGAAGGGCTTTGTCTCCGATGGGTTTCTCATCGGGGATCCGCCTCGTGACGCCGGTGATGGCGGCGACGGGCGGCAGCGGCCGTTCGACCGTGGCGGATCTGCTGGCCGAGCGCATGGCCGCTGCCGGAGCGGGCACCGTCGTCCTGGACACGGCCCCGCGGCTCTCGTCCCCCTGGCCGTCGTGGACGGTCGGGCAGCAGGCAGGCGGACTGGCCGCGCTGCCGCCGGACAGACCGCTCACCCGCTCCCAGGTCCGGCGTGCCGCGGCCGTACGGCACGGCACCCGCAGCGCCCCTGGCTGGCAGGTGCTCACCGACGGCCGCGACTGGCACAGCCCTCCGCTCGTACTGCCGCACGCCCCGGCCGCGTGGCTGCAGCTGGCCGCCATCGGCGGTTGGCAGTGCGTCGTCGCCGACACCCCGCACCCTGTGTCCCACGACATCCTCGAGTCCCGGTGCGCCGGGCGGATCGGGCAGACCCGGTCCTGGTGCGAGCTGCCGTACGCGGTGCCCGTGCTCTGTGCCTCCGCCACCGCCGGCGGAGTGCAGGCACTCCAGCAGGCCGTCATGGCACTGCACGCGGACGGGATGCCGCTCCAGCGCACCGTGGTGGTCCTGACCGCGCAGACGGACGGCCGCCTCCCCGCCGTCGTACGGGCCGGCGCCACGATGCTGTCGGCCCGCGCCGCAGCCGTCGTCCACCTTCCGTACGACCCGCACATCCGCGCCCATGGGCTGCGCACGGTCTCCCGCCTGCGCTCCCGCACGCGGCAAGCCGCGGGCCTGCTCTGCCAGGAGGTCCTCGCGGCGGCCCGAGCCTCATGGGGCACGCCGCTTCCCGACGCCCCACGGCCGGCGCCCCTGGCCGTGGTCTCTCCTTCGTAGCCGATCCGTAGACGAGCTCTGACGAGGTGTTCGACATGACGTTCATGGACGCGGTCCACGCTCTGGCCCATGCCCCGGGTCTGGACGTACTCGCCGCAGATCCGGCCCCGGTCGTACCGAAGCCCTCACCCGCCCTCCCCGCGGCGGTGAACACGCAGGTGCAGACCATCTTGAACTGGACCGCGGGATTCGGGCTCGCCGCCGCGGTGATCGGAGGCCTGACCGGGTGGCTGCTGGTCGCGGTCGGGCACAACACGGAAAGGGCCCAGCTGGCCGCCAGGGGCAAGCAGTCCGTGCTGTGGAGCCTGTGCGGGGCCGGCGGCATCGGCCTGACCAGCTCCATGGTGCTCGCGGTCTACAACCTGTCGGTCTGAGGCCACCGGCATGGACAACCACGAGCGCGGTGCCCGAAAGGCAAAACTCTTACTCGGCGGGCTCACGGTCCTCGTCGTCGGTGTCCTGACCGCCGGGGGCATCGCCGCGTACTCGCTGATCGGCGACGGCGGTTCCGGTACGCCGGCAGCCGGACCGACCGCAACGGGCAACGCGGAGCCGTCCAGCTCCGCCTCGTCCGGCAGCGGCCCCGAGATGACTCCGGAGCGGGCGAAGAAGATCACGCTGAACGCGCCGACGGCGCAGAGGGACGGCGCCAGCATCGGCTTCCCGCACAGTCCCGGCGGCGCCGTCTCCGCGGTCGTCCACTTCTGGGAGGAGTACGCCTGGATGGACGACCAGAGGGCCCGCCAGCAGTTGGAGGTCGTGACATCGCCGGATGCGGCCGGGTTCATCGACAGGCAGATCTCCGAGGTCCGCACGCTCCGGGAAGGCGCGGGTCTGCCCGCCTCGGGCGGCACACCCGCGGGGATCACCTTCACCACCACGGTGGAGGCCGTACGGATGCGGAGCCTGGCCGACGACGAACTGCCCCGCGGCGACGTCGTGCACATCTGGCTGAGCTTCGACCGGTACGCGACCACACCGGAGAAGGCCACCGACGACAACCCGGTCAAGGGCGACACCACGGACTTCGTCGTGAAGTGGCAGGAGGGAGCGTGGAAGCTCACGGACGAGGACGCCTACGTCGAGCAGCGGACGTTCCCCGTCGCCTACGACGCGGATTCGCCCTTCGCGTGGCAGGACCAGTGGATCCAGGTCAGGCATGAGGAATGACCGCACCCGGCGCCCTGTGGCAGTCCGGCTCCGGTGCCTCCTGCTCGTCCTCCTCTGCTGCCTCGCCGGACTCACGGCCGGCGCCCCGGCCGCGGTGGCCGACCACGGAGGCGAGCACGCCGACTACGGCCCTCCGGAACCGCCGCCGGGGGAGTGGGCCCAGGGCGGCGACGTCGCGGGCATCGACGCCCAGGGCCACTGGTGCGTCATGGACTTCGGGGCCACCGACGGCGCCTGCAAGCCCGCCGGGGCGGGCGACCTGCCCGGCTCCGTCGGCACCTGCGAGGGGGCCGACGGCAATGCGGCCAGGGACTGCGGCGCAGCCGATCGCCGACGGTACGAGGAGCTCCGCCTCGACAAGTGGCGCAAGGCCTACGACCAGGAGCAGGGCAACTTCGACGAGCTGAACACGTACGTCACCGCCTGCGTCGAGAAGGGCGGCATCTTCCAGGAGTGCCTGCGCGACGGCCAGGAGAAGTACCCCCCGGACGCGAAGAGCCCGGTGACCTGGGCGGCGGGCAAGGTCAGCGAGATGGCGTCGGACGCCTTGCAGGAGGCGGCCCGCTACATCGGCAAGGCCGTGGTGTGGCTGCTCGAGGAGTTCGCGAAGATCTTCAACTCCTCGTCGACCATCGACCTGTCCAAGACCGGGATCGACTCGGCCACCGCCCTCATGACCACGCTCTCCCTGGTCGTCGCCACCTTCCTGCTGCTCCTGCAGTTCGGAAAGGTCGCCGTCAGTCAGCGAGGCGAGCCCGCCGCCACCGCCGTCATCGGTCTGGCGAAGTGGGGAGTCATCTCCTCGGTGTACGTGCTGGCGACCCAGACCGCGCTGACCTGGTCGGACGCGGTCTCCACCTGGATCATCAACTACACCTTCGACGGCGGCGGATCGGGCGAGGCCGATGCGACCGAGGCGATGCAGCACCAGCTCGGCACGCTCTTCGGAGGGCTCATCACCGGTGGCGGCGGCGCCGCGACGGTCGGCACGGCGCTCATCACGGGGGAGGGAGTGGCCGCCGCGGCGGTCGGGGTCATCATCGTCGTAGGGATCGTCTGCATCCTCGCCATCGCCGCGCTGTGGCTCGAGGTCCTCCTGCGGCAGGCCGGCATCATGATCCTGGTCGCCACCATGCCCGTGGTCCTCGCCGGTCAGCTGTCCGACTCCACCCAGGAATGGTGGCCGAAGGCCCGGAACGCGCTGATCGCCCTCATCCTCATGAAGCCGTTGATCGTGCTCTGCTTCGCCATCGGGTTCGGCGCCATGGCCGAAGGCCAGGGAGTCCAGAACATGTTCGTCGGCCTGGTCATCTTCGTCCTGGCCTGCTTCGCCTGGCCCGTGCTGGCCAAGTTCATGACGTTCTCCACGGTCGGAGGGGGCAGCGCGATCGCCTCCGGCCTCATGAGCTCCATCGGGTCCTCCGCCGCGTCGGTGAGCGGTGGATACCGGCCCGAGATGGGCGGAGCGGGCGCCGTCGGCGGCGGCAGCGCCTACACCCGGGCCCTGGAACAGGACACCGCCCAGACAGCGGCCGGCGGTTCCAACGCCGGTCCCGTACCCGGCACAAGCGCGGGCGCCGGGAGGTCCTTCGGCTCGAAGGTCTTCGGGACGGTCGCCCTGCCCCTGCAACTCCTCGCGGCGGGCAAGGACACCGTCGAGTCGGGCATGTCGAGCACCGCCGGACACGCGGGTCTCGACCACGGCGCCGCCGGGGGCCGCCACGTCGTCATCGCCCAGCGGCGCGTATCCACCTCGCCGGGGCAGCCGTCCGAGGCCCGGTCCGAAGGCGCGGACAGCCCGCAGTCCCCGGTGCAGCCTCCCAGCCCTCCGACCCAGGGATAGCCCATGACACAACCCGCCACCTACAGCGGCTGGCAGTCGGAGAAGTCAGGCTTCATGGGGCGCCTGTCAGGCCCCGGCTTCGCCCTGGTGGCCGTCGGCTGCGCGCTCCTGCTCATCCCCGTCAACCTCGCGAGCTGGACCGCGGCCTCCCTGTGCGTGCCGGTGGCCGCGGTGCTCCTCGTGCTCGCGTTCGGCCGTGTCAGCGGGCTGAGCGCCGATGAATGGATCCTGCTGGCAGTGAGGCATCAGATCGCCGTGGCACGGAAGCAGAACGTCTTCGTCTCGGGGCCGTTCGCGCCCCGCTCGAACCGGACGGGCCACCAGCCGACCGACCTGCCCGGGACCCTGGCCAGGCTCCGGATCCTGGAGGCCCCGGACGGGCTCGGAGGCCTGCTGGGAGTCGCGCACGACCCGGTCGCCGGTACGTACACGGCCGTGGCCCGGGTCAGCTTCCCAGGCCTCGCCCTGGTGGACACCGACAAGCAGGCCGCCCGTGTCTCGTCCTGGGCCGCGCTGCTCCGCACCTTCTGCACCGAGGACTCTCCGATCGTGCGGCTGTCCGTACACCAGCGGTGCCTGCCCGACGACGGCGCCGCCCTGCGGTCGTGGACCGCCCACCACATCACCCCCGACGCGCCACCCGCCGCCGTCAGCGCGCTGTCCGACCTGATGGAGGGTGCCGGACCCACTGCCACCAACCGGGAGACCTATCTGTCCGTGACCCTGTCCGCCGGGCGGGCCCGCCTCGCCATCAAGGGAGCCGGGGGAGGCCAGGTCGGCGCGGCGGCCGTACTGGTCAGGGAGATCCACGCACTGGGCGGAGCGCTGAGCACCGCGAGTCTCCAGGTCATGGAGTGGCTCTCGCCCCGCAAGCTCGCGCAGAGCATCCGTACGGCGTACGACCCGGATGCCCAGGTCGCGATCGCCACCGCCAACGCGGCGGCCCGGACCCCCGGGTGGCAGGGCGTCGAAGAAGGCGTCGACCCCGCGCTGGCCGGGCCCGCCGCGGCGGAGACCGGGTGGGGGACCTACCGCCACGACGGAGCCTGGACCGTCACCTACCAGGTCCGCACCTGGCCCCAGGCCCAGGTCTACGCGACGTTCCTCCAGCCGCTGCTGCGTCCCCGGCGCAACGCGCGACGGTCCATGAGCCTGGTCTACGAGCCGCTCGGGCCGCGCCGGGCACGCCAGGAGCTGGCCCGCGAGAAGAGCAAGCGGTCCTCCGCCCGGTACCTGCGCGCCAGGACCGGACGGGACGAGAGCGAGGACGAGCGCCGCGAGGTGAACCTCGCGCGTACCCAGGACGCCGCCCGCGCGGCCGGCCAGGGCGTGGTCCGGATGACCGCGGTGCTGTCGGTGACCGTGACCGACCTCGAGGAACTGGAGACGGCCTGCGCCGAGATGCAGGCCGACGCAGCCGCCGCCGGCCTGGAGCTACGGCGCATGTGGGGCGCCCAGGACGTCGGCTTCGCCGCCGGCGCGCTGCCGCTCGGCCAGGGACTCCCGGACCGACGGATGGGCTTCTGATGCGCCTGACGGCACGACATCGCGCGACCGACACCGAATTGGACGCTTCCGGCATCGGCGAGGCGACCGGGATCAGCACCGCCCACGTACCCGCGCCCGCCGGCCCGACCCCGGCCGAGCAGCGCGAGTCCCGTCGCCTCGAAGACGCCGACACGGTCATGCGGGTGGCACCCCGCAAGGGCTGGCCCCATCCCTTCGCGGGCCGTACCGCGTCCCTGCCCCGCACGGAGGTGGTCCGGGCGGACACCGGCAACGCCGCCGGGGCCTACCCCTTCCTCCACGCCGGATCGCTGCCTCCCGTGGGCGCGTACATCGGGCACAACACCCTGACCACCCAGGCCTTCTCCGCCCATCCGGCGGTCTGGGTCCGCGAAGGTCTCTGCACGAACCCGAACGTGATGATCACCGGCATCCCCGGCAGCGGAAAGAGCGCCCACATCAAGGCCCTGTGCTTCCGGTTGATGGCCTTCGGGCACCGGACACTGATCGCGGGGGACGTGAAGGGCGAGTACGCGGGCCTGTGCCGGCACCTGGGGGTCGAGCCCGTACGTCTCGGCCCCGGCCTCCCCGGGCGCCTCAACCCGCTGGACGCCGGACCGCTAGGCACCGGCCTCGACCGGATCAAGGACCCGGCCGAGCTCCGGAGCCGCCTCCAGGAGATCCATCGCCGCCGCCTCACGCTGCTCAAGGCCCTCCTCGAACTCCAGCTCCGCCGCACGCTGGAGTCCCGCGAGGAGGAAGCTCTCGACGTCGCGGTGCGCGAGGTGACCGGCGAACTGTACGGACAGAGCAGGCTCGCCGTGCCGACCCTGCCGCTCGTCTACGACAAGCTCCGCGACCCCACCGACGCGATGGCCCAGGAGCTCAGGGTCCGTGACGGCGAGGTCCAGTTGGCGCGCGAGCAGATGGTCTCGATCCGCTCGGCGCTCGGAACGATGGTCAACGGGCACCTGGGCGGACTCTTCGACGAACAGACCTCGATCGGCCTGGACTGGGACGCACCTATCCAGTCCGTCGACATCAGCGCCCTGGAGCAGTACGGCGACGAGACGATCGCCATGGTTCTGTCCTGCGTCTCCTCGTGGGCGCAGGCCGCCATCGACCGGCCCGGCCAACGCCCCTGGATCGTCGTACGCGATGAACTCTGGCGGCAGATGCGCTCCGGCGGGGCGGCCATGGTCCGGAAGATCGACGCCGACCTCAGGCTGTCCCGGGCGACCGGCACCATCCAGATCCTGGCCACGCACCGGCTGTCCGACTTCGAGAGCGTCGGTGCGGCGAGCTCCGAGGCCGTCGCGATCGCCAAGGACCTGATCTCCTCCTGCGAGACACGGATCCAGCTGGCCCAGGACACCCGCCCCCTGCAGATCACCCGCGAGGCGATCGGCCTCTCGGACGCGGAGTGCGACCTGATCGGGTCGTGGGGTGCGGGCCAGCGCGGCCGGGCCCTGTGGAAGATGGGCCGGGGCGGCGGCCACGCCGTTCAGCTGGTCCTCTCCCACATCGAGCAGAAGCTCTTCGAGACCGACGAGAGGATGACGGTGTAATGGCTGCGGGAAGAGCCGACGCCGCCCTGGACGACAACACCCTCCTCGCCGCCTACGGGATCGGCGCCGCCGCCGCGGTCGGCGGCGCGGTGCTGCTGGCTGCGCCGGCCGCGGCTCTCCTGTCCGGGCGCGGGTGGGCCACCCGGACCGACAGCATCCCCGGCACGGTCCTCAAGTCACTGGTACGGGGCCCCGGATCGGCGTACGACCCCGCCCCGCCCAGCTGGCTGTTCTATGGGCTGACCGTCGTGTTCGTCCTGATCGTGCTCGTCCTGGCCGTGAAGGCCGTCAGCCTCTTCGGCCGGAGCGGGCGGGCCGGCGGCGCCCAGTGGGGCGGAGCCAAGGTCGAGCGGAAGCTGAGGGCGCCCCAGGACCCGGCCGCCCGGGCCAACCGGATCACCGCCGGGCGTGGGATGCGTACCCGAAAGATCGTGGCCGCGCGGCCCAACATCAGCGCGACCGTGTTCGGAGTCCCGGGTTCCTCGAAGACCACCGGACTGGTGCTGCCGAACGCCGCGGAGTGGCAGGGCCCCCTCGTGGTGACGACCACCAAGGCTGCCGACCTCGACATCATCTACGCGCGCCGTCGCGCCTTCGGGCCGGTCTGGGTCATCGCCCCGGCCGGCATCCCGGGCAGGGCGACCCAGAAGTGGTCGCCCGTCGACTACTGCGCCGACGCGAAGGCGGCCGACCGGATGGCCTCGTGGATGGCGGAGGCGTCCGCGTCCGGCGACAGCAAGCGCGCGGCGCCGTGGATCGACCAGGCCAAGAGCGTCCTCAAGGGCGTGCTGCTGGCAGCGAACCTGTCCGGCGGGGGAGTGGCCGCGATGCGCCGCTGGCTGGGGCTCGGCAAGGACGCGGTCGACCACGTCCGCGCCGTCCTGGTGCAGCACGGCTACAACGAGGTCGCCGAGGACTACGCCTCGCCCTGGCTGCGGCTCCACGAGGACGGGATCGGCTCCATCCAGTTCAGCCTCAACGTGCTGGCGAGGGTGTACGCAGACGAGGAGGTCCGCGAGACGTGCGCCGGCACCGACTTCACGGTGGAGGACCTTCTGGACAGGAACGGCACCGTCTGCCTGATCGCGTCTGAGGCCGACGCCGAGCGGTTCGCCCCGCTCCTGACCTCCATTATCGCCTCGATCATTCACGGCGCGGAGGCCCGCTACAACAGCACGGGCACGCCCTTGAATCCGTCGCTGGGCGTGATGGTCGACGAGGCCGGGAACATGCTGCGCTACCCGAGGCTGCCGAACATCCTGACCACCGGCCGCGGCATGGGCATCGACGTACTGACGGTGTGGCACGACCTCTCCCAGCTACGGGACCGGCTCGGCCCGCAGAAGGCCAACACGGTGCTCTCCGCGAGCGGCCTGCGGATGCTGCTGCCGGGCTGCGGAGACCTGGAGACCCTCCGCTACTTCTCCGGGCTGTACGGACGCACCGAGGTGATGAGGACGTCCCACGGCCGCTCATGCGGCGAGTACACCACCAACACCTCGGCCACCGAGACGGATCTCGCTCCGGTGCACTCGCTGCAGCAGCTGCCGGACTTCACCGCGATCGCGCAGTACTCCAACCAGCCCCCGATCAAGGTCAGGATGCGGCTGACCTTCCGCGACAAGGACCTGAGAAAGCTGCTGGCCGCGGCGCCGGGCCACACCAGCGATCCCTCGCAACGGCGCTGAACAGCAGGAAGGGCTTCACTCATGCCCCCGGATCTCGACAACCCGGCCTCCCTGTGGCCCACCATGCCCTCCGATGCCCAGCCCGAGCCGCAGCGGTGGGTGTGGGCTGCCATGGACCCGATGGACAGGCAGGAACGCCTTCGCGAGCTGGCGACCTGGGTCGACTGGCTACGCGTCACGTTCGAGCTGCACAACAGCATCCCTCCGTGCTGGTACCGCCATCCCCCGGTGGTGGAGCACCTGACGGCCCTGTACGCCGGGTGGATCCGTACGTACGCCGGTGAGCAGGTCCCGGGCCGGGAACTCGCCGAGGCCGACTGGATCAACACTTTGCACGCCTTCATCCCACGCCTGCAACTGGCCGCGTGCGCCACCGGCGTACATCAGCCGCCGCCCCCGGTCCCGCCGGTCATGCCAGTCACGCCGGGGGCGGTGAACGACTTCAACTTCTACCTGGCCTCCTCGGAGACCACGAACGCCCCCGCAGTCCACCCGGCGGCAGCCGAGATACTCCGCCGGGCCGACGACGCCGAGCTGCCGCTATGAACTCGATCCGGATCACGCGGTTCGGGCGAACCGACACCTCACGGAGGCACCCATGGCCACGAGTGCAGACACCGACAAGGAGCGGGCAGACCGTCCCGTCACGCGAGCTCCGCTGCCTGCCGAGCCGTCGAACGCCGTAACAGAGGCCGAACATGCTGATCTGCCCCTGTGGCCGGGCAACGATCTGCCTGGCGGCCGGTGGCTGCGCAAGGGCGACGTCCTTCACGAGCCGTCGGACGGCAACGCCATCTGGCGCCTCAAGCAGAGCCCGGCCGAAGGCGGCGCTGCTCTGCCGCCCATCGACTGGGAGGAAGGCCTCGAGAAAGCGCAGCGGGCGTGGAAGGACCATGTGCCCGAAACCCAGGGCAGGAGTGCCGATGAGATGTGGGCCGTGGTGGGGGAGGACCTGGAGACGATCGACCGGACGTCATCGGTTCTCGACCGCCCGTCGCCCATGGGCGATCCAGCAGGTACGGATACCTCCTCCGCCGAGGCCTCCAGCCTCGTGAACAGTGCCTTGCAGGACGCGGCTTCCTCGGATCTCCAGAGCTCGCCGGAGTGGCAGCGGATCCAGACCATCCGCGGTGCGACGGGGCACCTGATGACCACGCTCAGGGAGAAGGCCGGCGAGTACTGGAAGGAGCTGCGGACCGACGCCCGCTTCCAGGGATTCTGGAAGTCCCTCTCCATCCGGACGTGCGAGGCCATCGGCCGACTGGCCATGGCGGGCGCGGACAGGATCCGCCGCAGCACCGCAGGAGACCTTCCCAGCGCGGAGGCCCTGCTCAAGCTGAGCGACTCGGCCCTTACGTACAGCACGGCTGCCGCACGGAGCCCGGTCCCGTACGGCTCGCGGGAGGAGGCTCTCGCCGGGGCCCGATCGGTGGCCGAGTCCTTCCAGGCGTGGATCGGAACTCCGATGGGGCGGACGCTCGCCACGTCCAACCACCCGAGGGTCGAAGCCCTTCGCGACGCCTGGCAGCAACTGCCACCGTCCACCCTCCCCGACGGCCCCGGCCCGTCGGCTTCCCCGTACGGCAGGGCGGCTGATGAGGCTGGTGCCTTGGCGGAGGCCGCTGCGGAGTCGACCCGCTTCACGGGGGCCGACCTTGCCGCGCTGCGGAAGGTGGCAAGGACGGCAGACAGCCATGCTGCTCGGCTCTCGGTCACGTTGCCGGTACCGGGGAGCCGGTCGACCACACGCTCCCAGCCGGCTCGCGCAGCGGCTGCGGCGCCGCGACCGCGGGTTGCGGCACCGCCGCCAGCGACTTCAGTGTCTCGGGCGTCGAGGGCTGCGGTATGACCTGTCGGGCGTGCGGGACGGTTTGGGTTTTGTGGCTGAACGGCATGGTTTGTCGGAGTCGGTGAAAGTCATGCGGAATGGCTGTCTCGGGTGGCAAACTCGCAGTTCAGCAAGAGTGCTCCCCGCGCGTGCGGGGATGGTCCAAACCGGCTCTGCTGGGCGTGGTCCCGTGCGTCGTGCTCCCCGCGCGTGCGGGGATGGTCCCGGAGATCGAGGACAGGTGAGCGTACTGGCTGTGTGCTCCCCGCGCGTGCGGGGATGGTCCCACGAACACTTCGGGCTCGGCCGAGGGTGACGGGTGCTCCCCGCGCGTGCGGGGATGGTCCCTACGGCCAGGCCCGCCGCCGGTTCGCTGACGGGTGCTCCCCGCGCGTGCCAGGTCGGTACAGTGCTCCCCGCGCCCGTGGGGATGGTCCCCGGATCGGGTACGGCGCCCATTGCCTCGGCGAGTGCTCCCCGCGCCCGCGGGGATGGTCCCTCGTCAATCAGCCGGTCGCCGAGCCGGCCGCGGTGCTCCCCGCGTCCGCAGGGATGGCCCCAGGGAAACGATCTCAATCCCCGTCAAGGCCACAACTTGTACTGCTGAGCGCCACGGCCCCAAGCCGCTCCACGTCGCCTCTGGCTCTGCTCTGAGGGCGCACCCGGACACGAGACGCCCCGGCCGGGCTGTCGAGCGACCGGCCGGGGCGTGCAGATCAGATCGCGTCGGCGACCTTGCACAGCACTGCGGCGCTCGCCGGGATGTCGTGGCTCAGCCGGACCGCGTGGTGCGGCAGCTCGGCGAGGCGTGCCGCGACCTCGGTACGTGCGCTCTCCCGGCCCCCGCCGTCCACGCCCTGAGCCTGGCGGAAGACGTCCGGGTACCGGTCCTCCGTCGCACCCGACATGAAGTCGTCCTCACCGAGCGTGCGGGCGCCGTCGATGACGTCCGGGGCCGCGTCGGTCTCGACCTGCGGGAAGAGCAAGCCGGCCGCCCGGCCGCCCGTCGCCAGCGGCACGCCGAACAGGTCCGGGAACTGGTCCGGGAACACCTGGACCTTCCGCTCTCGCTTCGCGTTCTCCCACAGCGGCGTGTGGTCGCCGGCGAGCAGCGCCTCCGTCACCGACTCGTGCTGAGTCGGGTGGAAGCTCCCCCCGGTCCGCAGGTGCTTTTGCGCGAGGACGTCCCAGCCGAGCGAGTGCATCAGGCCGAGCCCGAGCGCGGCAGCGGACGGCCAGGGCACGACCTCGACGTCTCTCTCCCCGGTCGGTCGGACCAGCACCCGGTCGTTGGCGAGGAGCTGCCAGCCGTGCGAGGCGAGCAGCAGCGCAGTGGTCGTCTTCCCGGCGCCCTTGCCGCCGAAAGTGAGGAGCCCCGCACCGTCCTCCGGCCGAACGACCGCCGAGGAGTGGAGCACGGCCCACCCGTCGCGGAGAAGCTGACCGCGGATCGCCTCCCGCGCGATGCGCGCGGCGGCCAGGGCGAGCGGCTGCACGTCGGTACCGGCCAGGACCAGACGGCCCGAGGACGGGGTGCTGCGGTACGCGATGCCCTCGCTCGGCGACGTCGCGACGATGAGCTCGCCGTCCTGCGCCACCAGCAGCTCGTGCTTCGCGTAGTCGACCGTGTCCACGGGGCGGCCGTCGTCGACGAGGCGGGTGATCGCCTCGTAGCCATCCGGGTCGACGTCCGCGATCACCACGGCGTCAGCGCATACGTCGGCGGCGTCCACCGAAGTGGCGTTCCACCAGGGGCCGAAGTACCGCAGAGCCCAGTCCGTGACCTGCGGCCGGTTGCTGAGCACGGTGACAGCCGCCGCGGCGGCCTCAAGTCGGGTAGCGCTGATCATGAAGCGATCCTTTCGGGAAGAGCGGGGAGATGGGCGTAGGCGTCCCGGAGACTGCTGGCCGCAGAGTCCAGACGCAGGCGTTCGGAACGGGTGAGGGGAGGCAGGCACGGCACGGCCCTGCCTCCGGTGAAGCGCAACGGAATTCCGAGGTAGACGTCCCCGTACGGCACGGAAAGCTCCTCGACGCCGTCGGCCAGACCGAGAACCTTGCGGAGCGCGGAGAGCACGGCGCCGGTGGGCCCGCAGCGAGTGCGGCCGATCCCGTTGCGGATCAGCGCCGGGCGGCGCTGGAGATCGTCCAGGACGGTCCGCAGCGGGACCGCGATCGGCTGACTGTCGACGGTGGTTGTCGACGCGCACACGACGGCGCGGTCACCGTGCTCGCCGATGACATGGCCGCGTACGAGGTCCGGGGACACCTGGGCGTATCGGGCCAGCAGCAGCCGGTACCGGGCCGAGTCGAGATTCGAGCCGATCCCGAAGACGCGGGGGCAGCCCGACACATCGGCGAAGCGGCGGGCCAGCAAGTCCACCGGGTTCGTCACGACGAGGACGGCACCGCGGTACCCGCGCAGTTCCCTCGCCAGCTCGCCGAGAGCAGGTGCGTTCGCGGTCGTGCCGCCGCGCCTCATGTCCCGCTCGGCCGTGTTCCTGAAGTCGGACCGCAGGGCGATCACGACCGCGTCGCAGCCGTGGAGATCGGCGACGTCGCCGGCGTCGACCCGCGACCGCGACCGGGCGGTGAGCGCGAGGTCCTGGAGGTCGGCGGTCAATCCCTGCACCTGGCTGGGCCGCCGGGCCACGACGAGCAACCTCACGGGGAGGGAGGCGGCAACGAGGCCGGTGGCGAGGGTCTGTCCGACCGCCCCCGCGCCGACGATGCCGATCACCGGGCCGGTCATCGCGCACTCCCGCCGGCGTGGTCGACCTCGGCGAAGACGGCGTCCAGGAGGCGAGGGCCGGCCATCGACCCGACGAGAAGGGCGCCTACCCGGTCCACGACACCCGCGACCGTGCGGGCCTGGCCGACGAGGGCCTGCTGATGCGGGGCCAGCGGGAGCCCCGGGGGTGCGCTGAGACACGTGCTCAAGATGCTCACCGTGTCCATGAGCCACAGGACCAGGACCTCACGCAGACGTGCCGTCCGGTCGTGCTCGGGCAGCGCCGCGACGTGCCGGGCGAGCGTGGACGCGACTCCCTGCACGATCTCCCGTCCGGCCCTCGGCTCCGGATGCCCTGCTGCCAGGAGGAGCGCGCGGCCGGTGAGCTTCGCGACGTCCGGCTGAGGACCGGCCGCCCACTGCACGGCCGGGTCGATGAAGGTGAGTCCGGGGCCGTCGAGAAAGATGTGCTCCGGCTTGAGGTCCCCGAACACCACTGTGTCCCTGCGCGACGAGATCGCGCCGGCCATCCGGAGCAGGCGCCACACCGCGCTCTGCATCAGCTCGATGACCTCCTGACGCTCGTACTCCGGGAGACCACTGTCCTGGCCGAGCGACCGCAGATACGCGGACGCGCTCAGGCCGTTGAACTTCCTGCGGAACACGCCGACGACGGAACGCTCACCGATCGGCGCTGCTTTGCGCAGAGACGCCGCGCCAGCTGGCCCGTGCAGCTCCCCGAGAGAGTCGAGAACCGCGTCGAGGAGAGCGCCCGTATCCCACGGACGGGCCGTCAGCTCCTCGGCCAGTGGCCTGCCCGGGACGATCCGCGTGAGCAGAACGCCCCGGAGCAGCCCGGCCGTCCCGCACACCCGGAGGCGGCCGAGCTCACGCAGGAACTCCAGGTTCTGCGCCTCGCGTGCGGTCAGCAGCCCGCCGCTCTCGACGTACGCACGCTGCGCTTCCTGGACGTCCTCCCAGCTCCCTCCGCCGCCCCGCAGGATGGACACCAGGGACAGCCCCAGCCAGCTGTACTTCGCGATCACCTCCTCGCCATCAACCGTGACCCGGCAGACGTACGAAGTGACGCTCGGGCACTGCGGGCCGAGGACGACGTCCCTGTCCGGCCACGCCTCTTCAACTGCCCGGGTGATGATCTTCCGGCTGGCGGCGTGCAGCACCGCCGCGTTCACCACCGTCTTCTCGCTCGTAGTGAGGGTCACCGACCGCCTCCTTGTGGGATCGCGCGTCTGTGGGTGCTGGGCGCGCGTTCGGGGTCCGTCATGGGGCAGGCGGCAGAATGAAAGCCGCCTTGGTCCGCTGTGCGGTGCGTGCCGAGGGCGATCGGCCAACACGCTGCACTTGCGAGGGCAGTAGGCCGGCTACCTGCGGGATATGCCGGGGGACCAGGGCTCCCAGCAGCGCGGCGAGGATGACGACGTAGACGACCTGACGGACCAGCTCACTCACCGGACGTCACTTCCAGGTCGGCCCACACGCGCTTCCCCCACGCCAGCGAATCGACCCCCCACCGCCCTGGGCCAGTGCATCGACGATGCCCAGGCCGCGCCCGGGCTCCTCGATGGAATCAGCGGCGCGGCGTCTCGGGTGGGCTCGGGACCGGTCCACCACGGACACCTGGACCCTGCTGTCGCTCAGCCGCGTCACGGTCAGCCGGACCGACTCGCACCGCGCGTGCTGGACGGCGTTCGCCAGCAGCTCGCTCACGACCATCTCGGCAGCGTCGCGCACCTCGTTCATGTCCCAGACGGTCAGGACCAGAGCGACCAGGCGGCGAGCGTAGCCCGCCGCCTCCGGGGTCCTCGGCAGCGTCTCGGCGTACGAGGGCAGCGTGCCCGTTCCGGTCTGGACCATGACGAGCGAACCAATCCTGATATGCCGAGAAGGACTTCGGCCGGCCGCTCCTGAGGGAGTCGGAACCGCAGGAGCGCCCGGGGTGCGGGCGGCGGTCTCAAGCATCCTGGCGACCCTTCGCGGCGGCGAGGGCGCCCCAGCCGAATGCGGCCATCGCGGCCACACGTTCCGGGGGACATAGCAGACCTGGGCCGCCGAGCGGCGAGACCCACCAAGGGCCTCCCCCCTGGACCGGCTCAGTGACGTGCGGCGCGGGGACGAGGAGCAGAGCACGCTGATGGAGCGTCACCACTCCTGGTAGTGGCTCTGGGAGCCGGGCGACACGGGCCGGGACCAGCGCGGTGTACGAGCCCTCGGACTGGAAGCCGTCCGAGCTGTAGAACAGCGGCCCGAACTCCAGCGCCTCGGCAAGAGGCCCGGCGCACCCCCTGGGGTCGTCGAGGCCGACGGCGGCGTGGAGGACACCGGCCGGGATCTCGACCGCGGAGAAGAGAACACCGGGGCGCAGCCACGCCGCCCCGCGTTCCTTCCACTCGGTCTTCGCCTGGGGGCGGTTCGCTGCGGATGCCGCCGAGAGCAGCCAATGCCCGGACGCCAGCTCCCGTTCCCGTCGAAGGTGTACGACTCCACCCGTTGACTCGCTATGGGCACGCTCAAGCACGGCGACTCCTCATCAGTCGTCGCCCCCTGGCAGACGGGCGTCGCCGCCCTGGGGCTCTGGCGTACGAGAGTGATCGTCCTGCGAATCGCCTGCATCCCGCCCAGGGGTGTACCCATGATGGGTAGGCCCCGTTCTCGATCATCGTGCACACTCGCGCCAGCAGGAGGAGTGCCGTATGACCTATCAGCCGCCGACTGCGCTGCCGCGCGATCTCCTTGCCGACGATGACGTGCAGCGCGCACTCAGCGCACACGATTTCGGGCTGGTGTTCCGGATTGCTCGCGAGCGTGCCGGGATCAGCTACTCCAAGATCGCGGCGGAGTGCGACATCAAACCGGATCGGGTCGGGACGCTCGCGCGGGGGCAGGGGCGGATCACGTCGTTCGAGAAGGTCGTGCAGATCGCGGACGCGCTGCGCGTCCCCGGGCACCTCGTCGGTCTGGCACCCCGCCCTTGGGAGACGGCCGACGCTCCTGCTGGACCTTCCCATGCAGAGAACGGATCCACGCCTGTGCACCGCCGAACCATCC
Organism: Streptomyces sp. NPDC002125; assembly: GCF_053593715.1. Classification (NCBI taxonomy): domain Bacteria; kingdom Bacillati; phylum Actinomycetota; class Actinomycetes; order Kitasatosporales; family Streptomycetaceae; genus Streptomyces; species Streptomyces sp. NPDC002125. The sequence continues at coordinate 36,235 of NZ_JBSFDD010000019.1, read as the reverse complement.
TCCGGGCCGCCGGCACCAGCGGTCTCGCCGCCACCCTTCCTGCCCTCCATCGGCCTCAGGCGCCTCACCGTGTCACCGATGCCGACGTGGACCGGCTCCGGGAGCGAACTGCCCGCCTGCGAGCCTTGGACGAAATCCTGGGCGGTGGCGACACCTACCGTGTCTATCTCGGCGAGGTCCAGTACACGAAGGACCTCCTCAAGCGGGCGACCTTCAGTGGCGGGTGCCGGCTCCGCCTCACCGCGCTCCTCGCCGAGCAGGCCCAGCAGGCCGGGTGGGCCGCCTTCGACGGTGGCCGCCCGCGCGACGCCGTGGCCTTCTACGAGGAGAGCCGCCTGGCGGCGCAGGACGCGCAGGACTCCGACCTCTATGGCAACAGCCTCGCGTTCCTCGCCTACAAGACCCTCGCAGACGACCGACGCACCGCCGCCGCTTTCGCGCAGGACTCCTGCACGACCATCACCGACCGGACGCCGGCCACGGTCCGCGCACTCCTGCATGAGCGGCTGGCCTGGGCCTGCGCCGTCACGGGCGACGCGCCCGCCACGGAGCAAGCCCTCGCCGCCGCCCGCCAGGACCTCGACGACGCACAGGACGGCGAGCCTCAGCCCGGGTGGTCCACCTGGGTCGACCACAACGAACTCGACATCATGACCGGCCGCTGCTGGACAGAACTCCGCCGCCCACTACGCGCGGTTCCCGTCCTCACCGCCGCACTCGACCGCTTCAGCGACGACCACGCTCGCGACAAAGCGCTGTACCTGTCGTGGCTCGCCGACGCCTATCTCATGGCCGGTGAGGTCGAGCAGGCAGCCGAGACCGTGCGCCGCGCGCTCGAACTCGCAACTGGCGTGGCGTCCACACGACCGCGACAGCGGATCACCCCACTGCTCGACCGGCTAGGCCCTCACGCGGGCATCGCTGCCGTCCGTGACCTCCTGGAGCGGACGGCAGGCTAGGGAGTCTCGACAGATTCATGGATCCACTTCAGGCACTGCTCGGCGCCCGCTGTGATCGGGATCGCGCACACTTCCGGGTTGTCCCACGGATGACGTTCGAGAAGATCTGCCTCCAGCTCCGGGTACCGGTCCGCGGTCGTCTTGAGGAGAAGCTGCCACTCCTCGCCGGTGCCGAAGGCGCCGAGGTGCCAGAAGACGCTGGTGACCGGCCCGATGATCTGCGCACCTGCGGCAAGGCGACGCTGAACTGCAGGCCCGGCGAGGTCCAGTGCCTGCTGCTTCGTCTCGGTGGCCGTCGACACCTGCACGTAGTCGGTCATGGCAGGGAGCCTAGCCAGGTGGGTGCGGGATCCGACAGAGCGCCGATGCGGCGGCACTCGGTGACGCTCGCTTACGATCGCGGCCGCGGGGCAAATCGAACTGACCGACGGACTCATTCGGCGGGAAGAAGCGGCACTTGAGGCGCAGTGCATGGCGACCTCTCCGTCGCCTGGTCCCGGGGCCGGTCACCTCGCCGACACGGGGGAGTTGGTCGACCACACGCTCCCAGCCTGCTCGCGCAGCGCCTCGGGCGTAGAGAGCTGCGGTGTGACCTGTCGGGTACGCGGGGGATGGCGGAATGGCTCTCTCGGGTGACAAACTCGCAGTTCAGCGAGAGTGCTCCCCGCGCGTGCGGGGATGGCCCCTCGTTGTTGCGGACCTGCGGGCCCTCGGGCCGGTGCTCCCCGCGCCTGCGGGGATGGTCCCAAGGCGTGGCAGCTCGCCAAGACCGTCGAACAGTGCTCCCCGCGCGTGCAGGGATGTTTCCGCCACCTGGTCGAGACCGGCCCGCCGTTTGCGTGCTCCCGCGCCCGCGGGGATGGTCCCCGCTACGTCGAGGAGCTGGACTTCTACACCCTGTGCTCCCTGCGCCTCCAGGGATGCTCGAAGGGGGAGACTGGAGCGGTGATCAGCAGTAGTGGGGCAGGGTGAGTGCCGAGTGTGCCGCGCGTCCTTTCTCCGCACCTGCCATCGCCAGCTCCTTCGCAGCCGACTCGGGGTCGCGCAGAAGGGCGTTGCGGGCCTCGAGTTCCTCGCGGGTCGTGGGCGTGACCACCGAGCCGTCGCTGGTGGCCAGCGCCTGGTTGACCTCCGCGAAGGGCCGTATCGTGCGCTCGTAGGCTGCGAAGGCCTCGGCGTGGTCCGTCCGGGTGGCGAGTTCGCCGGCCAGGACGTAGGCGCCTACGAGCGCGACGCTGGAGCCCTGACCGGAGAGGAACGAGGTGGCGTGTGCGGCGTCCCCTGCCAGTACGACGCGCCCGTGGGACCAGGTGGGCATGTGGATCTGGCTCACGATGTCGCAGAAGAGGTCGTCGGCCTCCCGCATGCCCTCCACCAGGCGCGGCACGTGCCAGACCTGCTCGGGGAAGTGTGCCGCCACCAGGTCGCGTTGGGCTCGCGGGTCGCGGAAGGCGTCGAAGGGCGGGGTTTCGTCGGCGAAGGTGAGGAAGCCGTGCACACGGTCGGACGGCTCGTGAGCGTAGAGGACCGCGCCACGTCCCGGCTCGTTCCAGACGACGGCCTCGTGCGCGAACCCGAACTCGTTCGGCAGGGTGAAGCCGGCGAACACGTGCCCGAGGTAGTGGTGAAAGGGCTCCTCGGGGCCGAAGACCAGTCGGCGCGTATTCGAGTGCAGTCCGTCCGCGCCGATCATCAGGTCGAACGTGCGGCGTATTCCGCTGTCGAAGACGACGTGTACGGCGTCCCCGGTGTCGTCGAGTGTGGCGATCGAGTCGTTGAAGAGGAACTCGACTCGCTCCCGCACCGGCGTGTGGAGCGCCTCGGCCAGGTCACCGCGCCGGACCTCGAGGTCCAGGCCCGCCTCTCCGCCGGTGAACTGCTCCGGCCGCGCCGAGCCGACCGTTTCGCCCACCGCGTCCACGAAGGTGATCCGCTGGCTGTCGACGTGCGCCTCGGTCAGGCGTGGCAGCAGGCCCATGCGGTCGACCACTTCGCGGGCCGTGCCGCGGATGTCGATGGCGTACCCGCCCCCGCGCACGGCGGGGGCCTTCTCGACGACGGTCACGTCGAAGCCGTATCGGTCGAGCCAGTAGGCGAGTGCGGGGCCAGCGATACTGGCTCCTGAGATCAGTACGCTGCGGGAGGAGTGAGAGTTCTTGATCATGGCTTTACACCTTTCTGCCGGGGCGGGCCCCCGGGGTGACGAAGGCGGTACGCGGGCATGCGCATAAAGATGCGTACCTTAGGTATCTTTACGTAGATCACAGGGCGCTTCCATCGGCGCGGCCATGCTCGACTATATAGATGCCTAACTTAGGTATGCAAATGGAGATGTGATGACAACCGAGCCCTCAGGGCCTTCCACACCGGGGCTTCCCCCCGCCGACCTGCTCGCCGTGCTGCCCCGGATCACCCGGCTCAGCAGCGCTCTCACCAAGGGTCGGCTGATCGAACGCGCCACCGAGGAGGCCGGCCTCGCCCTCGACCGTCCCGCCATGGGCGCGCTGGTGTCCCTCCGGACTGCGGACAAGCCCTTGCGGATCGGCGAGATCGCCGACCGCATGCAGGTCGTGGGCCCGCACGTCACCCGCCAGGTTCAGGTCCTGGAGAAACGCGGTCTCGTGCGACGCGTCGCCGATCCCCACGACCGCCGCGCGAGCCTCATCGAACCGACCGAAGCGGGCACGGAGGCCGCCAACCGTTACGTGGCCTCTCTGCTGGGCTGGTTCGCCGAGGCGCTCGCCGGTTGGTCGCAGCAGGATCGCGATGACCTCACCCGTCTCCTCACGCGTCTCGCCGACGATGTGACGGCGCGGCTGGACCGGTTCGACGAGGAGGGAGAAGGGGCAGCCTGAGCACTCGTCGCTCGTTCGGCAGGAGGGAACGGTAAGCAGGGCGTGACCCCGGATTGGGAACGGGAGACGGACCGTGGATGGACCAGGGCGCGGCAGGGCCGAGCTCGCGACTCGCAGTGGGTGACGACCGTACTCGCCTGGAGGCCCGCTCCGAGCGCCACCGACACCGCTTGATGTGCCACGAAATAAGCCTGACCTGCACGATCACGCCGACTTATCGCGCCGCTTCGCCTGCACCCTGAGCCACGGATTCTCCGCTCTGGACTGGGCGCGGTCCAGGTACTCCCGCTTTACGACGGCCGAGCCGGGTTTCCACCGGCCCTGCTTCGTCGGGTCCCCGCCGGCCTCCGCGATGGCCTGGGCTCCGCCACGGCGGAGCCCGTGGGCGGTGATCTGCTGCCAGTTCTTCGCGCCGGCCTTGTGGGCACGGCTGCGGACCCAGTCGTTGATGGCGTCCCCGGTGACGTAGTCACCGCGTTCCTTCGCGACGGCCCGGTTCTGGAGGGTGCCGCGGGAGGTGAGGGCCCGGAAGAACGCGCCTTCGCGGACGCCGAGGTGGTGGAGGGCGGTGAGCCAGTCCCTCACGGCCGCGACGGGGTCGAGGAGCGGATCTTCCTCGGCGGGGATGTCTGTGTGCTCACCCTTGGCCTCCTGGTCCGTCTTGGAGGATCGGATGTGCAGGGTGACGAAGTCGTCGTCGACCGCGACGTCCGCGATGGACAGATCGGCGAGCTCGATCCTGCGGTTGAGAGCGCCCCGGCCGAGGAGGAGCATGCACCGGTCGCGGCGACCTGCGATGGTGCGAAGGTCGCACGTGGCGACCATGGCCCGCAGCAACTCGTCCGTGATCGGAGGCGCCTTACGAACCGCGGTGCGCTTGGCCCAGGTCTTCTTGTACTCGTTGAGCATGCCCCGGGCCTGTTTCGTGCCGGGCTTCTGGTCCTCGGGCATCCAGGTGCGGATGGCCGACATGGCGGCGTTGATGGCGTTCGGGGAGCGCCCCAGCTCGATGAGGTGGGCGACGTACTCGACATAGGTGGCGGTGGTGCACGGCCAGGCCACACGGCCTTCGCCGGCGCACCAGGCGGCGAACTTGTTGCGCTGGGACAGGTAGTTGGCGCTGGTGTTCTTCGGCGCGGACTGGTTCTCCAGCCGCTCGGCGGTCTGCTCGGAGACGTACAGGTCCCGCTCGGTGTACGTCGGCTGGTCGGCCTCGGTGGGGAGCTCCTGGCCGGGGTAGAGGATGGTGTGCCGGTCGACCACCGGGCGGGCCGCCGGACGCGGCAGGATCGCCGCTGGCAGGTGGTCCTCCTCCACCAGCTCCGCGTCCACGACCTCCGCGCCGGCCTCGTGCTCCATCACGCTGGCACCTGCTCCTGGTCCACTGCCCACTTCGCCAGAGCACTGAAGTCGTCCGGCAGGAGGCCCAGGCGCGGGTCCACCCAGTGCAGGAGCGCCGGAGCATCGTGGTTCTTCCGGACCCACTCCCGGTCTTCCGGGCTCAGCTCATCGTCCACCCAGGCGAACGGGCGACCCTTGGCGTACGCGACCAACGCCTGTGTCTTCCAGTGCAGTCGGGCGCCCTGCTGCGGCGTCATGGTGGGCCAGTCGACGAAGGGAAGGGTGGGCAGGCCGAGGTGCGGGCCGATCCAGTCGTTGGCCTCGTTCTTCCATGTGGTGGCCCACACCAGCTCGTAGGGCAACGCCAGGAGGTCTGCCCCGTGGCCGTGGTTGAGCCATACCCGTAGGGGCTTGTCCCACGGATTCTCCCACCCGGTCGGGCGCATGCGGTGCGTGCTGTACCCCGCCGGTCGCCTCTGCGGCGCGGCAGCGTACGGATTCAGAGGGCCGTCCACATCGAGCAGGAGCAGCGGACGCCCATCCCCCTCGTTCTCCACGATCCCTCCCAGTGAAACAGCCACGTACAAGGGAAATTATACGAGGGTGGCCGAAGGTGACTGCGTAACAGTAGCGGGGCGACCAGCTCCCAGAGCCAATCAGGAACCAGACGCTTCGACAGATCAGCCCTTGCGGCCACAAGCGGTGACCATGCGCTGGAGGCACCCCTGAACGCCTTCCGGATCGCCTTCGAACGCTGGCTCACCCCGGCCGCCAACTGACCCACTACAGAAACTGGATCAGCCGTTTACTGGACACACCCACCGAGGGGACGTCCGCACGCCCGGTGTCTACTCGGGGCGGCCGAAGCGGTGGGCGGCCCACAGGAGAGCCAGGACGCCGATCGTCACGAGGCCCGCCGCTTCGAGGGCGAGCGGGGGCTGGCGGCCGAACCATTCGATGCCGGCCACGGCAGCCTGCTGCGGTTCCCTGACCCCGATGGAGCGGCGCAGCAGGTCGATGCCGTAGGCGAGCGGGTTGAAGGCCGCCAGGGTTCGGGCCCAGTCCGGCAGGTTCGCCAGGGGGAAGAAGCCGCCGGAGAGGAAGAGTAACGGCGTCATCACCAGGCCGAGCAGCATGTGGAACATCTCGGCGCGCGCCAGGCTCACGGCCAGGGCCAGTGACATCGAAGTGATGGTGAAGGAGACCAGCACTACGCCGGCCAGGAGCAGGGCCAGCAGGAGCGGGTCGTAGGGCAGGCCTGCCAGCCCGGCGAGGAGGAGGAGCAGGGCGCCCTGGACCGCGGCGACCGCGGTGCCGCCGGCGCAGCTGCCCAGGAGCAGCGTGGAGCGGCGTACGGGTGCCATCAAGAGTTCGCGCAGGTAGCCGCTCTGCCGGTCGGTGATCAGCCGGATGCCGACCATGATGGCCGGGGTCTGGACGGTCATCATCAGCATGCCGGGGAACAGGTAGGTCTGGTAGCCGACGCCCAGGGCCGCGTCGGGGATCAGGGCGGCGAGGCCGCCTCCGAGGATCAGGAGGTAGAGCACCGGCTGGGTCAGCATCAGCGCGGTGTGGAGTCGCTGAGAGGCAAGGCGCAGCAGGTCGCGGTGGACGAGGGCGTGGACGGCGCGCAGTTCGCGGCGCAGGAGTGGCGCGGGGTCGGGGGCGGGGGCGTAGGGGGTCTGCGGAACGTCCGGCGGCCGCACGGCGGATGTGGTCACGGGCCCTCCCCGTTCGTCGTCGTGGTGGTGTGCGTCGCGGCCGCGCCGGCCGCCGGGAGGGGGCGTGTGCCGTGGATGCTGCGGCCGGTGTGGTGGAAGAAGACGTCGTCGAGCGTCGGCGGGGTGGCGGAGGCGGCGTGCACGGGGATGCCTTGGGCCGCCAGGGCCCCGCACAGGCGTGGTATCCAGGAGCTGCCGTCGGGCAGGCGCAGGGAGATCCCCTCGCCGTCCAGGGTAGTGGCGGTGCCCAGCGGCGTGGCCGTGCGCACGACCTCGTGCGCCGCCTGGTCATCACCGGTGCGCAGCACCACGCGGTCGTCCCCGATCGCGGCCTTCAGAGCGAGGGGGGTGCCCTGTGCCACCAGGCGGCCGCCGTCGATGATGGCGAGGCGGTCGCAGTTCTCGGCCTCGCCGAGGTAATGGGTGGTGACGAAGAGCGTGATGCCCTGCCGGTCGCGCAATGCGCGCAGGTGCTGCCAGACCTGGGCGCGGGCGTGGGGGTCGAGTCCGGTGGTGGGCTCGTCGAGGAAGAGGATCCGTGGTTCGTGCAACAGGCCGCGGGCGAGTTCGAGGCGTCGTCGCATACCGCCGGACAGAGTGCGCACCGGGGAGTGGTTCCGGTCGGCCAGTCCGACCGCCTCGAGCGTCTCGGCTGCGCGTCGGCGAGCGTGGCGGCGGCTCAGCCCGTAGAGGCGGGCGTGGATGCGGAGGTTCTGCTCGGCCGTCAGGTCCATGTCCAGGGCGCTGTGCTGGAAGAGCATCCCGACCTGCCGCCGTATCCGGTCGGGCTGATCGAGCACGTCGGCGCCGGCCACCGTGGCGTGTCCGGCAGTGGGCCGGGCGAGGGCGCACAGCAGGGAGATGGTGGTGGACTTGCCCGCGCCGTTGGGGCCGAGGAAGGCGAAGGTCTCGCCCTGCTGCACGTCCAGGTCCAGGCCGCGCACGGCCTCGACGGCGGTGCCGTCCGGGCCCGGGTAGCTCTTGACCAGACCGCGCGTGCTGATGGCGTACGCCGGTCCCTGCTCCGTCCGCGCGGCGTCCGGGTCGGTGGGGGCGGCGGCCAGTAGGGAGGCCCGGGCGGGGGCGTCGTCGCCGGCATGTGGCTGCATGGTCGGTCCTCGTCTGCGGGGTGTGGTCTGCGGACTCGGGCGGGCAACGGGTGAGCCAGGCACGGACGGACCGTGCCCGGCTCCCGGTGGAGCGGGTGTGTGCTCCGGCCGGTGGCCGCCGCCGTGGGCGGACCACCGGCCGGAGGTCGTCCGGCCCCTGTCGCTCCGTTCCCGCGCGGCACTGGCGGGCAGTACGGGGGCTCCCCGCCTGCGGAGTCCGCTGCTCAGCGTCCCGTCGACCTGACCGCTGTCGTCGGGGCCGCCGTGCAATGGCGGAGCCGAAGGGGCCTACCGCCGGGTCAGGCGCAGCTGATGCCCACACAGATGGTGTTGAGCAGCGTCAGGAGTCCGACACACGCGCAGGTGTCGGCGAACGGGACGCCGTCGACGCCGATCGGGTCGGTCTCGGGAAGGGCGTGAAGGTGAGCCAGCAGTTCGAGGTCGCGGTTCTCCATGACTTTCTCCTTCTCTCTGAGGTGAGCGGCAGGTTCCCTGCCGCTCAGCCCGGCTGCTGGATCGTCCAGTGCCGGGAGTCTGTGTGCCGGGTCCGCAGGAGGAACGCGAGGATCCCCGCGGATCCGTCGCTCCAGCTCGTCGAGACGTCCCCGTATTCGGTGGGGAAGACGACGTGGCCGTCGCGGTGGGCCCGTTCGGCTGCGATGAGGCGGGCCAGGTCCTCGGCCATCGCTTGGTAGGAGGGATCCCCGGTGGCCGAGGCCATGTCGAGGAGGAAGTCGCCGTTGCCCGCCAACCCGTGGCACTGGGCGAGGGGCGCCCGGCAGGCGCGTTCGACGACGGCCCGGGCGGCGCCGCGGGCGAGTTCGGCATGGCGTTCGTCGCCGGTGGTCCGCCACAGCCGGAGCAGGAAGGAGCCGATGCCCGCCGAGCCGTGGCACCAGTAGGGCGCAGTGGGAACGTCGCCGGCCTGCGCCGGCCACTGGGCCGCCCCGCCGATGCGCACGGCGCTGGCCACCAGCTCCTCACCGGCTGCGACGGCCAGGTCCAGGTAGTCCCGGCGGTCAGCGACGGCGGCTGCTTCGAGCAGGAAGTATCCGATGCCGGACGTTCCGTGGGCGAAGCCGAGGTAGCGTTTGCCGGCCTCCTTGGCGACGGCTTCGGCCGGGATCGGCCAGCTCACGCCGGAGGGCCCGTGCTGGGCGGCGGCGGCCAGCCGGTCGGCGGCGGCGACGACGAGGTCGGCCAGCCGGGGGTCGCCGGTGCGGTGCCACAGGTGGGCGGCGGCCAGTCCGCTGCCCGCGTGGCCGTGGGTGATGTCGTAGCTGAGCGTCGACTCCTGCGGGGCCAGGGCCAGGGCCATCGCGTGGTCGACAAGGCCGCGGTGCTCGACGGCGCGTGCGGCGTCGTACAGGGCCCATGCGGTCCCCCTACCGCCGAAGTGAAGGCCGGGGCGTGTGGAGCGGGTGTCGGTCCGGTCGGCGATCCAGCGGCCCGCGGTGGATATCACCTCGGGCAGACGCGGATCGCCGGTGAGTTCGAAGTACCGGGTCAGGACGGCCAGTACGCCGGCCGCGCCCTGCTGCACGGTACAGGGGTCGGTCTCTCCGGCCCGGGTGGATACGGGCCACAGCCGCTGCGCGTCCTTCGGCGTCATCGAGTCGACGAGGTGCTCGACGATCCCCGCCGCCACGGCGGCCGGTGTTGCGGCGGGCTGCGGGGCGGCTGGGCGGCGCCTGTCCGGGGCGGCGGGCGGCTGCTGCCGCGTCCCGGCCGTCCGGCGCAGGGCAGCGCGGGCCATTTCCGGGTCCCAGCGCTCGGCGGGGTCGTCCTTCATCAGCCCGAGGACAATCTCAGGCAGGCCGTCCGGGAGCGGGAGCGCCCCGTCGGCGGCGGTCAGCCACTCGGCGAGCCGCTCGTCCGGGGACCGGTCGGCGGGCTGCTCGGGCAACAGGGTGGGCACCTTGCCGACGAGGACGAGGCAGAGGGTGGCGCCGAGGCTGTAGTAGTCGGCCGTCGGGGAGACGGGCGCGTCCAACAAGCGTTCGGGCGCACTGAATCCGGGGGTTCCCACCGTCGTCGGGAGGGCCTCTTCGTCCTCCAGGACGGCGAGTTCGAGGTCGATGAGGCGCAGTTCGCCGTCGGGGCGGACCATGATGTTGCCGGGGGTGAAGTCTCTCAGGACGCCGCCGCATGCGTGGGCCGCGGCGAGGAGGTCGATCAGCCGGCCGGCCTGGGCGAGGGCGTCGGCGCGGTAACGTTCGGCGCCGGCGTCGCGGAAGTGCTCGGCCACCCAGTTGCGCAGGGGGACGCCGGGGATCTCCCTCTGTGCGAGGAAGAGGTGGCCGCCGTGCTCGAACATCGCGAGGAGCTCCGGGGCCAGGCCGGTGCCGGCCAGTTTCTCCAACGCCCGCGCTTCGGCGCGCAGCCAGTCGCGTACGTCGGCGCCCGAGGCGTCGGCCTCGACGTGCGGGCGGGCCTCCTTGATGACCACCGGCGCGCCTGTGGTGACGTCAGTGCCCCGGTAGACGCCGCCCTTGTTGGTGTGGCGGATCGCTTCCCGCACAGAGAAGCGGCCGCCGAGCAGGACCGGGCCCGCCGGTGCCTGCTGCTTCTGCGGCGGGACTGGCACCGATGGGGGGAAGGGGCTGACCGCCCAGGGTGGGGGCGTGTACTGGCCGCTGCGCACGTCCTCGACGGGGTTACCGTCGGGGTCTTCGAAGTACCAGACCAGCAGTCCCTCGTCGGAGAGCCGCCGCTGGCCGACGAAGGCGCCGTAGCGGTAGTGGACCAGGCTGTTCACGGCGTAGGGCTGGTCGGAGAGGATCCGGGGGCCGGCCAGCCCTGCCGTGGCGGTGTGCAGTTCCTGCGCGAGGCGGGCTGCGTCGGCGTCGGACCGGGGGTAGACGGTGATGAACTTGCCCGAGCTGCCCCGGGGTGTGGCGCGGGAGTTGAGCGCGCTCACCTGGTCCAGGGACTGGGCGAACTTGAACGCCGACTCGCCCCACAGCAGGACGCCCAGCGCCTTGGTGAGAACCACCGGCGCGGAGGCGGACGTCGCCGACACATGCAGTTTCCAGCCCTGCTTGGGGAGGTTCGCGGACTCGGGTGTGAGGTGGCACCACATCCCGTCCGTGTCGGTGGTCCACCGCGTACCCGCACCGCTGGATTCCAGTACCCGTCGGAGGACTTCTTCGAGGTCGACTTCGGTTGCGTGGCTCGTCATGCCGGTCCCTCTCAACGGTGAAGACCATTGGTTGGACTATGCCTTCGGTAAGAAAAAAACGTACAACCGGGGCCCGGATCTCGTCCCTTGCTTCGACAGGCGCACGGTGGTGTTGGAAGGCCGGATGGTGTTAACAGGCGCAGAGAAGAAGTGCGGGAATGGTGCGCGCGGTGATATTGCTCCGGGCGCCGGTTTGGCGCTGAAAATGATGGGACCACAAGGGACTGAACCGCCCCGCGTCCAGCAGCCCGTAAGCCACTCACCGAGCGTCGGGCTCGATAGTGATCATGACAGGACGGTCCACTCTTGGCGACGTGCCCGCAGCTCCACTCCAAGGGGCAACCTGCGCCGGACGTCGCAGCTCACTCCAGCCCGGTCTGCGGATTGCAGATCTGGCAGGCCTCGATGTCGGGCTCGGCCAGGGCGATGACCGCTTCCTCACGGATGATGAACCCGAAGTCGTTCTTGTACAGCGTGCAGTTCCCGCGGTGCAGCAGCGCGTTCACGCTGGAGCGCTGGGGCTGGATCTTCCACGACTGCTCGGCCCGCGCCTGCTCCCGCCGCTTCTTCTCCTGCTGCTCCTGGGCCTCGAGCTCGCGGACCTTCTGGTCCGCGCACCGCAGCTGCCACGCGAGGTACTCCCGCGTGGCCCGCCACTTCTCGAGCCGGGATATCCCACTGGAATCCGGCACAGGACTCAGGCCGCCTCGGCCGCGGCCGGCTGCTCGTGGGTGTGCTGGAGAACCATCCGGCCTTCCACGACATCGCCCCGCTCCAGCGTCGCCCAGAACGGGTGGGTCGCCACCTGAGTACTCAGCTCGAGGAGCTCGGCCCGGAACCGTGCGACCTGCTGGCGCTGCTCGTCGGTGTAGCCGGGGCTGTCGGGCTTGGCGGACCGGTACCCGCTGTGCAGCTGCTTGTCACCCTCCCAACCGGGCATCGGCTCGGCCGACCACGGCAGGGTCCGGGCGTACTGCTCGTAGGCGGCGCGGGTCTGGTGGAGGGCGAGCTGGGCGTCGCGCAGGTCTTGGGGGAAGGTGTAGGTCGGCACGTAAAAATAATACGTCTGTTCGAATTGCGTGTGCGAGTCCAACACTGCCGGCCGGCTCGCGTTCCATCCGATCAGCCCACCGCGAGCCGGCGTCTTGGGCCGCGGCTGTCTTCGAGCGGTCGCGCCGATGCGTCGTTGAGGCGACTGATTGGTTGGAATATGAGCTTTGTCGGAATCGGTGGAAGTTATGCAGAACGGCTCTCGCGGGTGACAAACTTGCTGTTCAGCAAGAGTGCTCCCCGCGCCCGCGGGGATGGTCCCGACCAGGTCAGCCTCCCTGCAGGGGATGCCGTGTGCTCCCCGCGCCCGCGGGGATGGTCCCCAGTTCGCCCGGTACGTCTCGGACCTGGGGCGGTGCTCCCCGCGCCCGCGGGGATGGTCCCCCGCGCGTCCTCCTTCGCCTCACGCACCTGGTGTGCTCCCCGCGCCCGCGGGGATGGTCCCGCTACCCGATATTCCGGGTGTTGGTGCCGGTGGTGCTCCCCGCGCCCGCGGGGATGGTCCCTTCCCGGCCCCGGCGTAGCACCGCGGGCAGGTGTGCTCCCCGCGCCCGCGGGGATGGTCCCGGCGCTCCTCTGCGTTCCGCACCGTGCCTCGTGTGCTCCCCGCGCCCGCGGGGATGGTCCCAGCGCCTCGTGCTGTGCCTGCGAGGAGCACCCGTGCTCCCCGGCCCTGTTCTCCCGAAGCTGCCGCGAGGTGACAAGTAGCTCTCTGTAGCGGATCTGGGGTGCGCTTGTCAGCGTTTTCGATCTTCTGAGTTCATCGGGGGCAGTGCTCGGCGACGTTGGCCCGGTCATGACGACCGGAAGGAGCCCGGGGTGCGGCAGGAGTGGGAGCCGGAGGACCTGATCGAGGTCTGGACGCTGCTGGAGGAGGACCAGGAGCGGCTACGGAACAAGTCGGGGGCGAACCGGTTGGGGTTCGCGATGTTGCTGAAATTCTTCGAGGCGGAGGCCCGGTTCCCGGAGAACGCCGAGGAGATCCCGGCGCCGGCGGTGTCGTACGTCGCCCAGCAGGTGAAGGTGCCTGCGGAGGAGTGGGCCGCATACGACTGGGCGGGGCGGGCGATCAAGCGGCACCGGGTGGAGATCCGGAGCGCGTTTGGCTTCCGCGAGTGCACGGAGGAGGACCAGGCCCAGCTCGCCGAGTGGCTGGCGGTGGAGCTGTGCGGGGTGGAGCTGTCGAGGGACCGGCTGGCGGAGGCGGTGGTGGCCCGTTGCCGCAAGGACAGGCTGGAGCCGCCGAAACCGGGGCGTATCGCCCGTCTGGTGGGGTCGGCGGTCAACACCTTCGAGGAACGGTTCTGCGCGACCACGGTGGGCCGGCTGTCTGCCGCGACCCGGTCCCGGCTGGATGACCTGATCGCCGAGGACGCCGACACGAGCGAGGACAGCACGGGCGGCGGGGGCACGTTCTTCACCGAGCTGAAAGCCGATCCGGGCGCGCTGGGGCTGGACAGCCTCCTGGCAGAGGTGAACAAGCTTCAGCGGGTTCGCGGGCTGGAGCTGCCGCCGGAGCTGTTCGGGGACGTGTCGGAGAAGCTGGTGGCCGCCTGGCGGGCACGGGCGTCGAAGGAGTACCCCTCGGACCTGCGGGCGGCGGGCGGCCCGGTGCGCTACACGCTGCTGTCCGCGCTGTGCCACGTGCGGGAGACGGAGATCACCGACTCGCTGGTGGAGCTGTTTATCCAGCTCGTGCAGAAGATCAACACGCGGGCGGAGAAGAAGGTCGAGGGCGAGTTCAACAAGGAGATGAAGCGGGTCCTCGGCAAGGAGGGCATCCTGCTGCGGCTGGCGGAGGCGGCGGTCGCCGAGCCGGGCGGCACGGTCCGCAAGGTGATCTATCCGGTTGCCGGGGAGTCGACGCTGAAGGCCCTGGCGGCGGAGGCGGCGGCGAACGAGGCCCGCTACCGGGCCCGGGTGCGGACGGTGCTGCGCTCGTCGTACTCCAACCACTGGCGGCGGATGCTCTCGCCGCTGCTGAACGCGTTGGAGATGAAGTGCAACAACACCGCCTACCGGCCGGTGATGGACGCCATCGACCTGCTCAAGAGGTACGTGGACCAGCCCATCGCCGAGGAGGGCGCGTTCTTCGACGAGGCGGAGAAGATCCCGCTGGCGGGGGTGGTGCGCGAGGAGTGGCGCCAGGCCGTGGTGGACGAGCGCGGCCGGGTGGAGCGCATCCCGTACGAGCTGTGCGTGCTCGTGGCGCTGCGGGACGCGCTGCGGCGGCGGGAGATCTGGGTGCCGGGCGCGAACCGGTGGCAGAACCCGGAGGACGATCTGCCACCGGATTTCGAGGACAACCGCGATGTGCACTACGACGCGATCCGCCAGCCGCTGGACCCCGAGAAGTTCATCGAGGCCCTGGAGAAGAGGCTGCGTGAGGCCCTGACCCGCTTCGAAACCGCGCTGGAGCTGGGCACCACGGGCGGGGTGGACATCGTCAAGAAGCACGGCGAGCCGTGGATCAAGGTCTCACCGCTGGGCAAGCAGGAGGAGCCGGAGAACCTCGTCGCGCTGAAGGCGGAGATCGAGCACCGCTGGGGCACTATCGACCTGATCGACATCCTCAAGGAGGCCGAGTTCGCCACCGGCTTCACCGGCGAGTTCACGTCAGTCGCCACCAGGGAGGCGGTCCCGAAGGCGGTGCTGCGGCGCCGGCTGCTGCTGGTGCTGTTCGCACTGGGTACGAACATGGGCATCAAGCGGGTCGCGGTCACCGGCAAGCACGGCGAAAGCGAGGCCGTCCTGCGCCGGGTACGGCACCTGTTCGTCAACAGGACGAACCTGCGCGCGGCGCTGGTGCGGCTGGTCAACGCCACCTTCGCCGCCCGCGACGCGGCGTGGTGGGGCGAGGGCACCGCCTGCGCGAGCGACTCCAAGAAGTTCGGCTCCTGGAGCTCGAACTTCATGACCGAGTGGCACCAGCGGTACCGCGGGCCCGGCGTGATGATCTACTGGCACGTTGAGAAGAAGTCGCTGTGCGTCTACAGCCAGCTCAAGTCCTGCTCGGCCTCCGAGGTCGCCGCGATGATCGAGGGCGTGCTGCGGCACTGCACGGACGTGGAGATCGACCGGCAGTACACCGACACGCACGGCGCCTCCATCGTCGGGTTCGCCTTCGCCCACATGCTCGGCTTCAACCTGCTCCCCAGGCTGAAGAACGTCGGCTCGGCGAGGCTGTACCGGCCGGCGGCAGGGGAGGACGAGAAGTGGCCGAACCTGGCACCGGTGCTGTCGACCAAGACGATCGACTGGGACCTGATCCGCCAGCAGTACGACCAGATCGTGAAATACACCACCGCCCTGCGCCTGGGCACCGCCGAGGCCGAGCAGGTCCTGCGGCGCTTCACCCGCGGCGGGCCCAAGCACCCCACCTACCGGGCGATCGAGGAACTCGGGCGTGCGGTGCGTACGGCGTTCATCTGCGACTACCTCGCCGACGCAGACCTGCGGCGCGAGATCAACGACGGCCTCCAGGTCGTGGAGAACTGGAACTCCGCCAACCACGACCTCTTCTACGGCAAGGACGGCGACCTGACCGGCTCCGACAAGGAGTCCCAGGAAATCTCGATGCTCGCCTTGCACCTGCTCCAGTCCGCGCTGGTGCACGTCAACACCCTGCTCCTCCAGGACATCCTGAGCGAGGAGAAGTGGCAGAAGCGGCTCACCGACGCCGACCGGCGGGCTCTGTCCCCGTTGTCCTGGACCCACGTGAACCCCTACGGCCGGTTCGAGCTGGACATGAATTCCCACCTCGACCTCGCTGTTGCGGCGTAAGCCTAGGTGGCCTGGCCTGAATCGTCGGTCAGAGCAGCCGCGGTCGAAGTGAGGTGCTGGACCAGGACCGCGGCTGCGGTGTCGGCGTCGCGGTCCAGCACCGCCTCCTCCAGCCTGCGGTGTTCCTTGGCGCCGTCCCGGTCGGGGTTGCGGTGCGCCGACCAACGGCGGGCCAGCTCACTCTGGGTCCACAACCGGTCGAAGGTCTCCAGCAATGCGCGGTTGCCACACCCCTCCAGCAACGTGCGGTGGAAGGCTCTGTGAGCTTCGGCCCAAGCACCGGTGTAGTACTCGCCCTCCTCCGGCGCGTACGCCGGAGTGCGCACGAGACGATGGTGGGCGGCCCGCACGCGGGCCTCCCAGTCGACGTCACCGCGCTCGATGGACATGCGCAGTACGACCGGTTCGACGGTCCGACGGGCTTCCGCAATCTCTTGCCAGCGGCGGTCGGAGAAGGACGGGACGGCGAAACCGCGGTTGGGCAGCCGGTCGGCGAGCCCCTCGCCGACCACCCGCACGAGCGCCTCGCGCACCACGGCCAGGCTCACGCCCTGCTCCCTGGCAAGATCCTGCGGCTTGAGAGGGGCGCCAGGGGGGTGGTCCCCGCGCATGATCGCGTCCCGCAGGTGTGCGTAGACCTGTTCGGAAAGCATCTGCTTCCCCGGCGGAGTCGAGGAGTGCGCCGTCTGAGTCATGAGCCCATCCTAGACGATCTATTAGATAATCGATTATTTGTGTTACGGTCGATTCAGTAGCCGACGAGGACGTCCTCGTCCGGAAAGGAACGACCGCTGTGCCTGCCAACGACCCCTTCGCCCGCCTCCCCCAGGCGGCCTCGTTCACCGTCACCAGCACCACCGTCACCGACGGCGCCGCGTGGCCGCCCGAGCAGCACTCATCCGGCCTGCCCGGAGGGAAGGACACATCCCCGCAGCTGTCCTGGAGCGGCGCCCCGGACGGCACCAAGAGCTATGCCGTCACCGTCTACGACCCCGACGCCCCCACCGGGTCCGGGTTCTGGCACTGGGCGGTCGCCGACATCCCTGCCCCCGTCACCGAGCTGCCCGAGGGCGCCGGCGACGACACCGGCTCACAGATGCCCGAGGGCGCCTACCAGTTGCCCAACGACGCCCGCGTGGCCCGCTACATCGGCGCCGCCCCGCCGGCCGGACACGGCCCGCACCGTTACTTCGTCGTCGTGCACGCCCTCGACATCCCCTCGACAGGAGTCCCGGCCGACGCCACACCGGCCGTCCTCGGCTTCACCATGGCCGGTCACACCCTCGGACGCGCCGTGTTGATCGCCACTGCCGAAACACCCGCCTGACAGCGCCCCCGACTCCCGGAGACACCACCGTGATGCACCTCGACACTCTTCCCGACGACGCCCGCACCGGTGACGGCCCGATGGACCTCAACGCCGTCCGCGACGTCAGTCGCGCCGTCAGCGCCGCCCACCTGTTCATATATCTCGTCCCCGAGACCGCCGAGGAGGCGGCCGAGCTCGGCGTGACCGACCGCGGGCCGGCGTATCTGGCCTTCCGGTCGGCCGCGATGGGCGCGGTCCCGTGGCAGGTCACGCTCGCGGCCTTTTACAACTTCAGCCCGCGGGCCGTGCGGGCCATGGCGGGCGTATGGGACGCCGCGCCGTCGGAGCGGTGGCAGGCCGCCCGCTTCTTGGCCGCCGGCCGGGCGATGCGGCGCGTCAACATACATCTCATCGACGACCATCTTGCCGAGGCGCGTTCGCTGATCGACCCGGTCGTCGCCGGTGCCGACTACGCCGGCAAGGTGCTGGCCGCCGCGAACGCCTCGGTCGCCCTTCCCCCCGATCCTCTCGTCGCACTCTGGCAGCAGATCACGGTGGCACGCGAGTGGCGCGGCGACGCCCATCTCGTCGTACTCGCCGACAACGGCCTCGGGCCGTGCGACTGCCTCGTTCTGCACACCGCGACCGGCCGCCTCCCGACAACTCTGGCGCGAGCGACCCGCCGGTGGGACGACGAGGAGTGGAGCGCGGCGACGGCACGCCTCGTCGCGCGCGGCTGGCTCGACTCTCACGGCGTGGTCACCGACGTCGGCAGTGCGGCACGCGAGCGCATCGAAGTGGAGACAGACGAGCACTGCGCCGCGCTGTGGGCACCGATCGGCAACGCAGGCGCCCGCCGCTTCGCCTCGCTCATCGCGCCGATCGCCAACGCGTTCACTGCAGCAGGGACGTTTCCGGCCGTTCGTGGCCAGTCTGATCTCGCATAAACGGTCCTTTGTGCGAGCAAGATCAAGAACAGGCCGCCGGACACCCGCCGGACCCAGATTCGTTCGCAGAACCCGTTCTCACTCAAAAGCGGGACGGACCCCCTTCTGAGACTTGCATTGTGCGAAAATCCGGACCCATGACGGGCCCTCAGCAGCCTTCCCCAACCGACCGGTCGGACGCCGACGACGTTGAACGACACATCTGTCCGAAGTGTGACGCCCAGCCCGGCTCACCGTGCCGCTCGCGTGGCGGCGCGGTCGCCTCCGCCTACCACACCCGCCGCTTCACGAAGGTGCCCCGCCTCGCGAAGCTGCTGCGGGCGCCGACCCCGGCCGACCGGGGCCCGGGTCGGCCGTGGCGGCCGGGCACCCCGCCGCTGGCACCGATCGACCCCTGCCGAGCGCGGACATCCGCATCGGGTACGCGAGGTGCTCGACCCTCGGGCAGGAACTTGACTCGCAGCTCGACGCGCTCAGCAAGCACGGCATCCCCAGGGACAAGATCTTCAGCGAGAAGATCAGCACCCGGGTGAGGGTCCGTCCGAAGTTCGAGGAGGCGCTGAGGACGGCCCGGGAGATCAAGGCGCACGCCCCGCACTGCCGGGTCATCTTCACCGTGTACGAGATGAAGCGGCTCGGCCGGGACGCCGCCGAACTCACCGCGCTCGCCGACCACCTCACCGCTCACGGCCTGGTGCTGGAGATGCTGGCCGGGCCCCTGCCCGGCATCTACGACCCCACCGGGCCAGGCAAGCTGCTGTTCGCGTTCTTCGCAGCGATGGCGGAGACCGAGCGGGAGAACATCCGGGAGTCGACGCTGGAAGGGCTCGACACCGCGGCGCGAAAGGGCAAGCACGGCGGCCGGCCGCCAGTCATCACCGACGACATGCTCCACACCGTGCTCCGGCGCCGCGCGGGCGGGGAGTCGGTCGAGCAGATCCAGCCCGACCTGATCATCCCCACCGGCAAGCGCAAGGGGCAGAGCCCGTCCGTCGCCAGCATCTACCGGGCGCTCGCCGAACACGAGAAACGGGTGGCGTACCCCGAAGCCATCGAACAGGCCCACGCCGACTTCGCCGCCCTCACCGGCAGCGAGGTTCCTGAACCCCGCACAGAAGCTAAGGCCCAAACGGCACGCTGAGTTACTTGTCACTTCGCGGCAGCTTCGGGAGAACAGGGCCTCCCCGCGCCCGCGGGGATGATCCCCGGTAGGCGTACCCGCGCATAGAAATGCGCCCGTGCTCCCCGCGCCCTGCGGGGATGGTCTCAGGGGCCGCAGCGCGCCCTGTACTGCGGGCAAGTACTCTCCGCCCCGGCAGGGATGGCCCCCCTCACCGCCGGTCCGCCGTCACCGAACCGAACAGTAGTGAGTACCCCTGTCGGCGCCCTGGCGGTGGAGGTGCCTTCGGGCGCCATCCGGCAGCCGGCCGTCACGAACTACGCTGGCTGGCCCCCTTTGCCACCCCTCGTCAGGGAGCCGCATGCCGCCGTCCTTCGCCCACCGGATAACCAAGTACGACCCCGCCGACCGGGACGAGCACGGCCGCTACAACGGCGCCGAGGACACGACGAGCGATCACGGGCCGGTCGAAGCGGCCTACCTGGAGGCTGTCGCCGCCTTCGCGCGGGACTCGGGTGTCGACCGGCTGGAGATCCGTGATCCCGAGGTCGCCCGCTACGTCAACTTCGGGCTGGAGGTGCCGGTTGAAGGTCACGGCCTCGCTGGGCTGTTCCCGCCCGATCTCACCGGCTACCACGACGGCGCCGAGGTTCCGGTGCCCGTCGCGCTGGAGCTGGTGCGTGCCATGCTCCGGGACAGTGGTGCCTGGTGCAGGCTGGAGTCCGGGGACACGTTCACCGTGCACGTCGGGTGGGACCAGTACGTGTACGTCGCCAGCGACCAGCCCTGCGAAGGCGCCGTCGCCCGGATCCACGAGATCGGCTTGTTCGCAGAACCGATCACGGCCTCGCCCTACGCCGGGGACCTCGAGGAACCAGAGGTGACACAGGCCGCGGACGAGGACTTCTGGGAACGCGTGCGTACGGCACTGGCCGCATCGCAGGCCCTGCTTCTGGAAGAGACGTACGTCCGCAACGCCTTCCGCTGGCACCGCCTCACCATGGACAACCTCGACACCCTGCGCGCCACTCTGGGGCCACGCGCTCTCCTGGCCATCTGGCCGGACCTCTCGCCCGATCGACGCGGTCCTGGCCGCGCTGCCCAGGACGAATCCGTGGAGTTCGTCTGGGAGGCACCGGACGCGACGATCCGCCACGTCATCGTCGACGAGACCGAACACCAGCAGCTCGCCACCCTGGCGGCGGGCGCGCGGGCCGCCGCCGTGCTGCCCCTCTCCCTCGACGAACACCCCCCGCTCTTCCGCGCCGCTCTGCCCGACAGCGACGGCGTGCTACGCGCCCGGTGGTGACCCGCCTCTCCGAGTCCTGCGCGCGCGAAGAACGCGCCGCCCCACCAGCCGCCGATCGCGGCCGCTCTGAACCCTCCACGCTTCACGAGGCCATGATCGGCACGGCAAGATGCGCCCCATGAGGATTCTGGTCATGGGCGGAACATGGTTCCTGGGCAAGCAGATCGTGCAGCAGTCCTTGGCCCGGGGATGGGATGTGACGACGTTCAACCGCGGCCGGTCGGGGGCGGACGTGCCCGGGGTCCGGACGATCCGGGGTGACCGCACGGTGTCTGCCGACCTGTCCCGCCTCGCCGCCTCAGGACCGTGGGACGCGGTGGTGGACACGTCGAGTTCGGAGATGGCTCCCCGCGATGTCCTCCTGGCCGTACGCGCCCTGAAGGAGAACGCCGGCCGCTGGGTGCACGTCTCGACGGTGTCCGTCTACGAAGGGTGGCCGCACCAGCCGATCACCGAGGCCTCGCCCGTACTCGACTGCCCGCCGGACGCCGACGAGACGTTCGGCCACACAGGGCCGGACGGTTCACCCACCGTCTACGGCTTCCAGAAGGCCGGGGCGGAACGGGCCGTGGAGCAGGGGTTCGGCGACCGCTGCGTGTTCCTGCGCCCGGGCGTCATCCTTGGTCCGGAGGAGTACGTCGGCAGGCTTCCGTGGTGGCTGGCCCGCACGGCGAAGGGCGGCCGCGTCCTCGCGCCGGCGCCGGCCGATCGGCACATCCAGCCCGTCGACGTCCGCGACGTGGCAGCCTTCGCCGTCGACCAGGCGGCTGCCACCACCAGCGGGGCGTACAACGTCACGCACCCCGAGGGCATCACCTTCCAGGGCTTCCTTGACGCCTGTTTCACCGTCACCCGAGGAGCCGGCCGGCCGGCATGGGTGGCGCCCGAGGTGCTCACCGAGCACGAGGTGAAGCAATGGACGGAACTGCCCCTGTGGCGCACGCACAAGGGAGTCTGGGCCGTGGACCCGACCCGCGCGGTCGAGCACGGGCTGCGATGCCGCCCACTCGCCGAGACGATCGCGGACACCTGGGCATGGCTCCAGGCCGACGGCCGCCCCGTGGACCACCCGCGCTGGGCGGAACACGGAGTCGACCCGGACAAGGAAGCGAAGATCCTCGCGGCGCTTGACTGATCAGGGATCCAGCACCGCTGCGGAGCTCATGGGCGGTTGGCGGCGGTACGAAGCACGTCAGTGGCCCGGCCCATCGCACCTCCCGGCTTCCTGGGCTGCGGCCGGTGCGTCGAGGTCTGCTCAGTTCGCCGGCGGGGCGTTCAACATCGCCGGATTACCCTTTGCTCCCCGGTCACCTGCTTGGTGGGATGCAGGTTTCGACGGGGAGAGGGCCCGGCTTGGCGACGTTCGGGTGTGCGGGCTGCGACGCGGTTCTGACGGCGGCGGTGGCGGAGGTGGCATTGCCGATCCACCTGGCCGATACCCATGGGGAGACGCTGCATCCGCCCCTGCTGGAGGCCGGGACCTACGCCGTCGACCCCGCCCCGTACGGGCAACCGTGGCGGCAGTGGGACGAGCTCGGGTGTGCGAGGCGGCGGAGCGGGGTCGCTTCGCGCCGTCCGGCGCTCTGCGTTCCGGCACACACTCGCGCGGCTGCCCGCCGTGAGAGAGCCATGGCTGCGGGCGATCTACGACCGAGGATGCTGAGCCGGAAAGGCTCTGTACGGGCGGCCGGAGGTTCGTGGAGGTGGGCGGCGTCAAGCCGCTTGTGTTCGGGGTTCTTGAGGACGTGTCACGACGCCGGGGCGGACCGCGGCGTGGCTGGGCGGGGCCAACAAGGGGTTTTGTTGGGCTGGTGTGGGGTGGGTTGATATCCGGGTGGGGCAGGGTGGCCGGCAGGTATGCGTCGGAGGGGTGGTGTGCTGGTGGAGTGGGACTGGTGGACGGTGGAGTTCGGTGACGTGCACGCGGGCGCCGCGGGTGTGCTGATCGGGGGGAGGGAGCCGGGCCCGGTGTATTTCGATGTCGGGAGCGGTCCGCATGTGCCGTCGACTACGCGCTGGACGGCCTACGACGGCCGCTCGCGCCGCCCGCGCGCCGAGGCCTTGCGCGGGGTGTGCGCGTGCGGCTGGCGCGGGGCCGCGGAGTATCCGCTGGACTGGGCGGCGATCGGCGATCAGGCCTTGCACGAGGCGGACATCGACCTCACCGGTCCGCTCGCGGACTGGACCGCGCACCTGTCCGTCGTCCGCGACAGGACCGTGCCACTCCCGGAGCCCTTGGCCGCTCTGCTGGTCGAGATCGCCGACCAGCTGAACACCGCCGCCGTGGACACACCGCTCGCCGCACTGCGTGCCGCCGGCGTGCTGGAGCGCATGACCACCAGGGCTGCCGGCGCGGCCGCCGGCATGCTGGACGCCGACGTGTCCGCCGAGGCGGTGGCCACTGCCCTGGGCACCAGCCGGTCCAAGGCCCTGAGCCTGCTGATGACCGGGCGGGACCGGTAGCGGTACGGTCCGCAACGGATGGCCGACGTCCGGGACGGCAGCCTGCCGCGCCGGCATCCGGGTCCTGCCCAGACTCATCGGTCATGCGCCCACGCCGATGCACCCCTCTCGCGCATCGGCATAGGCGCACTCGCTGCCACGCCACCGGCACACAGGTGATACCCCGAGTCCCTCAGCCCGCGCGGTGCGCGGGCTGGCTGAAAGGCCCCGGACGAGCAGTGCTTCCTCGAACCGTCCGCTCGGCGCGAGGCTTGGCCCTACGATGAAGGTCTGCGCCGACGCTGGGAGTTCAGGTGGACATGGCTGAGCACACCCCGGACTACCCGCCCAGGACCCCGCCCCCACCCAAGCGACCGCTCTCCCCACCACGCCCGGAGACCGGACTGCAAGGGGCCAGGGCCCGGATGCAGGTCCGCAACCGGCGCAGCGCCAACTGGTCGCTGGAGGCCGCCCCGTGGTCCGCGAGGAAGGCGACCGGGCACGTCCTGGACCGGCTCCATGAATGGGGCTATCGGGAAGCCGACCAGGCCGCCGCCGACCTGACCGATCTCCTGGTGCGCACCGCCGTCGCGGACGGCGGCCGCCGCGTCTCCGTCCACCTCGCCGACCAGGACCGCCAGGCACTCATCGTCGCCCTCTCACACCAGCCGGGCCCCGCCGCCACCGACGCAGTCCTTCCGGAGCTCACCGCCCTTGGCGCGGTGGCGTGCGGCACCGACACCGCCGACGACGGACGCCGACTCTGGGCGATCCTCCCCCTGTAGAAACCACAGGCGGCCGGCCTGTGTACGAGCGTCGCTTCGGCCGGGGCGGCGCGGAACGGATCTGACTGCAGGTACAACGGTGTGTCGAAGT
Organism: Streptomyces sp. NPDC002125; assembly: GCF_053593715.1. Taxonomy (NCBI): domain Bacteria; kingdom Bacillati; phylum Actinomycetota; class Actinomycetes; order Kitasatosporales; family Streptomycetaceae; genus Streptomyces; species Streptomyces sp. NPDC002125. The sequence goes on along the minus strand of NZ_JBSFDD010000019.1, from coordinate 12,233 downwards.
CGGCGTCGGCCACCGGGTAGAGCAGGACCTGGGCCTTCAGGTCGAGTCCGTCCTCACTTCCTTGTTCATCAGCGCGAAGACGGCGGCCATGCATCCGCCGACGGACTCCCCGGTGACCGCCACGCGGGAGGTGTCCATTCCGTGGTCGGCGCCGTTCTTCCGTACCCACTGGCCCACCGCGTAGTTCTGCTCGACCTGCGTCGGGTACTTCGCTTCCGGCGCTCGGTCGTAGACGCGGAAGACGCCCACGGCGCCGGCTCCGACGACGAGCTCGCGGAAGAGGCGGTCGTGGGTCTTGTCGTCTCCGAAGACCCATCCCGCGCCGTGGATGTAGATGATCACGGGCAGCGGGCCGGTGGCGCCCTTCGGGCGGATGACGCGGGTGCGGACCGTGCCCCACTCGCCGGCGTCGACGTCCACCCATTCCTCGTCGACCTCCGGCCTGTCCACGCCCCCGCCGCTCTGCGGACCGGCGAGGATGTCGCGGCCCTGCTCCGGCGGGACCTCGTAGATGCGCGGGTGCGGGCCCGACCGGGGCTCCGACAGCTGCCCGCGGGCCGGGTCGCCGTCGCCCGGCCTCGACGGGACCTGACCGCAGTACCTCCCCGTGGGGGGGCCGGGTCACGTTCCGTGAATCCGTATGGCCGGTTCGAGCTGGACATGAACAGCCGTCTCGATCTGGACCTGTCCATCCGGGCGACGGTGCCCGGCCCGCGCACCCCGCAGGGGGAGGCAACCGCAGCCCCGGCGTGACACCAGGGCTCCGGGTCCTGGCCGGAGGCAGGTGAAGGCGGTGTTCTCTGCCCACCCGCCGCCCCGGACTGCTACGGCCAGGCGGCCTGTCCGGGTCGACGGAGGCGTGGCACGGTCGTTTTCAGAAGGTGAGCAGAATCTTGCCGAGCACGCCGCCTGCTTCGAACCGCTCGTGGGCGCTGCGGACCTCGTGGAAGGGGTAGCGGTGCGCGATGCGTAGCCGGAGTTCGCCTCTGTCCACCAGGGCCGTGAGCTGGGCGAGGTGATCCTGGTCTTCCTGGACGTAGTTCTTGGCGGCCCCGGGGATGTCGGGCAGGGGGTGGTCAGCGATGGAGATGTACCGTCCCCTTGGTGCGAGGGCGGGGCCCGCGTCGATGCCCGCGGTGTCCAGTACTGCCGTATAGGTACGGCGGGGGAGATCGGCCGGGGTGTGCCAGACGCGTGCGGCGCCGAGTTCCCGGGCCGCGTCGAGGTGCTCGGGGCGTGAGACCAAGGCGTCGACGGTGGCCCCGGTGCGGCGGGAGAGTTGGACGGCGATGCCGCCCACGGCGCCGGCCGCGCCGGTGATCAGGACGTTGTCTCCGTCGGTGACTGCCGCCCGGTTCAGGGCCTGCAGCGCCGTCACTCCGGCCAGCGGCAGTGCTGCGGCATCCGCCAGCGGAAGTGTGGTGGGTGCGGGCGCCAGCAGCCGGGCGGGCAGAGCGACCTGCTCGGCCCACGTACCGCGGCCGGTGGCGATCTGTGCCGACATCGCGATCACCTGGTCCCCGAGGTGGTAGCCGGGGTGGTTGGCGGCGGTGACGACTCCGGCCAGATCCCACCCCAAGGTGGCGGGGAGTTCGGGCCCGGCCTTCCCTGCGCGGGTCTTCCAGTCCACCGGGTTCAGACTGCTGGCGACGGTACGGATCAGTACCTCGCCGGCTCCTGGAGTGGGCTGGGGAACCTCCCGGACGGACAGGACTTCGGGCCCGCCGTGGCGAGCGATTTGGATCGCCTGCATGGCGACCTCCTTCGCGAGGTGAGTGGACGGGGAGTCAGGCGGCGATCGAGGCTTCGTGTTCGGCGTCCTGCGCCGACGTCCGTGTCCGGGGCAGGACGAGATAGGTGAGGGCCAGTCCGATCAGGCTCAGTACCGCGCCCGCCAGGCCGGTCCAGCGCAGAGCGCCGGCGGCGACGATCGCGCCGCCGATGACCGAGCCGGCTGCGGCCCCGAGGTTGAAGGCGCCCACGTTGACGGAGACCGCCAGGTTCGGGGCGGCGCCCGCATGGTGCAGGATGAGTCCCTGCAGCGGGGCAATGGTCGCGGTGGCGAGCACGCCGAGTACCAGGACCGCGGCCACGGCGGTGGGCTGCCACACCACGGCGAACGGGACGAGCAGGAGCGTCCCCGCCAACCCCCCGAAGACCCCGCGTACGGTGGCGCTCATCGACTTGTCGGTCAGCTTTCCGGCGGTGAGGTTGCCGAGGAAACTACCCGCGCCGTAGGCGAGCAGCAGACCGGAGACCGCCGCGGCGGAGAAGCCGGAGACGCGGATCAGCAGCGGGGCGATGTAGGTGAACACCGTGGCGACCCCAGAGAAGCCCACCGCGGTGGTAGCGATGGCGAGCATGACCGGTCGACGCGTCACCACGCGTATCTCGTCACGCAGTCGCGTGGACGGTGCCTCCTCCCGGGGCAGGACGGCGGACAGGAGCGCGGTGCCCACCAGGGACAGAACGGTCAGCACAGCGAACGGAGCCCGCCATCCGGCGCCCTGCCCGAGCAGTGCCCCCAGGGGCACTCCGAGGAGCGTGGCCACGGTGAAGCCGGAGGCCACGGTGGCGATGGCCGAGCCGGTCCTCTCGGCCGGGACCACTCGAATCGCCGTCACCAACGCCAGAGCCAGGAAGGCGGCGTGACTGAGCGAGGACACCACGCGGCCCACCAGGAGCAGACCGAACGACGGCGCTACCGCGCTGATCGCGCTGCCCGCCGCGAACAGCAGCATCAGGCCAATGGCGAGCCCCTTGCGTGGCAGACGCGAGGTCAGCAGGGCCATGAGCGGCCCTCCGACCACCACTCCGAGCGCGTATGCGGTCACCGCTTGTCCGGCGGTTCCCACGGAAACGCCAAGATCAGCTCCGACCTGGGGCAGCAGCCCGGCGATCAGGTACTCCGAAGTACCCACGACGAAGACGCTCGCGCACAATGCCGCGAGCGTCGCGAAACCCTTGTTCATGTTCATGCCGCAGACGCTAAAGTCTCACATCGGTATGAGAGTCAAGACGAGCGGGCGATGCCCGCCTCGCCATCGGGAGGCCTTTGTGCGCATCGGTGAGCTGTCCCAGCGGACCGGCGTGGCCGTGCACCTGCTGCGCTACTACGAAGAACAGGGTCTGCTCCACCCGCAGCGACGCCCCAGTGGCTACCGGGAATACGTCGAAGAGGACGTTGCCATCGTCCGCCGCATCCGCAGCCTGCTGGCCGCCGGCTTGGGCACCTCGACGATCACCACGGTCCTGCCGTGCCTGCGGGACACCGGCGATCGCCTCGTCCCCACTTGCTCGGACCTGCTCGCCGATCTCCACCAGGAGCGCGACCGCATCGCTCAGGCCATCAGCGACCTTCAGTCCTCCATGGACGCGCTCAATGACGTCATCGCTGCGGCCCCGGCCGACGTCGCTCGCCGGGCACTGGCCTCACTCGGCGTGTAAACGAAATCGATCTCCGGCCAACGGCCTGTCGTCTCCCCGCGATCTCCTCGGGCATGGCGGTTCTCACCATCCATGCGGGCCGGGCACGGAGCTGACGTCCGTGACGTGAACACGACCCGCTCATCACCGAGAGTCGAACCGTAAATCCACTGATCGCAATGAATGACTGCAAATGACCGATTGCTGCCCGAAGTTGGGCTCGGGATGCGTTCGCGATGCGGTCACTGTGACCGTTCCCCGAACGTTTCCTTCCGGCGTCGCCAGGCCCTCACTTTGCACCGGCCCGAGCAGAACAGGGCCGTCGACCTCCGGTCGACGCCGGCCACCCACCGGGCCCCGCACTCGGGACACTCGGCCTCGCCGACCCCGTCCCGCACGGCCGCCAGGCGCTTACGCAACTGCCGGCCCGTACGCCACCGCCTGGCACGACACGCCGGCGAACAGAACAACGCGTCGGGCCGGGCCCCCGGCCTCAGCCGTTCGCCACAAGCTCGCCCGTGGGGGAGGGGCGGTGGATGACGATCGGCGCGCTCATCTCTCCAGGGTGCGACTCCAGGCCGGTTCCAGCACGCCGGGCGACCTCCCGTCGCGCCCACCCCCGGACCGCCTGATCAGCCCTCCAGCACAGCCACCGTGCCGGCGCCGAGCTGGTGCGGGGCACTTCGGGTGAAGTGTTCCAGGCGCTCGCCGATCTCGGTGGCCGGTGCCGCGTCGCGGAAGCGCGGGTTCGTCAGTGTGCGGCGGACCTGCTGCGCCCGGGCCAGGAGGCCCGTCGCCCGTTGTTCGCTCGGTACGTTCCAGACGTCGGTCAGGGCCTGGGCCGCCCCGTCGAGGTCGCCGCGCATCAGCCGGGCCGTCGCCAGGTCGGCTGCCGCTCCGCCCACCACGGGCAGAGAGCGCGTGGCGGGAGGCCTGGAGCTCACCAGCTCCAGGGCCCGCTGGGCCGCGGCCTCCGCCTGGCGCCCGTCACCGAGGAGCAGGCAGGTGGAGCCGTTCGACATGGCCAGGCGCTCCTCGCTGAAGCCGAACTCACCCCCCACCCCGTCGTGCAGGTCGTCCAGCGAGCCGTTCCCCGCCTCGGCGGAGATGGCCAGGGCGCGTCGCGCCGAGGCCATGTCCCCGAGGTGTCCGTACGCGCGTGCCTCGATGGCCGCGAGGCGACGGCATGCGACGTCGCCGAGTCCGGGCAGCATGGCGGCCCGGCGTGCGTACTGCGCCGCCTCGGCGGGGCGGCCGGAGAAGTAGGCGACGTAGGCGAGCGTGCCGCCGGCGTAGGCGCGCAGCGGCTCGAACCGCGCGGTCTCGCCGTACAGAGCGGCCGAGCGCGCGAGCCGTGTGGCGCCGTCGAACGAGCCCAGGTCGAACGCGGCCGTGGCGAGAAGGGCGCACGCCTGCCCGGCAAGGATGAGGAGTTCCTGCTGCTGGACAGGCACCTGGGTGCGATCCCGGTGCCGCTCGATCTCCTCCCGGAGGGCGCGAGCGGCCCGGAGCACCTCGAACGGTGGCAGCACGGCGTACCGGCGGGCCAGCCGGTGCACGTCGTCACGCAGCTGTTCCACGGCGGTGTCGGAGATGGAGGCGGAGGCGGCAGCGCCTGCCTCGTTCTGGGCGTCGCGTGCGGTCATGTCGATCTCGGCTTCCAGGTTGTACGCGGGTGCGGGTGCATCAGGCGAGGGAGCTAGGAACAGCTGGTCCACGTCGACGCCGAACATGTCCTCGAGGACACGGCACGCCTCGGCGGCGGGAAGCCCTTGGATCTTGCCGGAGGTCCAGCGCCTGAACTGCGCTTCGGAGACGGTCAGGTTCTTGACACCGATCCGCTGACCTGCGGCTTCGAAGTTCTCGCGGAATTCCCGGTACGTCCAGCGGCGTCGCTCGACCAGCGCCTTGAGCACCGTCCTGGGAGTCTCACCCATCTTGTTCTCCTCGGCATCGGGCCTCGACGGCTACGGCGTGTGTCCGCCGCTCCCTCGGATCAAGGGGATACCGCCGGCCACGCGCAGGGCAACACCGCCCGGCGAGACGACACTTCAACGCTACCCAGGTGCGCCCCGGCTCACCTGAAAGAGCGCCAGATGCGCCCCTCCAGGACATGGCGGTGACACCCGGTCACGGACCACGCTGATTGCCTTCACCGAATGCATCGAAGTGGTGACGCACGGCAGTACCTGCCCGCAAGCGGCGGAGCACGCGACGGCGCCCTACGACCTGCGGAAGGACCGGGTATGACCGCGACCAGCAGTGTGGCCACAGCGCAGCAGCGCGTCAGCAGCACCTCCCCCGCTCGACGGCTCGGTACGTCCGGCCGCTCCATGGACCTGTGCGTCCCCCGCACCTCCCGGCCGCGCACAGGCAGCGCGGAGGTGTCCGAGGAGGACACGCTCTGGCCGGGGCACATCCGCCGTATCGGCCGGGCGCAGCTTCGCCGGTGGGATCTGGACGCCCTGTCCGAGCCCGTCGAGCTGTGCCTGAGCGAACTGGTCACCAACGCCATGCGGTACGGCCGCGGGCCCGTCGTCGGCGTACGGCTCCACCAGGACGGCTCGCACCTCCTCATCGAGGTGACGGACGGATCTCCCGACCGGGCGGTCCTCGGCGTCGCCGGCCCCGACGAGGAGAGGGGCCGTGGCCTGGCCCTGGTCGACGCCGTCGCCGACGCGTGGGGCGTCTCGGACGACGGCACGTGCACCTGGTGCCGTCTGAGAGTGCCGGAGAGGCGGTCGTGACCGCGGAGGCCGCCATCGTCCGGCGGACGTGCCCCGGGCGAGCGGCCGTCACATCGTCCTCCGGTCCGGCGGTCCGGCGGCCCGCGAACGTGAACGCCCCATGACCGCACCCCCCGAACGTCTCACCGAGACGCAGACGAGAGAGACGGACCGCCCAGTGCCCTCGCCCGTCCAGCCGGCCGTCGTCCCCTTCATCACGCAGAGGAAGGGAGAGGAGGCCGCTCCGGACAACCTGATCCTGCGGCCCTCGCGGGGCGCGCGAGGCCGCTACCGGCTGTTCTACGAGGACGAGGACCCCAGGGACCGCGATCTGCGGCAGGTGCTCTGGGGCCGGGTGTCGTTCAACGAGGTTGACGAGCTCCGGCGCCCCACCGGTGAGCCGGAGTGGAAGCTGATGCACCCCTTCCGCCAGCGGATCACGATGGAGACCCTGCGCTGCCAGGTCTGCACCGCACCCGCGACGACGGCTCTGGGCACCGTCTTCCTGGCCGGCTCCCGTGACTACGAGCACCAGGAGCCGCCGCTCCTCACCAACCAGCCCCCGGTGTGCCCGAAGCACGTCCGTACGGCCGTCGCTCTGTGCGCCCACCTCCGCCGCGACCCCGTCGTGTTCCTGGCGACGAGCGCGCCCTTGTACGGGGTCCTCGGAACGCTCTACGGCCTGATCGACGGCAAGGTCGACGTCGTGACCCAGCCGAGGGAGCCCCTTCCCTACGGGCATCCCAACCTGCCCACCTTCCTCGCGTCACAGCTCGTCCGCAGGCTGTCCCGCTTCCGCGTGCTGACCGTCGGCCAACTGACCCGGGAACTGGCCGGGCTGCCCACGTAGAACGCGGTCCGCCCGCCGGACAGCGCTCACCCCGGGCCGGGCTGCCCACGTAGAACGCGGTCCGCCCGCCGGACAGCGCTCACCCCGGGCCGGGCTGTCAACGGCCGGAGCCACCACCCCGACACCGTGCTCGCCGACGTTTCCCCTCCCACGGAGCGGGCGGCGGCCCTGGCGCCTTTGGAAGGCATTCATGTCCCGACGCGCGTGGCAGGTGGCAGTGTTTCTGACTGCCATCGTTCTTCTGGCCTTCGCCGCCGAGAGCGGTGGGGACCACAGCTCAACCGCACCTCTCAGGAGCTCTCCATGACTGTTCTGACGACCGATCACCCCGCCTGGACCGAGAGCGGCGGGACCGGAGGCCGCGCACGAGCCGTGCGCACGGCCACAGGCCTCTGGGTGCTGTCGTGGGACGGGGACGGCCTGCGTACACGCTGCGTGGACGGCACCGAGGACGTGAAGCCGGAGCTCGTCACCACCCACCCGGACAGCCTGCCCGACAGCGTCCCCGCCTCGCTCAGGACGGCCCTGGAAGGCGTCGGCACCTCGCAACGGCCTGCCAACCCGTGGCTGTGGGACGCGATCACCACGGCGATCCTGCGCCAGGTCGTACGAGCCGGGCAGGCCCGCAAGCTCTACCGGCAGTGGTGCAAGACCCACGGGACCACGGTCGAAGGCCCGTTCGGTGAGCTCACCACCGCCCCCACGGCCGCACAGGTCCTCGCCCTGTCGGACGAGCAGTTCGACGGCATCGGAGCCAAGTTCCACCGCGGCGTGCTGCGCTCGGCCGCCGAGCACTACGAGCTGCACGCCGCCGACTGGACGGGCATGAAGGCGCCCGAGCTCGCGGCCGCGCTCACCACCATCCCCCGAGTCGGCCCGTGGACCGCCGCGGCAGCCGCGACCGACTTCACCGGCGACTTCAGCGTCTACCCGCACGACGACCTCGCCGTCCGTACGTGGGCCGCGCAGGCCGCGCCCCACTACCCCTGGCCGGACAAGAAGGACAAGGGGTTCGGCCCTCTCTGGACCGGCTGGGCCGGTCCCGACCGCACTGCCCTGCACACCCTGACCCTTTCCACGCTCACCTGGGGCTCCCATGCCCGCTGAACCGGAGGATCGATGCGGTTAGCTCTTCTTTCAGGCGCAGACCCCACGCACACACTCGACGCCGTCTTCGTGAACGCGCCCCTGCGCGACTACGCCCGGCGCCCGCGCACGAACGACTACACCCTGCCGGTGCTGGGCATGGCGTACATCGCCACGTACGCCCAGCAGGCCGGCTTCAACGTGGGAGTGCTCGACGCGGAGGCCCACGGCCTGGGCCTCGCCGAGACCGCCGACCTCGTCAACGCGGCACGGCCCCGGTGGGCGGCCATGAATCTCCTCGCCCCCACGTACGAGATGTCCGCGCGCATCGCGGCCCGGCTCGACCCCGCCATCGCTCTGATGGCCGGCGGACATCACGCGAAAGCGATGCCCGACCGGATCCTGGCCGACCCGCGCATGGCCAACCTGCGGGCCCTCGTGCTCGGAGAGGGAGAGCTGCGCGTCGCCGCGCTGCTGGAGGACGAGCAGCGCCGCCGCGAACTGCCCGGCGTCCTCTGGCGGGACCGGTTGCTCGGGAGCCGGGCCGCCGGCATCCCGGCGGGCAGACCGGACCCGCAGCTGCTCGGCCCGGACATCGACAGCCTGCCGTACGTGAACCGAGCCTTCCTGCCCCAGGACCCGTACGGGGCCGCGCCGACGGAGACGGACCGGCGCCTCGCCCTGAGCCGTGGCACGGACCTGCTGGAGACGGCCGCCCGCACCGGCCATGTGGAGGCGAACATCGTCGGGAGCCGCGGCTGCCCGTACAACTGCACCTTCTGCGGAGCCGCCGTCAGCGCCAACCCGGACCTCAGCATCCGTGTGCGCTCCCCCGAGAACATCATCGGCGAGCTGGACCAGCTGCACGAGGAGCACGGGGTGACGGCCTTCCGGTTCGTCGACGACCTGTTCCTCGGCGCGGGCCGGGTCATCGACGAGCAGATGGCCGCCTTCACGCGGAACCGCATCGGCGAGCGTTACGTGTGGGACGCCACCGGCCGCATCAACGTCCTGGACCGGCTCGGCGACCGCGACCTCGACCGCCTGGTGCACAACGGCTTACGCGAGGTCGCTCTCGGCATCGAGTCCGGCAGCGACCGCGTTCTCAAGGCGATGGACAAACGGATCGACGCCGAGATGACCGAACGCGTCGCCCGTCGCCTCGTCGAGCACGGCATCGGCGTGAAGGGGTACTTCATCCTCGGGTTCCCCGGCGAGTCCCACGACGACCTCGCGGCGACCGTCCGCCACATCCACCGCCTCTGGGCAATCGCCGACAGCAGTCCGGGAGACGTACGCGCGAGCGTGTTCGAGTTCCGGCCCTACCCCGGAACACCGATCTGGACGACCCTCACCGACGCCGGCCACAGGCCCGACGATCTCCTGGCCTACGGCGCCGTCGACCTCACCGCCGACGGCGCCGACGAGTCCATGCGCCAGCGCGACGAGTTCAACTTCTCGGTCGGCATCCAGTTCGGCGACGTCCCACTGCCCGAGGTCCGCTCCACCCTTGCCGCGCTCACGCGAGAGCAGCACCAGCGCAACCAGACCACCCAGGGAGCCGCGGCGTGACGCCGGGACGCGGGGCGTTCATCACGGTCGACGGCCCGAGCGGCGTGGGGAAGTCCACCACCATCGACGCCCTGCACACGGAGCTGGCCGGCCGGGGCGTTCCCGTACACCGCACCGTGGAGCCGACCACCAGCGACCTGGGCCGCTTCATCAGCGCCCACTTCAGCCACATCCGGGGCCACGCCCTGGCGTGCCTGGTCGCGGCCGACCGGTACGAGCACGCCGAGCACGAGATCAGGCCCCGGCTGGGCGCCGGCGACACCGTGATCAGCGACCGGTACGTCGCCTCGACGCTCGTCATGCAGCAGCTCGACGGGGTGCCGCTGAAGTTCCTGCTGGACCTGAACGCGAACGTGCTGATGCCGGACCTGGCGGTCATCCTGACGGCGGACCCCGCCCTCATCGCCGAACGGATAGCCGCGCGCGGCCCGCAGAACCGTTTCCACCGTGACCCGACCGCACCCCGCCGCGAGGTCGCCCTCTACACGGAGGCGGCTGAGACCTTGGTGACGGCGGGTGTGAGGGTGCTCGTCGTGAACACCGGTGAAGTCACCCCGACGGAGGTCGCTGCCGCAATCGCCGACGCGGTCCCCGGATCATCGATAGCGTCGGCTGCTTCACCGCAGTCGACACCATCTCAGGGACCATGACACCGGAACCACTCGCAGAACCCGTCATCGACACCCACGTCCTCCTGCGCGCGGGCGACAAGCTGCTGTTCTCCCAGCGCGGCGGCCCCTACGGCTACGGCCGCTGGCACATGCCCTCGGGCAAGCTCGACCAGGGCGAACCCCTGCGAGCCGGGGCCGCCCGCGAGTTGCTGGAGGAGACCGGCGTGACGGTCGACCCGGCGCACCTGCGGATGGTGCACGTGGTGCACCACCGCCAGAGCGCCGAAGTCGAACGGATCGGCTTCTTCTTCGAAGCCACCCGGTGGAGCGGGGAGCCCGTCAACAGGGAACCGGAGAAGTGCCTCGGCCTGGAGTGGTTCAGCGTGCACGAACTGCCCGAGGACATCATCGAATACCCGGAGAAGGGGCTCCTCGCCTACCTGGAGGGCGACGGGGCGCTCACGGAGCACGGGTGGGAGTAGCCGGTCCTGACGGGCTGAATCAGGCGGAGTTCCAGGCGATCTCTGCCGGGCTGGAGGGCAGTGATGACCTCAAGCCGCAGTGACAGATGAGCAGTGTTCGGGATGCCATTAAAGCCGAAAGGCGTATTTTGCCGGATTCGGCGAAAGTTATGCAGAACGACTCTCTCGGATGACAAACTCGCAGTTCAGCAAGAGTGCTCCCCGCGCCCGCGGGGATGGTCCCAGGCCCCGGGCGGTGGCGGTGCTGGTGGCCTCGTGCTCCCCGCGCCCGCGGGGATGGTCCCGCGCTCGGGTTGGTCCCGCTCGCGGTCCTGTCTGTGCTCCCCGCGCCCGCGGGGATGGTCCCTGCGCAGTGACGGGCAGGGTGTTGGTGGTGGCGTGCTCCCCGCGCCCGCGGGGATGGTCCCATGTGCAAGAACCTGTCGGTCGCCGTGCAGGAGTGCTCCCCTCGCCCGCGGGGATGGTCCCGACACCGCGCACTACACGTTCACCGCAGTACCGTGCTCCCCGCGCCCGCGGGGATGGTCCCTGCGCTCCGTCGAAGCGGACCTCGGCGGTGAAGTGCTCCCCGCGCCCGCGGGGATGGTCCCGCCACCCTGCCCCCGTTCAAGCTGGAGGGTGTGTGCTCCCCTCGCCCGCGGGGATGGTCCCCCGGAAGTTCCAGGGTGCAGCTGCCGCCGCCGTGGCGCAGGGCGTTGGTGGCGAGCTCCGGGACGACCAGGACCACGATGTCGGCGGCCTCGGCCGGGATCGGATCCACGAGACCCGCGAGGAAGTCCCGGGCGCTGTCGCATGTGACGGCGACGGACGTCGCGGATCGCGCGGGTACGACGGTGAGCGCGGTGCTCGTGCCCGGCGTGTGGTCCGCCAACCCTGTGCCATCGCTGTTCGAGTTCGATTGCCTCATCGCCGAACACACGAAAATCTATGGTGGCTGGAGTAGACATTGGGTGGTGGCCTGGTTATGGTTTCTCTCGTAACCCAGGAAGTCGGCAGGGCCTGGCAGAGACGAACTGCCAGGCAGCAGTACCGAAGTCGCAGTTGGCAGGAACGGTGCGGTAGCGGAGTATCGAAGCCAGGGTTGTTGCAGGACGGCGACGGGACTGGCGACCGGACCGGGTGGCCCGCAGTGATCAGGGGCCGCCGTGAGCAGTACCGCAGTTGACGGAGTACCCGTAAGTGCAGGACGGCAGTACCCAGCAGTGAAAGTCAGTGAGCGGTACCTCGGTGAAGGCGTCGGCTGCGGACGCGCGCACCGGGAAGTTTCGGCAGTGGGGTTCTAAGCCAGAGCAGACGCAGGACGGGCGACGGGGCTGGCTGCCGAAGAGTGGCGCTGTCACAGGCCGCTGGGCAGTTCGCAGTACCAGGAGTACGTAGTTGATCACCGAGGGAAGAACGGAGGAGCCAGGCGCCATCAGGATCGCCCGGGCGGAAGGCTGGAGCCCGGGTACCGCAGGACATCGATAGTGAGGTGGTCTCC